>JAHECA010000032.1:0-4656 GCA_024642005.1 Robiginitalea sp. | reverse complement strand
TATTCGAAAACGCCGGAATCCATTTTTTGCAGAAAATGAGGAAGATAGAGCTTGCCGATCGGCAGTTCCTTTTTGTTGATTTCCACCAATTCGTGCGTATAGGATTTAATCTTCTTGATGGGAACGATAAACGATCTGTGAACACGGATAAATTCATTTTTATCAAGTAAAGCTTCGACTGAAGAAATCGTTTGCCGGGTAATATGCATTGTGTCGTGGGTGCTTATTTTGATATAGTCTTTCGAGCTTTCGATATACAGGATTTCATCCAGGATAATCCTCACCTGCCTCCTGTCAATACGGACATAAATGGAGTCTACCCCCGATTTTCGTTCGGGTGCAACCGCCTCGTCCTGCAGCAAATCGCTTTCCAGCCCGGGCAGGGCCTTGTTCAGGGCCTTCAGAAACCGGTCAAAACGGATGGGTTTCAGCAGGTAATCAACCGCATCCAGTTCAAACCCGTCCCAGGCGTATTCCTTGTAGGCGGTCGTAAAGATCACTTTTGGCGGGTTTTTAAGGGATTGTACGAGTTCCGTGCCCAGGAGTTCCGGCATCCTTATGTCCAGAAAGAGGAGATCCACCTCATGGGATTGCAGGAATACAAAGGCTTCTATGGCATTGCTGAATTCGCCGACCACTTGCAGCACAGGCAGTTTTTCACAATAGCGCCTGATGACATCCCGCGCCAGGGGTTCGTCATCAACAATGAGGCAACGTGGATTTGCGGATTCAAATTTTTTCATAGGGCTATGGCGGGTTGCGATGGCAATGCGGCTGCCACGGCATCTTCCTGGGCCAATTCGATCGTGAGATCAACAATGAAAACATCCTGATCTTCCTTGATCTCCAGCGTATGTCGGTTCGGATAGAGCAGCTCCAGCCTGCGGCGCACATTCTCAATGCCCGTGCCTAGACGGTTAGGATGGGCAGATGTGAAATTCTTTTTTCCATTCATCAGGATTATCTCAAAACGATGGTCTTGAAGCGTCGATTTGATGTTGATCCAGGGTTTGTTGACCATTTTGCTCGCTCCGTGTTTGAAGCAGTTTTCAACCAACGGAAGCAAGAGCAGCGGGGCTATTACCACCTCGCCAACCCGGTTTGGAAAGGAATAGTGCAGGTCGAGTTTTTCATCATACCTGATTTTTTCCAGGTTGATGTAATCTTCCACCATTTGCAACTCGTTCTCCAGGGGCACCTGGTTCTTTCGGCCTTCGGTTAAAATATACCGGAGCAGGTGCGAGAGTTCCATGATCATTTTGGCGCTTTTAGGCGATTCTAACTGTGCCTGCGAGTAAATATTGTTCAGGGTGTTGAACATGAAATGCGGTTGTAACTGGGCCATCAGCAGCCGCAATTGCGCCTCGGAATTCTCCTGCTGCAATTCCTGGTTTCGAAGCGTTTTCAGGTAGTAGTGTTTGAAAAGCTTAAAACTGGCAGCCAGTGAGACCCCGGTTATAGACCCATTCACACTGGCTAGGTAGGCCACGAATAGTTTTTGCTGAATTGTATTGGTGGTAAGGAAAAGTTCGGCGTTGGAAATATAGGGAACTTTGTCCCATGGTATGTTTATAAGAATAATAGCATGCATCAGCAGTGCCACAAAGAAAAATATAACAAACCAGATAATTCCCTGAACATACTTCTGTTTGAAAACATACAATGGCAATACAAAATAAAGTACCGGGTATACGAGGAAAGTTTGAGGCAAAAGGAAAAAAAAGGCTTCGGCAAGAGACTTAAAGAAACTCCGAAATTCTCCGGTATTCATATATAACACCGGGTTTAAGGCCCGGCTTAAGGCAAAAAAAGAGGCCCAGAAGAACCAAAAAAACAAGTGTCTCCAAAGGCGAAACCACTTCTTGTCGGATAGTATAAATTCTCTGGCAGACATACATGCCTCTTTTAACTCAAATGTATAGATATAAGTAGTACGTCTTGATCTTTCACGGCATAAATACGCTTTCCCGAGACAGACATCACAGAAATAGCGACCAAGGTATTTTCATCCCTATTTATCCTGTTTCTGACTTAGTTTCCTGCCCTTATGTCGCTTTGGCCTGATTAGTTGATCGAAACGGGTTATGTTGCCGGTATTTCGACGAGACGGGGGTGTTAAGATCCTGTGGCGTGAAAATCCGGAACATCCAAACCGGCAACTTGTTAATGGCTGATGGTGATCGCTATGCCCGCTCACCGGAATTCCTGGATATATTATGGAAAGCCAGTCAAAAACCCGGTTAGTAGTTCCTGGGTGAAGGATAGCATCGACAATACAATTTTAGGCACTGATTTTAACAAAAAGGGACACTGGGGACAATGATTTTGTGATCTCAAAAAAAAGTCTAAATTTAATTGTAATTCTACAAGTGTCTTACCGCGGAATACAAGTTGTTCCAGAAGGGTCATACGAGATGGAGTAGGCACAGGATTAAACCCCGGGAATGAGGAGATGGCAGATAGGGCAATCTTCTTTGGCTTTCCGAAACACGTTTACTTAAATCCATCTCATATGAAAGCAGGTACAGTTGTTTTCCTCGCCTCCTTCGCGGTAATTTCTGTTGTTTCAGCCCAGGAAGATAATGAGGCGGTGGCCGTTGACACACTCTCTGAGGTAATTGTCTCAGCACTGCTGCGAAAAGAAAAAATTACCCGGGCCCCTGCTTTTGTTCAGGTGCTTACTGCCAAGAATTTCGATCTATTTGCCGGATCCAACCCGGGTGAGCTTTATTCACGGCAGGCAGGCGTGGAATTTACCCGCTACGGAGTAGATGGTACCACTTTTAATGCCAGGGGGCTGAACAGTGCCTTCAACAACAAGATCCTCCAGATCGTGGACGGGCGCATCAGCACTTCGGCCCTGAGCGGCGGACTGCCCGTCTTCAACAATGGCTCCACAATCAAGGATGATATCGGGCAAATTGAAGTCGTTGTGGGGCCGCAAACGGCCTTATACGGCCCCAATGCGCACAACGGGGTGTTCAATACCCTGACCAGAGACCCGCGCCAGGATCCCGGAACATCGGCTTCCCTGAGCGTGGGGAATCAGAATCAGCTCAGTGGCAGAATCAGGCATGCCGTGAAGCTCAATGACCGCTGGGCCTATAAAATAACAGGGGAATACGCCGTTGGCAGGGAGTTCGAGTTTATAGACAGTGTGTATATAGGCCCTTCCGGCATAGCCGTCCCGGAGCGCAATGTCAATTTTGACTTCCGCCACCTTCGCGGGGAGGCCCATGCCTACTACACCTTCAACCCAAAGACCGAAATCATTCTTTCTGGCGGTGCCAGCAGCCACGATTTTTTACAGGTCACCACCAGCGGGCGCAACCAGATGAGGGGGATGGGCTACAGCTTCCTGCAGGCCCGTTTCAGAAGCCCGCATTTTTACGCGAATGTCTACAATACCTGGGGAACCCTTGGGGAAAGCTATAGCCTTTCGGCCTACACCCAGACCTTCTGGCTGAGGACCCAACCGGGCCCGGGCTATTTGCCCCCGGATGAAGCCGAGCAGGCGGCCCTGAATGCCGCGCGTTTTCGGGAGAAAAGCCGCAGGTTCAACGCCGACCTGCAATACCACAACCACTTTCCGGAGGCCGGACTGTTCCTGGTGGCTGGCGTGGATTACGAAAATGCGCAGCCCAATACCGATAATGGCACCACCCTGGTAGGTGAAGCAGGGGCAATTTCGGTATCGCAAATTGGCGCGGTTTTGCAGCTCGAAAAAAGCATTCGAAGAGACATGCGCCTGATTGGGGCCCTCCGCTTTGATAAGAATGACAATTTCGACGGTTTGTTCGCGCCCAAGTTTACGCTGGTCAAAGACCTGAGGCAGGGCAATATCCGCTTTGGCTGGGCCAAAGCCTACGCCCGCCCGACCATACAAAATCAATATGCCGGTATACAGGGTTTCTTCTTCGGCAACGGCGGAACGGGCATAACCTACATCCCGAACAATGCCACCGTGAGTGACCCGGCATCGGTGCGCACCACGGCCCCTTTGAAGGTCGAGGAGGTAAATACCTGGGAGCTTGGGTTTAAGGGAAAACCCACCGAAAAAATCTGGGTAGATGCCAATGCCTATTACGGGGTGAGTAAAAACTTCATAACCCCTGCCCAGCCGGTGGGTGGCAGGGCCCTGTCGGTTAATGGCATCGATGTCGCCCACAACCCGTTTTTTGCCGGCACCGTCAGCAATGACACCCTGCAGGGCGCCACCTTCTTTACTTTTTTCAATTATGGCAAGGCCCGGGTCTACGGGTTAGATGTCGGCGTGGATATTGCGCTTGCCCCTTTTGTACAGCTGAACCTTAATTATTCCTGGATGAATGCCGACTTTGAGGATAACGATGCCAACCGCGACGGGGTGATCACCCCCGATGAAAAAAGCATCAATGCCCCCAACCACAGGGGTTCGGCCCGGATAACCGTCGAAAACCTGCTGAAAGAGCGCCTCGCCCTGTCCCTGGGCACAAGGATTGTCCAGCAATACGACTTTTATAGCGGCAACCAGGTGGGCAGCTCAACGGGTGCCGGAACCCGTACCCCGCCCAAAAATTTCAACTACGGACCATTGGGAGGTTTTGCCACCGTTAATTTTGACCTTGCCTACCGCTGGAGCCGGAACGTGATGTTCAATTTCAATATGTCAAACCT
>JAHECA010000031.1:26824-35535 GCA_024642005.1 Robiginitalea sp. | reverse complement strand
GGGATGAATTTGGAGTTCTGGGCCACGATGTAGTAGGCCGGGTTGCGGGTTATATTATCGCCATCGATGGTGATGCCCCCCAGGCAGCGGTCGCACCCGCCCCGGTCGGTGTGGGGGTCCTGGTTCGCGTCGGCCGCCAGGTTCCACTGCAGTACCGTTTTGCACCAGTTGTTGGGCGCCCCGATCATGAGCTGGGCGATGTGCCAGCTGAAGTCGCCCGCAAAGTCGCCCGGGGCCCCGATCCACTGCTCCGTAAAATAGAGGTCCTTGTCGGGGTGCTTTTCGTGCACCTCGCTCAGGGCGCCGATCTCCCCCCCGTAGAGGTGGAAGGCCGAGCCGTTCACAAAGGCCGCCGCTTCGGGGTCGTCCAATATGGAAATCGGGTAGTCGGGCCGGTCGGCGTTGTGGTCGTACAACACGATTTTGGTGGTGATACCGGCCGCGCGGAAGGCCGGCCCCAGGTGATTCTTCACAAATTCGCCCTGGGCCTCGGGCAGCATCAGCAGGCTGGGGTTGTTGCCCGGGTGCAGGGGCTCGTTCTGTACGGTAACGGCATCTAGGCGGATGCCGTAGGCGGCCATCCCCTGTATGTATTTCACAAAGTATTGGGCGTAGGCCGGGTAGAATTCAGCCAGCAGGCTGCCGCCCCGCGTATCGCGGTTGTCTTTCATCCAGGCCGGGGGCGACCAGGGCGAGCCCATGAGCTTGATGCCGGGCTGGATGGCCAAAATCTCCTTCAGGGTGGGGATCAGGTACAGGGTATCGTACCCCAGGGAAAAGTGTGCCAGTTCCGGATCGGTTTGACCCTCAGGCAAATCGTCGTACGACCAGGGGTACTCGTCCAGGTCGGAGGCGCCGATGCTCAGCCGCAGGTAATTCACGCGGATGTCGTCGGGCCCGTCTCCGAAGAGCTCCTGCAAAATGGCGGCCCGGGCCGGGGCGCTCATGCGCTGCAGGTTCAGGGCGCTGCCCCCGGTAAGGCTAAAGCCAAAGCCATCCATGGTCTGGTAGGTCTGGGCGGTATCCAAAGCAATCTGAAGGGAACCTTCCGGGGCGCCCACCTGCACCTTGAGGGTGTCGGGCTGCAGCAGGTGCTGCTGGTCGGGGGTGGTGCGGTACAGTACGGCGGTGGCGGGTTCCCGTTCGGGGCCGCAGGCGGCAGACAGGACTAGACTGCCAAGAACAAGGGTTCGGAGCACGGCTTTCATACAACTGATTTTAGCTACCAGAAAGGTACGAAATCCGGCGGGGAATGGCATGAAAAACCAGGCCCCTGTCTTCGGCTGCTTTCCGGTTGCAGGGGGTGTGGTTACCTTGAAGTCGGGTGGGCGGGTGGGCCCCCTAAGGCCTGCCGCCAGGCCACAGCCTATTCCACTTCAGAGGTATAGGTATCCACCACGCACTTCCACTGACCGTCTTCCTGCTTTTCCCAAATGGTGGTGGTGCGGTAGCGGGTCACCATGGGGTTGCCCAGGCTGTCGTTCATGGTAAAGGTGGTGCGCTCCAGCAAGTAGCCCAGGTCGCCGCTGGCGGCTATGCGCGCCTCATACGGCTCCCAGGTTATGTGGAACCCGGGCACGTCGGTGGCCCCTTCCAGCATGCCCATAATCTCGGCATGCCCATGGTACGTGGGCTGGCCCTCCAGGGCCACGGTGGCACTTTCGGCCCAAAAGCTCAGGTACTCCTCATTGCTCTGGGAACGGGCCCATTGGCGGGAGGTTTCCATAAGGGCTTGCTTTTCAGCTTCCAGGTCTACCTGGGGAGCTTGCTGGCAGGCAGCCAGCAACAACAGACTTGCGCACAGGCGCATGGCATTTTTCATAGTTGCTTGTTTTTAATATATGTAAGGGTTGTTTATTTACAATTGTCGGGGCTTGTGCGCGCAAAAACCTTTTTCCGGCGGCCATCCCATACCCCCGGGGCGCACCAATCGATAAGTAGCTAGCGAGAAATGGAGGTTGTTGAAGATACAAAATTCTGGAAACCCGCTTATTGGCCTTTTCGGGAACCAAATAACCGCACATAAAACAGCACCAGCACCATAAACCACCCCACCGGGTAGGGCAGCAGCAGCCACGCCCAGCCCCAGGCCAGCGTAGCTTCGCCCCCGAAACCACCCAGGGCCGAAAAGATCCACAACAGGGCCACCCCCACCACCAGCAAGATGGCCGCCAGGCGGTAATATTTCCAGTGCGGGTCTTCCAGGCGACGGGCCACCACAGCCAGCATAATGCCGCCCAGAGCGATGAGGCCCGAGCCTTCCAGGGGGTCGATGCTGCCGAGCAAAAAGAGCACAATCCCGGCGATAAAACCGATGCGCAGCCAGCGTTCCCTATTCATGTGCTTTTTCATGGATTTCCAGTTTTAGGTGGGCCTAGTCGGATGTGGGGACAACCGCCACCGCTTCAATCTCGATCAGCCATTCCGGCATTGCCAGGGCTGCAACGCCCACCAGGGTGCTGGCCGGCATATCGGCCTCCCCCATCAGCTCCTTTCGGACTCCCCGGAATACCTGCAGCGATTCGGGTCCATAATCGACGATGTAGGTATTCATTTTTACCACATCGGCCATGGAGGCCCCTTGATCGCCCAACAATTTCATGAGCCTGGCCAGGGCCGAGCGCATTTGGGCTTCCAGGTCGGCACCCTCCCCCACCTGACCGGAAATGTAGAGGGTCCTGACCCCTGCCGACTCCACGACCACCGCCTCAGAATACCCGTTGTGGGTATCGATATAGGCTTTTTCAAAGATCGGCGGACTCGGCTTGCCTTCCTCCAATTGGGGTGGGGCCTGCTGGCACCCGGCCAGCACCAGAAGCATGGGGAGAAGACGGGATAGGGATTGCATGGGAATTCAGGTTTTTCGATTCACATAGTATGACCCAGAAGGTACCCCAAAATTTTGGATTTATCGGCCCCTTAGCCCGACCAGGGCGACCAGGCCCGAGCCTTCCAGGGGGTCGAAGCTCCCGGGCCGGAAAAGCACGACCCCGGCAATAAAGAAGAGCTGTAACTTAGGGCTTCGCTACATAGGTGGATAACGCTGTTTTCTCCTTCGTGTCCATTACCCCTGCCTGCCCATTTGGCTGTGTCAATGGGAGAAACCGCCCGTCCTTTCCTTCGATTTCCCGGCCTTGATTTCCTCTATGAACGCATCGTAGCGCCCCGCAAAGGCCGCCGCCCCGCGACGGATGAAGTGCTGCAGGGCCTTGAGTTGTTCATCGGTAAACTCCGGACGGGGCGGCATTCCCAGGTCTGCTTTTGCCCCATCCCGAACCACCGATGCAAACGTGGCAAAATCCAATGGGATAACCGAAGCGCGCAGGTCCGGTGCCATGCCCCCGCTGAACAAATTCAACCCGTGACAAGACGAACAGAGGCCATATAGCATAGCCCCCTGTTCGGCGAGTTCGGCATCAATTTCAAAATCGGCATCCACGATGGGTTTGGGGTAATTAGGAGGTGGCACAGGGGGAAGTTCGGCCTTTCCGTCGAGCGAGAAGGCAATCAACCGCCTGGAATGGGTGCGATACGACCAGCCATAGCTATAGGCCATCTCGCCCCCCATGCCGGCATAGCCCCCGCCCCATCCGACCAGCAGGGCTATGTATTGCTTCCCGTTCAGGGTATAGGAGATGGGTGGGGCGGCAATCCCCAGGCCGGTGTCATAACTCCAAAGCTCAGCCCCGGTGCGGGCGTCGTAGGCCAGCAGCCATCCATCGGCCCTTCCCTGAAAAAGAAGATCGCCCGCCGTGGTAAGCGTCCCCGCATTCGGGGTAATGTTTTGCGGGATCGACCACACCTTTTCCTGTTTTACCGGATCCCAGCCGATGAGAGAGGCCGGATAGTTGCGGGGTTCCCGATCGGGGTTGCTGAGGTTTACGCCCATGCCCCCGTAAAACGGCACCGCCTGCCAGTTGGCAAGCTCAATTCCCTCGTCTGAATAGGTGAATGCCTGATGGAGGGCTGGCACATAGGCCAGGCCGGTTTCTGGGTTATATGACATGGCGTGCCAGCTATGACCTCCCCATGCCCCGGGGGTCAAAACAGCCCGCCCTTCTTCATAACGGGCCCCTTCCACCTCAACCGGGCGACCTGTCGCCTTATCCACATGAGTAGCCCAGGTGGTTTCCACAAAAGGCTCAGCAGAAATCAACTTGCCGGTTTCCCGGTTGATCACGTAGAAAAATCCATTTTTCGGGGCATGCAACAAGGCTTTCACAGGTTTGCCCTCCAGTGTGAGGTCGGCAAGGATAATGTCCATGTTGGAGTTGAAGTCCCAGCTTTCCCCGGGGGTGGTCTGATAGTGCCACTTATACGCGCCGGTATCCGGATCGAGGGCCACTACCGAGCAAAGGAACAGGTTATCGCCTCCCTCAGGGCTTCGGATCTTGCGGTTCCAGGGCGAGCCGTTCCCGGTGCCGATGTAGAGCTGGTCCAATTCGGCGTCGTAGGTGAGGCCGTGCCAGGTGTTGCCTCCCCCTCCGTGCTTCCACCATTCGCCGGTCCATGTTGCCGCGGCCATTTTCATGGCATCATTTTCAAACCCGTCGGCCGGGTTTCCGGGAACGATATAAAAGCGCCAGGCTTCTGCCCCGGTATCGGCATCATAGGCGGCGACCCATCCCCGGGTGGGGCCGTTCTCGGTGCCCCCGTTCCCGATCAGCACTTTCCCCTTGAAGGCCTTGGGGGCTCCGGTAATATAGAGCGCGCTGTCTTCACTAAAGGTGCGCACGTTCCAGATTTCCTGCCCTGTCTTGGCATCGAGCGCAATCAGGCGGCCGTCCCAGGTTCCTGTGAAAATCTTGCCTTCGTAAAACGTGATCCCACGGTTGTGGACCCAGCCAATCTGGTGTTTGCCTTTTACCACCTCGCCAACCTTCGGGTCGTATTCCCAAATGGGATTTCCATTCAAGGCGTCCACAGCCCGTATCACATTCATGGTCCCTGTGAAGTAAAGCACCCCATCGACCACCAGGGGCGTCGAAACAAGGCCCACATCGGTCGGGAGCTCCACGAACCAGTCGGGCTTCAGGCCAGCCACATTCTGAGTATTTATTTGATCGGCGGGAAAGAATCGCCTTTCATTGTGGGTGCGGCCATAGGCCAGCCAGTCTGTTGTTTGCTGCTCATCGACGATGGCAGCATCATCATAATGGGCAGGTTCTTCCTTGCAAGACATCAGAAAAATCAGCAACAGACTCAGGAGTGTGGTTGCCTTTTGGCGCGCAATTTTCATAAAAAGGTTGGGTTGGTTATTACGAAAAAGTACAAAAAAAATAGTGATAGTCAGATGGTTAAGGCTGGGGCGTTTCTTCCTACACAAAAATCCAGTGATTTTTTGTAAGAGGTTCCTGCATAAATGGCTCCGGTTCCTCTCAATTTTGATACTTTTAAAGCCTGACTTATTCGAATACCAGACTATCATGAAAAAAGTACTCCTTCGCACAGGCCTCCTCCTGCTGGCCTGCTGCCTGTTACCGCTGGGAGCCGAGGCACAGCGCCGCTCCCGAACCACATCAAACACCACCACCTATCCCGAAGCCCTGTATTCCTCCATGGAATACCGCCTGGTCGGGCCCTTCAGGGGCGGGCGCTCTGCGGCCGTTACCGGGGTGCCCGGCAAGCCGAACCTCTTTTACTTCGGGGCCACCGGGGGCGGGGTATGGCGCACCCAGGACGGGGGCCGTACCTGGGCTAATATTTCCGACGGCTTTTTTGGCGGAAGCATCGGGGCGGTTGAAATCGCCCAGAGCGACCCCAACGTGATCTATGTGGGGGGGGGCGAGCAAACCGTGCGCGGCAACGTCTCCAGCGGCTACGGGGTATGGAAAAGCGTCGATGCCGGGAAAACCTGGGCGGCGGCCGGGCTCGAGAAAAGCCGGCACATCCCCCGCATGCGCGTGCACCCCAGCAACCCCGACATCGTATACGCCGCGGTAATGGGCAACATCTATAAACCCAGCACCGAACGGGGCGTTTACAAAAGCACCGACGGGGGCCAAACCTGGCGAAAAGTGCTCTACGTCAACGACCTGGCCGGGGCCGTCGACCTGACCCTTGACCCCACCAACCCGCGTATTCTCTACGCCAGCACCTGGCGGGTGCAGCGCACCCCCTACAGCCTCAGCAGCGGGGGCGACGGCTCTGCCCTCTGGAAATCGACCGACAGCGGGGAAACCTGGACGGAAATTTCCAAAAATGAAGGCTTCCCGAAAGACACCCTGGGCATTATCGGGGTGTCGGCCTCCCCGGCCAACCCGGAACGGGTGTGGGCCATTGTCGAGAACAAGGAAAAGGGCGGGCTGTACCGCTCCGAAAACGGGGGCAAGACCTGGTCGCTCATCAACGAGGACCGCAGCCTGCGGCAACGGGCCTGGTACTACACCCGGGTGTATGCCGACAGCCACGATCCCGAGGTGGTCTATGTGCTGAACGTATCTTACCACAAATCTACCGACGGGGGCAAGACCTTCCAGGAGTTTGACGCCCCCCACGGCGACCACCACGACCTGTGGATCGCCCCGGAAAACCCCAACCGCATGATTATGGGCGACGACGGGGGTGCCCAGATCTCCTACGACGGGGGGGAAACCTGGAGCACCTATTACAACCAGCCCACCGCCCAGTTCTACCGGCTCACCACCGACAACAGCTTCCCGTACCGCATCTATGCGGCCCAGCAAGATAACTCCACCATCCGCATCCGCCACCGCTCCGACGGCTTCGGCATAGGGGAAGGCGACTGGGAGGAAACCGCCGGGGGCGAATCGGCCCACATCGCAGTAGACCCGGAAAATGACGATATCGTTTACGGGGGCAGTTACGGCGGCTTCCTGACCCGGGTAAACCACAAGAACAACACGGTGCGGGCCATCAATGTCTGGCCCGACAACCCCATGGGTTATGGGGCCGAGGGGATGAAATACCGCTTCCAGTGGAACTTCCCCATCATCTTTTCCCGCCACGACCCGAAGAAGCTCTACACCTTCTCCAACCACGTGCACCTGAGCACAGACGAAGGCCAGAGCTGGGAGCTGCTGAGCCCCGACCTGACCCGCAACGACCCCGACAAGCTGGTGTCCAGCGGGGGGCCCATTACACAAGACAACACCGGGGTGGAATACTACTGCACCCTTTTCGCAGCCAACGAAAGTCCGCTGAAGGAAGGCCTTCTGTGGGTGGGCAGCGACGATGGGCTCATCCACCTGACCCGCGACGGGGGCAAAACCTGGGAGAATGTAACCCCGACCGGCATGCCGGAGTGGAACATGATCAACAGCGTGGAGCCCTCCAACTTCGACGCCGGCACCTGCTACGTGGCCGCCACCCGCTACAAGCTGGGCGACTTTGAGCCGTACCTGTACAAGACCACCGATTACGGAAAAACCTGGACCCGGATTACCAACGGCATCGACCCCGAACACTTTACCCGGGTGGTGCGGGAAGACCCCAGGCAAAAAGGGCTGCTGTACGCCGGTACCGAAACGGGTATGTACATTTCTTTTGATGACGGGGCTTCCTGGAAACCCTTTCAGCTGAACCTGCCCATCGTGCCCGTTACCGACCTGGTGGTACGCGACAACAACCTGATCGTGGCCACCCAGGGGCGGTCGATCTACATCCTCGACGACCTGAGTGTACTGCACCAATTGAATGCCAATTCAGGCAGTGCCGCGGCCATCCTCTTCCAGCCCAAGGATGCCTACCGGACCAAGGGACGCGCCCGCCGCACACCTTCCCTCACCGAAGGGCAGAACCATCCCAATGGGGTGGTTACGCACTTCTACCTGAAGGACGTGGCCGAAAAAGACAGCGTGGCGCTCACGTACATGAGTACGGCCGGCGATACCCTGGCTTCGTTCAGCACCTACGCCAAGGAGAACGACAAGAAGCTCAAAGTGAAGAAAGGCGGCAACACCCACGTGTGGGACACCGAGGGGAAAGGAGCTGAGCGTTTGCCCGGCATGATCCTCTGGTGGGCGAACCTCAGCGGGGCCAAGGCCGTGCCAGGCACCTACCAGGTGCACCTTACCGCGGGGGGCCAAACCCTGAGCCAGACCTTTACGATTCTGCCCGACCCCCGGGCCGAGGTAAGCGTAGCCGACATGCAAGCCCAGTACGACTTCATCAGCGACATCAACAAAACCGTAGATGAGGCCCACCAGTCGATCAAGAAGATCCGCAAGATCAACGAACAACTCGACGCCTTTACCAAGCAGTACAAGGGCAATGAGGCCACCAAAGACCTGCTGGAGAAAGCCAAAACCATGAAGGAAGGGTTCGGGGAAATCGAAAAGGCCCTGTACCAGACCCAGAACCGGAGCGGTCAAGACCCCCTGAACTTCCCGATCCGCCTGACCAACAAGCTGGGCCACCTGAACAGCCTGGTGAACCTGGACGACTTTCCGCCCACGGCCCAGGACATCGAGGTGAAGAACGAGCTCAGCGCGGCCATCCACACCCAGCTGCAGGCCTTCAACAAAATGGTCGACGAAGAGATTGCCGCCTTCAACAAGGCCTTCAACGACCTGAACCTGAACTACCTCTTTATTGAAGAATAGTTGTTTTTTGAATAACACACAAAGAAAAACCCCGTGGCAAATGCCCGGGGTTTTTTAATCCCTGTTGTCAGTTCGAGTGTTTCCGAATGAAATGAGGAAATGTATCGAGAACTGTTGGTTCCCAAAAGCACCCCGATACAATCCGCC
>JAHECA010000031.1:0-26724 GCA_024642005.1 Robiginitalea sp. | reverse complement strand
ATGAATTCATCAATTCCTCGATTTCCCCGGCCTCCAGCGGAATCGTCCCCATCAGGTTAACCGGGGCGCCCTTCTCCCGAATCACCAAGTTGTCTTCGAGGCGCACCCCAAAGCCTTCTTCGGGAATATAGATGCCCGGCTCCACGGTAAAGACCATGTTCGCCTTCATAGGGGTTTTCAGCACCCCGTAGTCGTGGGTGTCGAGCCCGATATGGTGGCTGGTACCGTGCATGAAGTATTTCTTATAGGCCGGCCAGTCGGGGTCTTCGTTTTTCACATCGGCCTTGTCGAGCAGGCCGAGGCCCAGCAGTTCTGCCGTCATTATCTTGCCCACCTCTTTGTGGTATTCGGCCCAGAGGGTGCCCGGCACGAGCATTTTGGTGGCTTCTTCCTTGACCCGCCACACGGCATCGTACACCTGGCGCTGCCGCTTTGAAAAGCGGCCGCTTACCGGAATGGTGCGGGTCATGTCGCTCGAGTAATTGGCGTATTCGGCCGCCACATCGAGGAGCAACAGGTCGCCTGTCCGGCACTCCCGGTTGTTCTCAATGTAGTGCAATACGTTAGCGCTGGCCCCCGAGGCGATAATGGGGGTGTAGGCAAACCCGCGGGAACGGTTGCGCACAAATTCGTGCAGGAATTCGGCCTCTACCTCGTATTCCCAAACACCCGGTTTGACGAAGCCGAGGATCCGGCGAAAGCCCTTTTCGGTAATGCCGCAGGCGGTGCGCATGAGCTCGATTTCCTCGGGTTCTTTGACCCCCCTGATTTCCTGGAGGAGGGGAAAGCTGCGGGCCACCCGGTGGGCCGGGAATTTGGCTTTGGTGGCCTTGATGAAGCGGGCGTCGCGCGTCTCGGTCTGCACGGCCTGGCGGTAGTGCTCGTTCGTGTTGAAGTAAATGGTTTCTGCCTCGGTCATCAGGTCAAAAAATACCTTGTCGAAGTCGGTGAGCCAGTAAACGGTCTTAACGCCCGAAACGTCGAAAGCCTCGTCTTTGTTGAGCTTGGCCCCCTCCCATACGGCAATGTGGTCATTGGTCTCGCGCAGGAACAATATCTCGCGGTGTTTTGGGTCGAGGGCCTCTGGGAACAACAGCAAGATCGATTCTTCCTGGTCTACCCCCGAGAGGTAGAAAATATCGCGCTGCTGCTGGAAGGGCATGGTGCTGTCGGCGCTGATCGGGTAAATGTCATTGGAGTTGAAAACGGCCAGGCTTTTCGGGGCCATCAGGGCCGCAAACTTTTTCCGGTTTTTCACAAAAAGACCGGAATTGATCTTGTGGTATTTCATGGGTTGGATGCGTTTCCACCAAAGGTAGGCAATCGCCCTGCCGGGCCAAAAAAAAGGGGGCCAAAAAGCCCCCCGGGTTATAATGGTTGGTTAGTTGCTAACGTACAAAGACACTGCGCAGGCCGCCGACTATAGCCGTGGTAAGGCCGCCGCCCACGCCCCCGGCCGCCACGCTGCCCAGGATCGCCTCGAGCCCCAGGCCGTTTCCGGCGCCGGAAGGCACCAGGCCGAGCATGTCAAACATCCAGCCTCCGGCACCTCCTCCGACCAGTCCGGCCAGCACATTTGCCAGGGCTCCCATCGAAAATCCCATCCAGATCTTGCCCGCGACCAGGCCGCCGACCGCCCCCGAAATCAATTGGATTATGAGTGGCAAATACGCCTCCATTTTCGTAGATTGGTCCTTTAGAGAACTTTTAAATTAACAAAATATTAAGGAATCGTGCAACTTTCTTGCGGAAATCCGCTTCTCCCGATTCCCGAACCTTCCTACTCCAACCCACATGAATCGCATTTGCTTCCTCCCTGTCCTGTTGTTGTCCCTGGCCCTTTCTGCCCAGGCCCCCCCAACCCCAGCCGCCGCCGTACAAAAAGCCCTGTCTGAGAAACAAGGCCTGGCCGCCAGCTCCCAGGTCAAGAATCTTCCCCTGGAAAACATTGGCCCCAGCGTGATGAGCGGGCGGGTGGTAGACCTTGCCGTAAACCCCGAAAACCCGACCGAATTCTTTGTGGCCTACGCCTCGGGGGGGCTCTGGCATACCGCGAATAACGGAACCAGCTTTGAGCCGGTAATGGATAGCGCCCCCACCCAAAACCTGGGGGCCGTGGCTGTGCACTGGCCCAGCGGCACCGTCTGGGCCGGCACGGGCGAAAACAATGCCTCCCGCTCTTCCTATGCCGGCATTGGCCTGTACAAATCTACTGACCGGGGCAAGACCTGGCAGTTTGCCGGCCTGCCCGATTCGCACCACATCGGGCGCATCGTGATTCGGCCCGACAACCCGAACGAGGTAGTGGTGGCCGTGGCGGGCCACCTGTATTCCCCCAATGCCGAACGCGGCATTTACCGCACCACCAACGGGGGGCAAAACTGGGAACGCACGCTTTTTATCGACGATGAAACCGGCTTTATAGACCTGGTAATGGCCCCGGACGACCCGCAGATTCTCTATGCGGCTTCCTGGCAGCGCGACCGAAAGGCCTGGAATTTTATCGGGAACGGCCCCGGCTCGGGCATTTACAAAAGCCTGGACGGAGGCAAGACCTGGAACCTTATAACCGAAGGGGGCTCGGGCTTCCCGACCGGCGACGGCATTGGCCGTATCGGCCTGGCCGCCTTCGATCACAATACGGTGTACGCCGTGCTCGACAACCAGTACCGCCGCGATACACCGGAGGCTCCCGAAGCTGGCGACGGCCTTCAGAAGGAGGCGTTCAAAACGATGTCGGTTAAAGAGTTTCTGGCCCTCGACAATGGCCAGCTGAGTGCCTTTCTTAAGGAAAACCGCTTCCCCGAAAAATACCGGGCCGCCACGGTCAAAGACCTGGTGCGGGCAGGCACCGCCAAGCCGGCCGACCTGGCCCTCTACCTCGAAGACGCCAATGCCCTCTTGTTCGACACCCCGGTGGTGGGGGCCCAGGTGTACCGCTCCGACGACGGGGGCCGCTCCTGGGTGAAAACCCATGAGGGCTTTATCGAAGACCTGTATTACAGCTACGGGTACTATTTCGGCCAGGTTAGCGTAGCGCCTTACGACCGCGACCAGATTTACCTCCCCGGGGTGCCCCTGCTGCGCTCCACCGACGGGGGCAAGACCTTTGCGGCCATCGATGGCGACAACGTCCACTCCGATCACCATATCGTTTGGGTAAACCCCGCCCTGCCGGGCCACCTCATCAATGGGAACGACGGGGGCATCAACATCAGCTACGATTACGGGGCCCACTGGATCAAGAACAACCAGCCGGTTGTGGGGCAATTCTACGCCATAACCGTAGACAACCAGACCCCCTACAAGGTATACGGCGGGCTGCAAGACAACGGGGTATGGCGCGGGGCGCACAATGCCTCCGAATCGGACCGCTGGCAACAGTCGGGCCAATACCCCTGGGACATGATTTTGGGCGGAGACGGCATGCAGGTACAGGTAGATCCGCGCGATGCGAATACCATCTACACCGGCTTCCAGTTCGGGAATTACTTCCGCCTGGAAGGCACCGACATCAAACGGACCCCCATTCAGCCCAAACACGACCTGGGCGAAGCCCCCTACCGGTTTAACTGGCAGAGCCCCATCCTGATTTCGCCCCACAACCCCGACATCCTGTATTTCGGCAGCAACAAACTGCACCGCTCCATGAACCGGGGCGACGACTGGGCCGCCATATCGGGCGACCTTACCCAGGGCGGCAAGCCCGGCAACGTGGCCTACGGCACCCTTGCAACCCTCTCCGAATCGCCTTTCCAGTTCGGCCTGCTGTATACCGGCAGCGACGACGGGCTGGTATACCTGAGCAAAGACGCCGGGGGCTCCTGGAAACGCATTTCCGATACCTTCCCCAAAAACCTCTGGGTGAGCCGGGTGGCGGCCTCCAAACACAAAAAGGAGCGGGTGTACGCGGCCCTGAACGGTTACCGCTGGGACGATTTTACGCCCTACGTGTACGTGAGCGACGATTACGGGACATCCTGGAAAAGCCTGGCCGGGGGCATCCCCGCCTCCCCTGTAAACGTGGTGCTCGAAGACCCTAAAAACGAAAACCTCCTTTTTGTGGGCACCGATAACGGGCTCTATGTTTCCCTCGACCGCGGAGCCACCTGGCACCTGATGAACAACGGCCTGCCCGACGTGGCCGTGCACGATCTGGTTATTCAGGCCGAAGCCGGGCACCTGCTGGTGGGCACTCACGGCCGAAGCATCTACAAGGCCGATATTGGCAACCTGGAAGCCCTGACCACCGAGAAGCTGCAGGAAGAACTGGTGGTGTTCGAACTGGAAAACCTGCGGCATTCCGACCGCTGGGGCAGTTCGTGGTCTACCTGGGGCAAGCCCAGCACCCCGGGCCTCGATGTCGGGTTCTACGCCCGCCGGCAAGGCAGCGTGCAGGCCCGTATTACCACGGCCGACGGGGTGGTGGTGAGCGAAACCGAAATGGCGGCAGACCCAGGGCTGAACGTGCTTTCGTACGACGTGGCTTTTTCCAAGGAAGGCAAAAGCGCCTACCTGAAGCAATACAAAACCCCCCTGAAGGAAGCCGCAGACGGAAAAACCTATTTGCCTGAGGGCAGCTACCGGGCAGAACTATCCCTGAACGGGGTTACCCGCAGCATGGCTTTCGAGATCAAGTAAGGGCAGGGCATACGGTAGTCTTACTGAGATTGACCCCGAGCACTGAGCGTCCGGGCCCATGTGTTCTTTGGCATGCGTTTGCCCCTGCCGGGGTTAAACAAATTAAAACGATTCTAAATGCAATTCTCCACGGTTCAAAGTTTGTTAAAAAGCCTGTCGCAGCTTACTTTTGTAGGGCTTTCAAAAACCAACTCTAATGAGCGGATTCGCTAAGTCATCTATAGCCCGGAAAGTCGTCATGGCGCTTTCGGGCCTTTTTTTGGTGATCTTCCTGGCCCTGCACGTCACCATCAACTTTACCTCGGTGCTCAGCCCTGACACTTTTAACGCCTGGTCGCATTTCATGGGCTACAACCTCCTGGTCCAATACCTCATGCAGCCCATCCTGGTTGCCGGGGTGGTGGTCCATTTCGTGATGGGCATTGCCCTGGAAATCCAGAACCGGCAGGCGCGCAGCATCCGCTACGCCCGGTACAACGGCGGCGCCAACGCCCCCTGGGTGTCGCGCAACATGATCATTACCGGCCTTGTGGTGCTGGCCTTCCTGGGGCTGCACATGTACGATTTCTGGGCGCATGAAATGGTATACAAATACCTTGAGGCCAACCCGGAAGACCCGACCCGCTACTACGGCGAAACAGTCGAGAAATTCCACCCCATCTGGAGGACAGGGCTGTACGTAGTGGCCTTCGTGCTGCTGGCCCTTCACCTGTGGCACGGCTTTGCCTCTTCTTTCCAGACCATGGGCATCAACAACAAATACAGCGCGGCCATAAGGAGCTTTACACGGCTCTACGCCATCGTAGTGCCCCTGCTGTTCATCATCGTGGCCCTCTACCATCATTTTAATCCGATAACGCACTAGAAGCATGGGAATTCTGGACTCCAAGGTCCCTTCCGGCCCGTTGGCCGACAAATGGACCAAACATAAAAACGAGATCAACCTGGTAAACCCCGCCAACAAACGGAACATCGACATCATCGTGGTGGGAACCGGCCTGGCAGGAGGTGCGGCTGCAGCCACCCTGGCCGAGCTCGGGTATAACGTGAAGACCTTCTGTTATCAGGACTCGCCCCGGCGCGCGCACAGCATTGCGGCACAGGGGGGCATAAACGCCGCCAAGAACTACCAGGGCGACGGCGACAGCCCTTACCGCCTCTTCTACGACACGGTAAAAGGTGGCGACTACCGCTCGCGGGAAGCCAACGTGTACCGCCTGGCCGAAGAATCGGTAAACATCATTGACCAGTGCGTGGCCCAGGGGGTACCCTTTGCCCGCGAATACGGGGGGATGCTCGACAACCGCTCCTTCGGGGGCGTGCTCGTTTCACGCACCTTCTACGCCAAGGGACAAACCGGCCAGCAACTGCTCCTGGGGGCCTATTCGGCCATGAACCGCCAGATCAACCGCGGGAAGATCCAGGCCTTTAACCGGCATGAGATGCTCGATATCGTGCTGGTAGACGGCAAGGCGCGGGGCATTATCGCCCGCGACATGGTTACCGGGGAAATCGAAAGGCACGGCGCCCATGCCGTGGTATTGGCCACGGGCGGATACGGCAACGTGTTCTACCTCTCTACCAATGCCATGGGCAGCAACGTAACGGCAGCCTGGCGGGCACACCGCCGCGGGGCCTTTTTTGCCAACCCCTGCTTCACGCAGATCCACCCGACCTGCATCCCGGTCTCGGGCGACCACCAGTCGAAACTCACGCTCATGTCGGAATCGCTCCGGAACGACGGCCGCATCTGGGTACCCAGGCGCCTGGAAGATGCGAAGGCCATCCGGGAAGGCAAGCTGAAGCCCACCCAACTCAAAGAAGAAGACCGCGACTATTACCTGGAGCGCCGCTACCCGGCATTCGGGAACCTGGTGCCGCGCGACGTGGCCTCCCGGGCCGCCAAAGAACGCTGCGATGCGGGCTTTGGGGTGAATAAGACCGGAGAAGCCGTATACCTCGATTTCTCTGCCGCCATCCAGCGGTACGGGAAAGAAAAAGCGCTCACCTCGGGACTTAAAGACCCCGATGGCGAAACCATTACCCGCCTGGGCGAGGAAGTGGTGGAAGCCAAATACGGCAACCTCTTCCAGATGTATGAAAAAATCGTGGACGAGAACCCGTACAAGACCCCGATGATGATTTACCCGGCCGTGCACTATACCATGGGCGGCCTGTGGGTAGATTACAACCTGCAGACCACCATCCCGGGCTGCTACTGTGCCGGGGAGGCCAATTTCTCAGACCACGGGGCCAACCGCCTGGGTGCCTCTGCCCTCATGCAGGGCCTGGCCGACGGCTATTTTGTGCTGCCATACACCATAGGCGATTACCTGTCGAAAGACATCCGTACCGGCAAGATTGCGACCGACACCGAAGCCTTCGACAAGGCCGAGGCCGATGTGCGCGGGCGCCTGCAGCAACTGCTCAACGCCAGGGGCGACAAATCGGTCGACTACTTCCACAAGAAGCTCGGCAAGATCATGTGGGATAAATGCGGTATGTCGCGTAACGCCGAGGGCCTGAAGGAGGCCATTGAAGAAATCGCCGCCCTGCGGAAGGAATTCTATGCCAACGTGCGCATCCCCGGGGGAATGGACGAGATGAACACCGAACTGGAAAAGGCCTTTCGCGTGGCAGACTTCCTGGAACTGGGAGAGCTATTCGCAAAAGACGGCCTGCACCGCAAGGAATCGTGCGGCGGGCACTTCCGGGAAGAGTACCAGACCGAAGACGGCGAAGCCCTGCGCGACGACAAGAACTTCAAATACGTGGCCTCCTGGGAATACAAGGGTGAGCCCAAAGATGCCGTGCTCCACAAGGAAGACCTGGTATTCGAAAACATTGAACTGAAAACGAGAAGCTATAAATAGGGAAACAGGATGAAATTATTGTTGAAAATCTGGCGGCAGCAGAACGCCTCCTCAAAGGGTAAGTTCGTAGACTACCCCATCAGCGGCATTGAGGGCGACATGTCCTTCCTGGAGATGCTCGATGTGCTCAATCAGCAGCTGATCGACAAAGGCGAAGAACCTGTGGTCTTCGACCACGACTGCCGGGAAGGCATTTGCGGCACCTGCTCGCTGCAAATCAATGGCGAGCCCCACGGGCCCGACCGCCTGATTACCACCTGCCAGCTCCACATGCGCATGTTCAAAGACGGCGACACCATCGTAATCGAACCGTTCCGGGCCAAGGCTTTCCCGGTAATCAAAGACCTGATGGTAGACCGTTCTGCTTTCGACCGCATTCAGCAGGCCGGAGGTTACATTTCTGTGAACACCTCCGGGAATACCGTTGACGCCAATACCATCCCCATCGAAAAAACCAAGGCCGACGATGCCTTTAACGCTGCCGCCTGTATTGGCTGCGGGGCGTGTGTGGCCGCGTGCAAAAATGCCAGCGCCATGCTCTTTACCTCGGCCAAGGTGTCGCAATTCGCCCTGCTGCCCCAGGGCCGCGTAGAAGCCACCCAGCGCGTACTCAGCATGGTGCGGCAGATGGACCTGGAAGGGTTCGGGAACTGCACCAACACAGGCGCCTGCGAGGTGGAATGCCCCAAGGGGATTTCCCTCGAGAATATCGCCCGCATGAACCGGGAGTACCTCATGGCCTCCGTAAAAGGCTAACGTGCAAACTCAGATAGAAAACCCGGCTGTTTCCAGCCGGGTTTTCTTATTTTTAGGGAAACCTTTACCGCCTTGACCCCCACGATATCTTCCAAGCTGCCGGGCTTGCAGCCTTCCATCTTCAGCGAGATGAACCGCATTGCCCTTGATGCTGGTGCCCTGAACCTGGCCCAGGGCTTTCCCGACTTCGATGTTGACCCCGAATTGCTCAGGCTTTACGGCGAAGCCCTGAAAGGGGGGTACAACCAATACGCTCCCATGCCGGGGGTTTTGTCGCTTCGCGAAGCCATTGCCGAGAAAACGGCATCGCTCTACGGCGCAGCCTACCACCCTGAAACAGAGATCACCGTTACGGCCGGGGCTACCCAGGCCATCTTTTCGGCTATTGCCGCCGTGGTGCGCCCGGGCGATGAGGTCATCATATTCAAGCCGGCATACGACAGCTACGAACCAAACGTCCGCATCCACGGTGGGGTGCCGGTGCTGCTTCCCCTGCAGGGGCCCGACTTCCGCATCGACTGGGAGGCCTTTGACCGCGCCCTGGGCCCGAAGACCCGGCTGGTCATGCTGAATACCCCCCACAACCCGAGCGGGATGGTGCTGGAGGCCGACGACCTGTTGAAGCTGGAGCAGCGCCTGCGGCCAACCGACACCCTGGTGCTGAGCGACGAGGTATACGAGCACCTGATCTTCGACGGGCGCAGCCACCAAAGTATCTGCAAATTCCCCGGGTTGCGCGAACGCGCCTTTATCTGTTCCTCTTTCGGCAAGACCTTCCACGTTACGGGTTGGAAAATGGGCTATTGCCTGGCTCCCGCGGCCCTGATGCGCGAGATGCGCAAAATGCATGAATTCGTGGTCTTCAGCGTAAACCACGCTGCCCAGAAGGCCCTGGTGCAGTACCTGAAGCATCCCGACCGCTATCTGAGCCTGCCCGGCTTTTTCCAGCGCAAGCGCGACCTGTTCCTCTCGGGCCTGAAAGGCTCCCGTTTCGCCTTTACACCCGCGTCAGGCACCTACTTCCAGGTGGTCGATTATTCAGGTCTCAGTGAGGAGGCCGACGTGGCTTTTGCCGAACGCCTGGCCCGCGAACATAAGGTAGCGGGTATCCCCATCTCCGTTTTCAACCTGGGTGGGGCAGATCACAAACAGCTTCGCTTTTGTTTTGCCAAAAAGGACGATACCATCGCCCGGGCAGCCGAAATATTAGGGTCGCTTTAGCGCAGGGCCTTATAAACCAACTTTACAAATTCCCCGATCTGGTCGGGTTCCAGCCAGCGCAGCACCAACACCAGTTCCTGGTCTGGGCATACCACAATAAAGTTGCCCCCGAAGCCCGCGGCGTAATACATGTTGTCGGGAAGGCCGTCCCAATGGCGTTCCCCCGGGCGGTTCAGCCACCACATATACCCGTAATTGGGGTTGGGCACCGAGGGAGCCGTAGCTTGTTCGATCCAGGACGGGCCAAACAATTGGGTGCCGTTCCAGCTGCCCCGCGACAGGAAGAGCAACCCGAAGCGGGCCATGTCTTCCGTGCTGATAAACAACCCGCCCCCGGAATGCCCGCCTCCGGTAACGGATTGCATTTTTAACCCGTCTATCACCGTCCAGGCATGGTCGTAGCCGTACCACCTCCAGGTGGTCGACGCTCCTATCGGGTCCATGATTTGCGCTTTGAGGATGCCGGGCAAGGGTTGCCTCCATACCTGGGTCAGGGAGTACGCAAGCACATTTACCCGAACATCGTTGTATTCCATCACGGTGCCGGGCTCCACAAGGGCACGGTTTTTCCAGTCGTCAATGCCTCCCTCCCGCGGCGGGCGGTCGCCCCAGTCGGGCGAGCCCCACAGGTCTCCCGACCAGTCTGAATTCTGCTGCAGCAGGTGCACCCAGTTAATTTTGGCATTGTGTGCCCCTTCAAAGGTGCCGTCCCAGACATACTTGGCCACCGGTTCCTCCAGGTTCCGGATGAGCCCTTTTTGCAAAGCCAGCCCGGCCACGGTCGACAGGAAGCTCTTGGTCACGCTGAAGGTCATGTCGACCCTGCCGGTTTCCCCCCAGCTGGCAACCAGGTATCCCTTTTTCAAGATCATCCCGGCCGGCCCTCCGCGCTTTTTTACCGGGCCCAGCAATTCGTGGTAGGGCTCGCGCCTGAACCCTTCCAGGATGGCCTGGCGCAGGTCGCGCGAGCCGGTGTATTCGTGCGATTCGGCAAAGGAAACTGCCTGCTGAAGGGCGGTGGCGTCAATGCCGAATTCGGCGGGCCGGCGCGTCGCCCAGTCGGCGCCCCGAAGCGGATAATACCAATCTTTTTGTGCCTGCCCGGTCCAGATACCTGCAAAAACAAGTATCCACAATGCCAGTACGCTGCTTTTCATGTGTTCAAGTTTTTATGGTTAATGCGGAAATGCTCCATCCAGTTCCCGCCTCATGAGCCAATCCATCTGCCGGTCGCTGCCGATGTAATACGGGTGCTCTCCAAATATTTCAAACCCGTGCCGCTCGTAAAAACGTATCGCTCCCAGGTTCTCTTGCCAGACCCCCAGCCAGAGGAATCGCATTCCGGCTTTGCGGGCCAGGGCTTCAAGGGCCCCCAACATGCACGCCCCGACTCCTTTGCCCTGAAAGGCGGCATCCACGTAAATGCGCTCAATTTCCATCCCGTACGGATCCTGCAATTCGGCTTGGGCCGCCCCGGTGTTGAGCTTGCAATAACCGGCCAGGCGATTGCCAGCCCAGGCAAAATAAAAGCGCATATCCGGGTTTTCCAATTCTTTCAGCAGCTGCTCGTTGCTGAATGCCATTTCCATGTAGTCCCGGAAATCTTCCGGGTCGTTCTGGGCTTCGAAAGCATCCCGAAAGGTGGCAATGGACAGGTTGCGGAGCGTGTCCAGGTCACCGGGGTCGCATAGGGTAAGTCGAAAGGATTCCACCTGTTAAAGGTAGCTCAAATGTTGGGGTGTGGTAAAAAAAAAGAGCCCCACTCACACGGGGCTCTTTCTTCGTAAATGCGTAAACGACTAAAGCATAAACAATTTTTTGGCCAGCATGATAATCCCGCTTACGAAGTCGTTGCGGTATACCTGCACCTTCTCTTGCCGGGGCAATTGCTCAATTTGGGCTTCCATAGTTCTTTAGGTTTGCGAGTCTCGGTTTGGGGAAAAGGCTCGTATGCCTTACTAAAATACGATACTCAAACGATGGAATCCCGGGAATGTTGTGAACGTTGCGGGGTTTGTTGTGAAAAAGCGAAAGGCCGATACGTGATCGGTCAACAGCAACACCTTAAGCGGGTTAGAGCTTCATTTCCGGCACGGAGGCGGGTACGGAGAGCCGCCCTTCTGTGGCTTCCTGAATGGCTTCCACAGAAACGCCCGGAGCCCGCTCCAGCAGCCTGAATCCATCGCCGGTTACCTCCAGCACGGCCAGGTTGGTTACAATTTTCTTTACGCATCCAACGCCTGTTAACGGCAGGGAGCAGCGTTTGAGCAGCTTGGATTCCCCTTCTCTGTTGGTGTGCATCATGGCCACGATAATATTATCGGCCGATGAGACCAGGTCCATGGCGCCTCCCATGCCCTTGACCATTTTTCCCGGGATTTTCCAGTTGGCAATGTCGCCGTTTTCGGCCACTTCCATGGCTCCCAATATGGTCAGGTCTACGTGCCGGCCCCTGATCATGGAAAAGCTCAGGGCCGAATCAAAGAAGGAAGCTCCCGGCAAGGTGGTAATGGTCTGTTTCCCTGCATTGATCAGGTCGGGGTCTTCTTCCCCTTCCCAGGGAAAGGGGCCCATCCCCAGCACCCCGTTCTCGCTCTGGAATTCTACCTCAATGTCGTTGCGCACAAAATTGGCCACCAGGGTGGGAATCCCGATGCCGAGGTTTACATAGTACCCGTCCTTTACTTCCTGGGCGATGCGCTTGGCGATACCGTTCTTGTCTAACATTACGGGCGGGGTCTTACAGTTCTTTGTTCTATGCGCTTCTCATAATTGGTCCCCTGGAAGATTCGTTGCACGAATATCCCCGGGATGTGGACCTGGTTCGGATCCAGGCTGCCAACCGGCACCAGCTCTTCCACCTCGGCCACGGTAAGGCGGGCCGCCCCGCACATAACCGGGTTAAAGTTGCGTGCCGTGCCTTTGAAAATCAGGTTTCCGGCCTCATCGCCCTTCCAGGCTTTCACAAACGAAAAATCGGCCTCGAAAGCCCTTTCCATCACGTGCATTTTTCCGTGGAATTCACGGGTTTCCTTGCCCTCTGCAACCTCAGTGCCGTAACCGGCCGGGGTGAAAAAGGCCGGGATCCCGGCCTGGGCGGCCCTGCATTTCTCGGCCAGGGTACCCTGGGGGGTAAGCTCCACTTCAAGTTCGCCGCTGAGCATCTGCCGCTCGAACTCATCGTTTTCACCCACGTAGGAGGAAATCATTTTTTTAACCTGCCGATGCTGCAAAAGCAAGCCCAGCCCGAATTCGTCCACCCCGGCATTGTTGCTGATGCAGGTCAGGTCTTTTACCCCCAGGCGCACCAGTTCGGCAATGGCGTTCTCGGGTATCCCACACAGGCCGAAGCCGCCGAGCATAAGGGTCATCCCGTTTCGGACCCCTTCCAGGGCCGTACGGGCATCTGCTACAGTTTTGCGTATCATGTTCCGTTGTTTTCCCGCCCCGGATATCCGGGTCAGGGGTCAAAAATCGATGTCGTCCAGGTCGTCTTCCAGGGCCGGGCTCAGATCTTCCTCCTCGGCGCTCTTGCTGCAATCCACCCGGATGGAAAGTTCTTCGGGTCTTTCAAAATCTTCCTTGGAAACGTACAGGTCGGGGTCCTGGTAATTCTGCCTCATGTAAAGGCCCCAGATGGGCAGGGCCATGCTGGCCCCCTGCCCGTAAGCGATCCCCTTAAAGTGGGTGGCGCGGTCTTCGCCCCCTACCCAGATGCCGGTTACCAGGTTGGGCACCATGCCGATAAACCAGCCGTCGCTCTGATTCTGAGTGGTGCCGGTTTTGCCGGCGATGGGGTTGGTGAATTCATAGGGATAGCCGGTAACAACCTCTTTGTACACCACGTTTTCCTTGTTGCCCGAGCCGCGCAAACGGGTCCCGGAGCCTCCTTCGGTAACTCCCTTCATCAGGTCTATCATGGCATAAGCAACGTCTTTGCTCAGTACGTCTTTGGTTTCGGGCGTGTATTCGTACAGGACGGTCCCGTTCTTGTCTTCGATGCGGGTCACCATAACCGGTTTCACATAGACCCCCTGGTTGGCAAAGGCCCCGTAGGCCCCAACCATCTCATACACATTAAAGTCAGGCGTGCCCAGTGCGATGGAGGGCACCTCCGGAATGTCGTGGGTAATTCCCAGGTTATGGGCGATGGTCGCAACCGGTTTGGGCCCGACCATGTCGATGAGCTGGGCCGTTACGGTATTCACGGAATTGGCCAGGGCCGATTTGAGCGTGTAACTGCGGCCGGAGTATTTTCCATCCGAATTTTTCGGGCACCAGGGTTCCGGGTTGCCATGCTTGCCGGCCTCGATGCAGTATTGGGTGTCTGGCAGCGTGTCACAGGGCGATTTGCGCAACTGGTCTATGGCCGCCGCATACACAAAGGGCTTAAAGGTAGAACCCGCCTGGCGGGCCCCCTGTATCACGTTGTCGTACTGGAAATGCCGGTAGTTGATCCCGCCTACCCAGGCCTTCACATGCCCGGTTTGCGGTTCCATCGACATCATGGCTGCCCTCAGGAAGGTCTTGTAATACCGGATGGAATCCATGGGGGTCATCACGGTGTCTTTTTCCCGTGTGGGGGCATTCCAGTCAAACACGGTCATTTCAGCCTTTTCGTTGAAACTGGCCCGGATTTCCTTTTCCGATATCCCTTCGCGCTCCATAATGCGCCAGCGCTCCGAAGACTTCATGGCCCGTTCCATGATACCCCTGATCTCGGCCGGCTCCAAATCCGCAAAAGGGGTGGTCGGGTTGCGTTGGGGCGTGTTCTGATTGAAAAACTCCTTCTGGAGGTTTTTCATATGGTCCTGTACGGCCGACTCGGCATGGGCCTGCATGCGCGAATCGATGGTGGTGTACACCTTGAGCCCGTCGAGGTAGATGTTCCATTTGTCGCGCTCCCCTTCCAGGGCCGGCTTCGGGTTTTTCGAGATCCAGTCTTTCATCCAGCCCTGCAGGTACATGCGGAAATACGTGGCCAGTCCCTCCCGGTGACTCTCCGGGTTAAAGTTGATGTCCATGCGCAGGGCGATCAGCGAATCGCGCTCGGCATCGGTAATGTAGTCGTATTTGGCCATCTGGTCCAATACCGTGTTGCGCCGGTTGCGGGTCAGCTCTTCGCGCCTGATGGGGTTGTAGAGGGAGGAGTTCTTGAGCATGCCCACCAAGACGGCCGATTCTTCGGTTTTGAGGTCTTTGGGTTCCTTTCCGAAATAAATCCGGGCCGCCGATCTGATTCCGTCGGCATTGAAGCCAAAATCATAGATGTTCAGATACATGGCTACAATCTCATCCTTGGTGTAGCTGCGCTCGAGGCGGGTGGCTATAACCCATTCCTTGATCTTCTGGGTGTAGCGTTCCCATCCCCGGGCGGCAATGCCCGTAAAGAGTTGCTTGGCCAGCTGCTGGGAAATGGTGCTGGCCCCACCCCTGGTGCCCAGGAAGAAAACGGCGCGCACTGTACCCCGGGCGTCAATTCCCGAATGCTCATAGTAACGGGCGTCTTCGGTTGCCACCAGCGCGTTGATCAGGTTCTGAGGCAGCTCCGAATAGGGCACATCGGTACGGTTGTCGTCCAGGAAGAATTTGCCGAGGGTTTTGCCGTCGGAAGAAATAATCTCGGTGGCCAGGTTGGTCTGGGGGTTCTCCAGGCGCTCAAAGGTGGGCATTTCCCCTAAAACGCCCCAGGAAGCCAACAGGAATACCAGAATCAGGGCCAGTACCCCGGAGCCGAAAAGAATCCAGAATGCCTTGATAAAAGGCCCGAAGGAAGGTGCTTTTTTCTTTCTTTTGCGAGTGGTTGCCATGTCGATACCTACTTGTTTTTCTCGATTTGCAGCCCCACATCCAAAATGCCCGGCAGGGCCTCGAGCCCTTCAACGCTGCCATTTTTTCGCATGGCCTGTGAGACGGTAAAGGTATATACGCCTTTTGTGGGAAAAACGACGTCTTTCTTATAACCCAGCTTGTTTTCTATGGTGCTGCCTCCCCCGGCCCCAAGCCAGTTGCCCTGTGGGTCGGCCATTTCATACTCCAGGGTATCGCGGAGCGAAGTGCCGTCTGGGTAAGTCATTTCCACAATCACAAACAAGTTGCTGAAGGGATAGCTGTTGTCGTTGCGAAGCAGCAGGTAAAGCGATTGGGGCGCTGCAGTATCAGGGTCCTGCACGGTAAACTCCATAAGCTCTTCACGGCCCCATTTTCCGTCTGCCGTTGGTTGAATGGAGGAATAGGAAATTCCCTGGGTACAGGCGGTGCCCAGCAGTGCCATGCAGGCCACAACGGCAATCGACTTACGCATTTTTAGATTGTCCTTTTTGGTTCGGTTTGCGGCGCTTGTTGCGCTTTTTCCGGCGGTTGTTGCGGCCCTGGGGCCGGTCAAATCGCGTGAGGCTGTCTTGCCCAACGGGGTTTTCAAAGATGGGTTCCACCTCTTCAATCCGGCTTGTGGCAAATTCCTCGAGGCTGGCTACCTTTTCTTTTTTGCGGTTCAGCTCCATGATTTCAAGGACCTGTTCCTTGTTCAGCGCATGCCAGGTGGCCGGGTCGTCCTTGTAGGAAAACCACAGCAGTCCTTTGAAAATATCACTTTTCTGGCAAAAAGCGGGGCCCTTTTCGGTATGCAGCCTGGCGTCGGTGGGTGGAAAGTCCTTGAGGGCATCCATGTAGGTGTCGAGTTCGTAATTCAGGCAGCACTTGAGTTTCCCGCACTGCCCTGCAAGTTTCTGAGGGTTGAGCGAGAGTTGCTGGTAACGGGCGGCCGCGGTGCTTACCGAGCGGAAGTCGGCAAGCCAGGTCGAACAACAGAGCTCCCGGCCACACGACCCGATGCCTCCCAGTCGCTGGGCTTCCTGCCTGTAGCCGATCTGCCGCATCTCGATGCGGATGCCGAAGGCTTTGGCCATGTCTTTGATGAGCTGGCGGAAATCGATCCGGTCATCGGCCGTGTAGTAGAACGTGGCTTTGGAACCGTCGCCCTGGAATTCCACATCAGAAATTTTCATCTCCAGGCGCAGGATAATGGCGATTTCCCGGGCCCTCTTCTTGATCTCTTCTTCCTGGTTTCGGCACTTCTGCCATTTGTCGATGTCGCGCTGGGTCGCCTTGCGGTAAATCTTGGGCAGGTCTGAATCGGGCGATTCCTTCTTGCGCCTCATCTGCATGCGAACCAGTTCCCCAGTCAGGGTTACCACGCCTATATCGTGGCCCGACTTGGCCTGGGTGGCCACCACGTCCCCAAGGGAAAGGGCCAGGCCATCCGCATTTCTGAAAAACTCCTTTCTGCTATTTTTAAAACGAACTTCCACCCCGTCGAAGGCCCTTTGTCCGGTGGGCAACGACATATTGGAAAGCCAGTCAAACACGGTCAGTTTGTTACAGCCATCCGTACCGCAGGTACCGTTGTTCCTACATCCGCGCGGCTGTCCATCCGAACCGGTTGAACAACTGCTACACCCCATGTTTTGTATCTTGATTCCGGAGGAAACCCCGGTTTCGCTCCGAAAAAAGGTTCATACTAAAATAAATTCCCGTAAATATAGGACAATTTTGGCACGCGCGCGAAACGCCCACCCGGCTTCTGGCAGGCGTTATGCCTTGCCCGCAGGCACCCCGGCTGTTCCGGCACCTTTGAACTTGAGGGCTTTAGAGCGTCCCTTCTTAAAAATCTTGTTGCTGTTCACCCGCCCTTTGCGCAGGAGTTTCTGTTCCTCGGGAGGCAGGGCCACGATTTCCTTGCAGCTATTGGAGCAGCACTGGTCCATTTTTTCGGCACAGGCCCCGCACTGGATAAACAACAAATGGCAGCCCTCGTTCGCACAGTTCACATGCGTATCGCAGGGCGACCCGCATTGGTGGCACCGGGCAATTATGTCATCGGAAATCCGCTCTGAGCGCCTCTGGTCGAACACAAAATTCTTGCCCAGGAACCGGTTCGGGAGGCCCTGCTCGCGAACCTGTCGGGTGTACTCAATTATACCGCCCTCCAGCTGGTAAACCTGCTTAAAGCCCTTGTGTTTGTAATAGGCACTGGCCTTCTCGCAGCGAATCCCGCCGGTGCAGTACATCACCAGCTTTTTGGTCTCTTTGAAATCGCGGAGTTCTTCCTCGATCAGGTCGAGCGAATCGCGGAAAGTATCCACATCGGGGGTAACGGCATTCTCAAAATGGCCGATTTCGCTTTCGTAGTGATTGCGCATGTCGACCACCACGGCATCGGGGTCTGAAAGGAGAGCGTTGAACTCCAGGGCCCCCACATGAACCCCTTTGTCGGTTACGTCAAAGGCATCGTCGCTCAGGCCATCGGCAACAATTTTGTCGCGTACCTTTATTTTTAGCTTGAGGAACGATTTGTTGTCCTGTTCGATGGCGATATTGAGGCGCACCCCTTCCAGAAAGGTAATGCTGTCGAGGTGTGCCTTGAAGGCGTTGAACTGCAGCGCAGGAACCGAGAGCTGGGCGTTGATCCCCTCCCGGGCCACATAAATGCGGCCGAGGACCCCAAGGGCATCCCAATTCACGAACAGATGATCGCGAAACAGCTGTGGGTTGCCAATGCGGGCATACTTGTAAAACGAGATGGTGAGCCGGTCCTGGCCGGCCTGGTCGATCAAGGCTTCACGCTCCCTGGCGCTTAACGTGTTGTACAATTGCATGTTATACCTGTTTGCCGGCCTGCCGGGCCTGACGTGCAAAGGTAGTCAAACCGGTGGTTTCTCGAAAAAAAAGAGCCCTGTTCAAAAAACAGGGCTCAAGGGACCGCAATCAAATCTTCTTCTTCACAGCAATCTTATGATTGTGACTTGCGGCGTTCCGAACTAGATTTATGGCATCCGGAAATTCATATACCCGTTAGATGCAGCGATTCAAAAAAGGTTGCTTTACGGGTTGTGATACTAGGAAAAGAAGTGGTAATTTAGCCATCCTATTCAAAAGAAATCAGACCCATGAGCAGCGAGAAAGAAGCCAAACTGAAAGCCCTGAAACTAACCCTTGACAAATTGGACAAGACCTACGGGAAAGGTACGGTTATGAAGATGGGAGACGATGTGGTTCAGGATGTGGAGGTAATTTCCTCGGGCTCCCTGGGTCTGGACATTGCCCTTGGGGTGGGCGGATATCCCAGGGGTCGGGTTATCGAAATTTACGGGCCCGAATCTTCCGGGAAAACCACCCTTACCCTGCACGCCATTGCCGAGGCCCAGAAAGCCGGGGGCATTGCGGCCTTTATCGATGCAGAACACGCTTTTGACCGTTTTTACGCACAGAAGCTGGGGGTAGACATAGACAACCTGATTATTTCCCAGCCCGACCATGGCGAACAAGCCCTGGAAATTGCAGATAACCTGATCCGCTCAGGAGCCATAGACATCGTTATTATCGATTCTGTGGCGGCCCTTACCCCCAAAAGCGAGATCGAAGGCGAAATGGGCGAATCGAAAGTGGGGCTGCACGCCCGGCTCATGTCCCAGGCACTTCGCAAGCTCACAGGTTCCATCAGCAAAACCCACTCTACGGTAATCTTCATCAACCAGCTGCGCGAAAAGATCGGGGTCATGTTCGGAAACCCGGAGACCACCACGGGGGGGAATGCCCTCAAATTTTACGCCTCGGTTCGGCTCGATATCCGCCGATCTACGCAGATCAAGGATACCGACGGGGATGTTCAGGGGAACAAAACCCGCGTTAAGGTGGTTAAAAATAAGGTGGCCCCTCCTTTTAAGACCGCAGAATTCGACATCATGTACGGGGAAGGCATCTCCAAGATCGGGGAAATCGTGGACCTGGGGGTCGACTACGAAATCATCCAGAAAAGCGGGTCCTGGTTCAGCTATGGAGACACCAAACTGGGGCAGGGGCGCGATGCCGTAAAGGCCCTGCTCAAAGACAACCCGGAATTAGCCGAAGAACTGGAAGGCAAAATCAAGGAAGCCATCAAGGCGCTCAAGTCCTGAAAACCTTCATCTTTTAAGCCTTTTTAAGCAACCTTCGGCAGGCAGTCTCATCTATTAGAATGAAGTTTCCTTTAGATGAAGCATATGAAGCGTTTATTGAAGGGGTTACCCCTGCTGCTGTTCGTACTGCTGTACGCCGGCTGCGACGTTACCGACGACGGCGCAAAATACCATTTTGTGCCGCTGCAAATCACCGCTGCAGACGTTCCGGAATCCTTCCAGCTCAACCAGTCCTATGAGATTGGCGTTACCTACCTGAGGCCCAATGGCTGTACGGGCTTCCAGGGATTTGACGTCATCTCTCAAGATTCGGCAGACTACGTAATCCGCCGTGTCGTGGCCATTGGGGCCGAATTCCAGGACCCGTCCTGCCCCGAGACCAACGACGAACTGCAGGAAAGCTTCCAGTTTATCTGCCTGTATTCCAAACCGTATCTGTTCCGCTTTTATACAGGCGACGACGAGGCTGGTGCGCCACAATACCTGGAGGTAGAAGTACACGCTTACTAAGCACGGGGGTAGTCGCGATGGCTTTGCCCAATTAGCTAACCAACAATTTGACTGAGGAAGAACTCATACGAAAATGTAAGAAAGGGAACCGCGCGGCCCAGGAGCACCTGTACCGTTCCTATTCCGCGGTCCTGTTCGGCATTTGTCTGAAGTACTCCCGTAACAAAACGGAAGCCGAAGACAATTTGCACGACAGCTTTATGACCATTTTCGAGAAGATCTATCAGTTCCGGTCTCAGGGCTCATTTGAAGGATGGCTCAAGCGCGTTACCGTAAATACCGTCCTTCAGAAATACCGGCGGGAACAACCCCTTACCCTGGTGGCCGAAGCCGACGACACGGAAGAGGAAGAGTCCGCGCTGGCCCTGGAAGACATCCCGCTGGGGACCCTTTTGAAATTGATCCAGGACTTGCCCCGCAAATACCGGATCACCTTTAACATGTACGTGCTCGACGGGTATACCCACAGGGAGATAAGCGAGGCCCTGGGTACCTCTGAGGGCACTTCCAAGTCAAACCTGGCGCGGGCCCGTTCAATCCTGAAGGAAAAAATACGAAACAAGAATATCCACATAGCCTAACACAGAATACATGGACACGAACGATTCAAACAAAATTTTCAGGGAAAAGCTCGGCAACTATGCCGCCGAGCCCGACCCCCATGTATGGGAAAGGATTCGACATTCCCTGAACAAAAAACAACGAAGACGTCTGGTGCCCCTCTGGTTGCCCCTTGGCGCAGCCGTGGCAGTACTGCTGCTGGCACTTTGGTTTTCGGACACATTTTCTGAACCTGCCCTGAATGAATTCCCGGTTACGGAAACCGAACAGGCGCCGGGTGAACGCCCTTCGGATACAGCGCCCGCCACAGAAGCCAGGCCGGGTTCTGCCATTCCCGGGGCAGATGACGCAAGGGTGACCGGAGCCGACCCGGACGGGTCACCACCCTCCCCGGGATCGCAGGCTATCCCTGTCCGGCAAGGGGCAGGAGTGGTTGCGGCAAGCAACCCGGGGCAGGCCCCGGCTGATGCTGGCGAAAAAACAACAGCCGGGGATAACAGGCAAGGCCAGCCCGTGCCGGCACCTGCCCTGCGGGCTGAGCCGTCAAATGCCGTGGCCCAAAGCGCCGACAGCCAACCCGAAAATGGTGTGGGCAGTATTCGGGGTAACGCCGCTGAAGAAGCTATTCCTGACCCCAGCGACAACGCCCGGGTCGCCTCCGGGACGGCCCTGGCCGATTCAGGTGCCGAACCTGCAGATTCCGGCAAAAAATCCCTTTTTGACGTGCTGGAAGAACAAGAGACGGCGCCGGCTGTAGAAGTGCAAAAAGCACGCTGGTCGATGGGTCCGAGCATTGCTCCGGTTTATTACAATTCCTTCGGCAACGGCTCCCCCATTGCATCAACCTTCATGGAAAACAGCAAATCAGGGACCGTAAACCTGAGTTACGGACTTTCGGTTGCCTATGAAGTTTCAGACCGATTGAGCCTGCGTTCCGGAATCCACAAGGTAGATTTCGGCTACAACACCAACCAGGTGAGCTTCACCTCCACGGTGGCTGCCCGGCCTTCGTCCCTGATCCGCACCATCAGTTATTCCGATAACTCCAAAAATGTGGTTGTTCACAGCACCCTGGGCCCTGCCAGCCCGGCCCAGCAAGAAGGCGCTGCCCTCGACGTAACGGCTCCGAGCCCGCAGCGTGAAGGGCGCATGCTGCAACAATTCGGCTATCTGGAAGTGCCTTTCGAGCTGCAGTACACCCTGATAGACCGCCAATGGGGGCTCAACCTCATCGGTGGCATGAGCTCGCTATTCCTAATCGACAATTCGGTTAGCCTCGATTCTGCCGGTACCTCAACCGAAATCGGGGAGGCATCCAATATGAATGCGCTGAATTTCAGCACCAACCTGGGTATCGGGGTCTTTTACAGCCTGACCCCCCGCTGGCAACTCCAGCTGCAGCCCATGGTAAAAATGCACCTGAACACCTTTAATGAAACAGCGGGCAGTTTTCGCCCCTACACGGTAGGCGTATACAGCGGGATGATTTTCCGCTTTTAAATTACCTGCCGGTATACAAGGTTGGTTAGATGTGCATGCTCCCGGGCATGTCATCGGAAAACGCCCTCTCAGCCGGGCGTTTTCTTTTTATCAGAAGTCAGGCCCGGTTTCCAGGCTTTTGAGCAATTGACTGCGCACCCCTTCCCGAATTCCGGCCATATCGCTTTCCCGGAGCATTGCTGTTTCGATAAATGGATGCACCCGCACCCGGAGCCAGCCCGGGGAACCTGCAAAAAAACGGAAGGGATACCGCTCTTTGCAATCGAAAAAGGTCATCGGCACAACCGGAATTTTATGGGCAATGGCCATCTTGAAGGCCCCGTCTTTGAAGCCGTCGAGCACTACCGATTCGGCGGGTACGCCCCCTTCGGGGAAAATACAGATGCTCAGCCCGCGCTGCAGGCGCTTTTCGGCCCTGCGATACACCGCGGTGCGGCTGCGGCGGCTCTCACGGTCGACGATGATGCAAACCTTTTTGTAGAAAAACCCAAAGATGGGTATCCGAACCAGTTCCTTTTTACCTACAAACACAAAGGGATTGCGGCTAACCCGCAGCATGAGCATGATATCGAGCATGCTGGTGTGGTTGGCCACAAGCATGTAACTCCGGGAACGATCCAGAGGCTGGTCGTACCGGATTTTCGGGATGCACCCCATGCCGTACAGGATAGGCGTCGCCCAGAGATTGCGGGCCAGCCAGAAAAAAGCCCCGTAGGTTTTTTCGCTAAGCGTCAGCAAAATCAGGAAAGGGGAAAATACCAGTATCGGCAGGCTTATCAACAGGTAACCCCAGATATGCCACAGCGCCTGGGCTGTTTTTTTCAACGCGGAATGCATGGCACTAAATGTACGCAAAAGGGAATTGGCGATGCGGCGCCTTAGCCACGCGCATATCAATTTTCCAAATATGGGCGCATAATTGGCTAATTCAATTGGGGCGCCTACTTTTGCAGGGCAGTTCTAATTCATATTCCATGCCGCGGATTCTTACCGGGATACAAAGTACGGGCACCCCCCACCTCGGGAATATCCTGGGCGCCATAAAGCCCGCCATAGACATGGCCGGGCAGCCCGAAAACGATTCCTTCCTGTTTATTGCCGACATGCATTCCCTCACCCAGATCAAGGAGGGTGAAACCTTGCGCAACAATACCTATGCCACGGCAGCCACCTGGCTTGCCTTTGGCCTGGATATCAATAATACGGTCTTTTACCGGCAGAGCGATGTCCCCCAGGTAACCGAACTGGCCTGGTACCTGAGTTGCTTTTTCCCTTACCAGCGCCTTACCCTGGCTCATTCTTTCAAAGACAAGGCAGACCGCCTTGAAGACGTGAATGCGGGTTTGTTTTCCTACCCCATGCTGATGGCGGCCGACATCCTGCTTTACGACGCCGATTTTGTGCCGGTTGGGAAAGACCAGTTACAACACCTCGAGATGACCCGCGATGTGGCAGCGCGATTCCATGCCCAGATGGGGGAGACTTTTGTGATGCCCGAAGCCCGCGTACAGGAAAACACCATGTATATTCCGGGCACCGACGGGCAGAAGATGAGCAAAAGCCGCGGAAACCTTATCGACATCTTCCTTCCGGACAAAGCCCTTCGCAAGCAGATCATGGGCATAGTGACCGACAGCACTCCCCTCGAACAGCCCAAGGACCCCGACACAGATACCGTCTTTGCCCTCTATAAAATACTGGCAACCCCGGAAGAAGTGGCCCAGATGCGGGCCAACTACCTGGCAGGCAATTACGGATATGGCCATGCCAAACAAGCCCTGTATGAGTGCATGGTGCGCACTTTCGGCGAAGCCCGGGAGCGTTTCCATTACTACATGTCACACCAGGATGAAATCGACCAGGCCCTTGCAACAGGGGCACGCAAGGCCGCTGAGGTAGCCGATGGCGTCCTGGCACGCGTACGGGCCAAACTGGGCTATTGAGGTTTTACCCCTCCCACGCATACCTCTTTCCAGGCAAAGGCCTGACAAAACCCTGCAATTCCAAATCAAACAGGGCCGCTGCCGCCTTTTGAACGGTCAGGCCACAGTCGCGGGCCAGTTCATCGAGGGTAGGTTCGGAGTGCTCTCGAAGGTGCGAGGCCAGCTTGCACTCGGCGTCAGTCCAGTGGCCGGGAATGCGAATGGGCCTTCTTTCTGCCGGGGCCGCCGGCTCAGTCCAGTCCATGGCTTCCAAAAATTGAGCGCCCGAGGTAAGGAGCTGGGCCTTCTGCTGGCTTATCAGGTTGTTACACCCCTCGCTGAACGTGTCGCCGGACCTGCCCGGCACGGCAAATACCTCCCGGCTGTACCCAAAAGCGAGGTCGGCCGTTACCAGGCTCCCGCCCCGGGTGGCCGACTCTACGACTACCGTGGCCTGGCAGAGGCCGGCTATAATACGATTGCGCCTCAAAAAATGGTGCGGCTCAGGGTTGGTTCCGCTCCAGAATTCCGAAAGCAAGCCGCCTTGCCGCCCGATTTGGGTCGCAAGACCCGCATGTGCCTGCGGATACACCACATCCAGGCCATGGGCCAGGCAGGCCACCGTATGTAGCCCGAGGTCCAGGGCCGCCTGCTGGGCACATGCGTCTACGCCATAGGCCAGCCCGCTTACGATCACGGGGTTAGCAGGCGCGATTGCGGCTAAGAAGTTTTCACAAAATCGGCGGCCATACCCGGTCATGGCCCGGGTGCCCACCACCGCGACGATCCGCCTGTCGTTCAGGGGTACCAGACCCCGGTCGAAAAGCAGGAGAGGGGCGTCTTCGCATTGTGCCAGGCAGGTCGGATAGGTCTTGTCGAGATAGGTCAGGCAATTAACCCCTTCCCGAAGGGCATATTCGTATTCTGAAAGGGCGGCCGCAAGGTGCGCCTCATCGCTCAGGGCTGCTGACAGCTCGGGTCGCAGCCGGGCGCGCCCCGGAAACCCCGCATCGTCAAAAATGGCAGTTGGTCCGCCGGCCAGGGCCAGCAACTTCCTCGCGCGCACGGGCCCCAGGCCGGGTATTTTTTGCAGGCGAAGGAGCGCAATTATTTCATTTTCCATCGTTTATCCAAATTATTCAACAAAGGGACTCTGTAAACTGTTGAAAAAAGGTTCGGGGCCCGGTTGCCGAAAAGGTCGAGAATTGCCATATTTGCCATATGTTGCTCGCCCAACACATCGATTCGCTGCTCTACCGCTATCAATGCGTGGTGGTTCCTTCTTTCGGGGCATTCCTGACCCAAAAAAAGCCCGCCTTCCTGCAAAAGGAAAGCAATAGTTTTTTTCCACCCTCCAAAGAGCTTTCCTTCAACACCCAGTTGCAGACCAACGACGGTTTGTTGGTATCCCAGATCGCGCAGGCCGAAAAGAAGCCTTTTGAAGAAGTGCTGCGCCTGGTGGAACAGGAGGCTAAAACCTGGAAGGGGAAGCTGCGCAGCGAAGGAAAGCTGGAACTGCTCCCCCTCGGGGAATTCCGGTTGAATCCCGAAGGGAATATCCGCTTCATACCGGCCGATAAAAACAATTACCTCACGGCTTCTTTTGGCATGAGTGCCGTACTGGCTGCCCCGATTACCCGTGAAGTGCTCAGGGAGGAGGTACGGAGCCTGGAAGAGCGTATCCCTTTAACCTTTACGCCTGAACAACGCGAAGAAACCGGCATTAAGCCGTATTTCAAATACGCTGCTGTAATCTTGCTTGCCCTGGCTACAGGCCTGAGCGCCTATACCTGGTACCGCCAGCAGACGGTTGCAGATGGCCTTGTGCGCGCCGAGGCCCAGAAGCAGGTGTCGCGCCATATCCAGGAAGCCACTATTTTTGGGGCACAACCCCTGGAGCTTCCCTCCATAACCCTGGAAATTGAAAAGAAAGAGGTCGGAATACATTACATCATCGCAGGGGCCTTCCGGGTCCGTGAAAACGCCGATAAGAAAATTCGCAAGCTCCGTGAACAGGGCTTCGACGCGCACTATGTGGGGCAGAACACCTTCGGGATGCACCAGGTGGCCTACGGCAGCTATGCCGATCCGAAACAGGCCCTCGATTCCCTTCACCAGATCAGGCGCACCATTGCGCCAGACGCCTGGCTGCTTTCCAAGCGATAGAATTGCCCCCCGCTTCCTTTAATTTCCCTGCATGGGCGTATCTTTGCCCCAAAAGATCCAGCTATGGAGCCAAAGACGCCCAGCGATTCCCGTACCATTATGACCGATTTGGTGCTCCCAAGTGAAACAAACCCCCTTAACAACCTGTTTGGAGGCGAATTACTGGCCCGTATGGACCGGGCAGCCAGTATAGCGGCCCGGCGTCACAGCCGCCGCATTACCGTCACGGCATCGGTAAACCACGTCGCCTTTAACCGCTCTGTCCCCCTGGGCAGCGTGGTTACCGTGGAAGCCGCCATTTCCCGCACGTTTCGCACTTCTATGGAAGTGTTCATAGATGTCTGGATTGAAGACCGCTTCAGCCTCGAGCGCGCCAAGGCCAACGAGGCCATTTACACCTTTGTGGCGGTAGACGACACCGGCAAGCCCACTGAGGTGCCCCCGCTGATCCCGGAAACCGAACTGGAAAAACAACGCTTTGAAGCTGCCTTGAGGCGCAAGCAGCTGAGCCTGGTGCTGGCCGGCAAGATGAAACCTCACGAAGCCACCGAGCTCCGCGCCCTCTTTATGCCGGAACCCTAGAAGTCAAAATGGTCGGGGTCGGGGCCAAAACGATGG
>JAHECA010000030.1 GCA_024642005.1 Robiginitalea sp. | reverse complement strand
CGGGCGCCCCGCTCCAACTTCATGGCCAGCGCCGAGCAGTCCTTTCTGGATGAGGTGGCCGAAGCGGCCGGCAAGGACCCGATTGAATTCCGCCTGGAACTCTTCCGGCGTGCCCAGACCAAGCCGGTGGGGGAAGGCAACGACTACGATGCGGCCCGCTATGCCGGGGTGCTGGAACTGGTGCGCGACAAGGCGGGCTGGGGCAATACCTCAGAAGGGGTATTCCGGGGTGTGTCGGCCTATTTCTGCCACAATTCCTACGCCGCCCAGGTGCTCGACCTGGTGCTTGAAAACGGCCAGCCCCGCGTGCAGAAAGTAACCTGTGCCCTCGACTGCGGCATCGTGATAAACCCCGATGCCGCCATAAACCTGGCCGAAGGGGGCATCACCGACGGCATTGGCAACGCCCTGTACGGGGAGCTCACCGTGACCGATGGTGCAACCCAGCAGACCAACTTCGACAGGTACCGCATGATCCGCATGCAGGAAGCGCCCCGTGAAATCGACATCCACTTTGTGGAGAACGGCATAGACCCCACGGGCCTGGGCGAACCCATGTTCCCGCCCGTGTTTGCGGCCCTGGCCAATGCGCTCTACCAGGCCACCGGCAAGCGGTACTACCACCAGCCGTTTACCCAGAACCAGCCGCCTCTGGTGGGGTAGGCGATGGGCGCCTTACGGGCCAGCAGCGTCTGGTGCGGGTGTCGCGCAGCTTGTAGAAGGCCTTTTGTGGCTTCCCGGTTCTAGCAGGTCGGCACCGCCACCATACTGCCGGAGGCTTGGTTCAATTTTAACACTATCTTCCTGAATATCAGTAAAGAAACATGACAAATATCATGTCAGGGCCAGGGTTTTCAGCCTAATTTGGCCCCAGATCGCGTTCCGATCGGGTTAATGCAGACAAATTGGGGGTTTTGTTTAACCTAAAATCCTGCGATCATGAAAAAACACCTGCTTCTTGGCCTGGGCGTATGTGCCCTTGTATTCCCCTTGTCCTGCACTTCCGACTATATGAAACAGGACGACAACCTCTTCGAGCAGTCGGGGCCCGATGCCGATTCCGAAAACTCCGACGACCCGGCAGGCGACGACTCAACCCAGAATGACGACCCATTGACAGACCCGGGCACCAACCCGGCTGATACCCCCGGCGACACGACCGCCATCGACCCCTTTGCGGGCCTGGTTACCTACCTGGGCGAGGTGCAGCCCATTATGAACCAGTTGTGTGTGTCTTGCCACAATGCCGCCCTACACGAAGACGGGGTAGACGTTTCCACTTACCAGTTCGCCCGGTTGAACATCGATGAAATCCTGGAGTCGATGACTGAAGACGAAGACGACATCATGCCCCCCAGCGGCCGGGTCGACAATGCCATATTACAGACCCTGGCAGCCTGGAAAGCCGATGGTCTTCTGGAAGGTCAGGCATCTGAAGAAGACCCGACCCCGCTGCCGCCGGACGGTACCATTACCTATACGGCCAACATCCTGACCTTGTTTGCAAACAACTGCAACATGTGTCACGGGGCCAATGCCCCGGCGGGTGGGTTCAATATGTCGACCTACCAGCTGGCAGTCGACCAGATCGACTTGATCATAGCCCGCATGGAGTTGCAAAGCGGGCAGGTAGGCGTGATGCCTCCGGCCGGGCCCGTTTCTGCCACACAGCTGCAAATGCTCCGCGATTGGATCGACCAGGGCATGCCTGAATAATCGCCATTTTCTGCATCGAAACGCTGAAAAAAGGGTGCCTTGGCACCCTTTTTTTGATGCTTGGGCATGTGGGCAAAAGAGTATCTTTAAGGGCCCATAACCGGATGGCCTGCCAGGCCCTTACCTGACATGACCAGCGAATCAATAGCCGAGTATGATCCTGCTCAGCGCTTTTGAGATTACACTGCCCATCACCAACCCGGTGGTGCGGTTCCTCCTGATACTGGTCATAATCCTGTTCGCTCCAATTTTGCTCAACCGGTTCCGGATCCCTCACCTGTTGGGGCTTATCATCGCCGGGGCAGTCATCGGGCCGAATGGCTTCCACCTGATGGACCGCGACAGCGGCATCATCCTATCGGGTACGGCCGGCCTGCTGTACATCATGTTCCTGGCGGGGTTGGAGATTAATTTGGAGGACTTCAAGAAGAACAGCCGGAAGAGTTTCGTGTTCGGGATGTACACCTTCCTGATCCCCATGGCGCTGGGTACGGTAACCGGCCTGTATGTGCTCGGGTTTACCACGGCTACCTCCATCTTGCTGGCCAGTATGTTCGCCTCACACACGTTGATTGCCTACCCACTGGTAAGCAAGTTGGGCATCGCCAAGAACAGGGCCGTGAACGTTACGGTGGGGGGCACCCTGATCACTGACACCCTGGCCCTGCTCGTGCTGGCAGTGATCGTCGGGCAGGCCACCGGCACAACCGGCACTGGGTTCTGGGTACGGTTGAGCTTGTCGATTGTGGTGTTTGGATTGATAGTGATGCTGCTTTTCCCCCTGCTCGGCCGCTGGTTTTTCAAACGGTTCGACGACAAGGTTTCTCAGTACATCTTTGTTTTGGTGATGGTTTTTCTGGGGGCCGTGCTGGCCGAGGCGGCCGGGATTGAAGCGATTATCGGCGCCTTTTTGGCCGGACTGGCCCTGAACCGCCTGATTCCGCATACCTCCCCCCTGATGAACCGGATCGAATTTGTGGGCAACGCCATTTTTATCCCCTTCTTTTTGATCGGGGTGGGCATGCTGATCGATTACCGGGCTTTTTTTGCCGACTGGGCTACCCTGGAGGTCGCTGCCGTGATGATCGTGGTGGCCACCCTGGCGAAATTCCTGGCCGCCTGGCTCACCCAGAAGACGTATTCCTTTTCGGTGGACGAAAGGCGGCTGATCTTCGGGCTTAGCAATGCCCAGGCCGCGGCCACCCTGGCTGCGGTGCTGGTGGGGTATAACACGGTGGTCGGGCAGACGGCCGCCGGGGAGCCCCTGCGCCTGTTTGATGAGACGGTGCTAAACGGCACCATCCTGATGATCTTGGTAACCTGCACCATCGCCTCCTTCGCGGCCCAGAAAGGGGCCCAGAACATTGCCCTCTCGGGTTCGACTGGCGCCAGGGGACCGGAAACTTCCGGGCAGGAGCGGTTATTGATTTCGCTGAACAACCCCGAGACCACCGAGGAACTCGTGAACCTGGGGGTTTCCCTCCAGTCGGGCAGGAACCGTGATGCGCTGTACGCCTTATGCATTGTAGACACCAACAAATCGGAAGGTGCGGCCTACGACCAGGCCCGGAAGCTGCTGACCCAGGCGGCCCAGGTTGCCTCGGCCACCGACAACCTGCTGCGGGAGTTGCTGCGGTACGACCTCAATGTCGTGAACGGGATTACCGGGGTGGTGCGGGAACACGGCATTAGTGACCTCATTCTGGGGCTGCACAAGAAAAAAGGCCTGGCCGATTCCATGCTGGGGACCCTTACCGAGGGCATCCTCTCGCGCAGTGCGGTAACCACCCTGATTTACAACCCGGTCAGGCCCCTGGCAACCCTCAGCCGCCATTTGGTGGTGGTGCCCCCCCTGGCAGAGAAGGAGGTGGGCTTTTCGACCTGGCTGGTCAAAGTCTGGAACCTGAGCCGCAGTACGGGGAAGAAGGTGGTGTATTACGCACAGGCCGAAACCCTGCAGCGCCTCAGGGAGCTGCACGCCAAACGGGACGGGGTTTTTGAATTCCGGGAATTCGGCCCCTGGGACGATTTTCAGCAGCTCGACGGGGAGGTACAGAAAAACGACCATCTGGTGATTGTCATGAGCCGCAGGGAAAACCCCTCGTATCAAAGCTTTATGGACCGGATCCCGGCCTATATGAACAAACACTACCGCACCAGCAGTTACCTCCTGATCTACCCTATGCAACTGAGGCTGGGCGATAGCTCCGCCATTGACTTCACCGACCCGACCTTTTCGGAGCCTGTGGAAAAACTGGATAAACTCGGTAGAACTATCGGGCGGGTTTTGAAGCGGAAATAAACAAAAGCCCCCTTGCGGATTTCATTTGGAACCTGGGCTAATTCAGCATACGGTATTCGTTTGGGGAGTACCCGACCTTTTTCTTGAACAGGCGGGTAAAGTGCTGGGGATACCGGAACCCCAAGTCGTAGGCGATTTCACTGATTGACTTGTCATTGTTCAGGACCTGCTCCTTGGCATGTTCGATCATCTTCACCTGGATGAATTCCTGGGCGGATTTTCCGGTCTCCTTTTTGATCAAATCCCCGAAATAATTGGGGGATAGGTGTTGCTCATCCGCAAAATAGGATACCGAGGGGGTTCCCAGTTCTCTGGCTTTCGAGGATTTCAGGTACTTCTTCAGGGAGGCTTCAAAGTTTTCGATCACGCTCAGATTTACCGTATCTCTGGTGATGAATTGCCGGTCGTAAAAGCGGGTGCAGTAATTCAGGAACAGTTCGATGTTCGATAGGATCAACGCCTTACTGTGTTTGTCTATCCCCTGGGAAAGCTCGTATTTGATTTTGTCGAGGCAGTCCAACACGATTGCGCGTTCCTTTTCGGAAATATGCAGGGCTTCGCTCAAATCATAGGAAAAGAACGAATAAGAATCCATTATCTGCCCCAAATGGCTGCCGCGAAGCAGGTCTGGGTGGAACAGCAGGGCGTATCCGGAAGGAGCGGAATCGTGGTTAATTCCGGAAATGTCTACGGTTTGCCCGGGGCCGACAAAGACCAGGGTCCCGTCCTGGAAATCGTAATGCTGCCGCCCGTAGTGGATGGTGCAGTTCTGGCCCTGTTTCAGGAATACCCCGTAGAAATGGTACCGCACCGACAAGGTGCCTGTATAGGCAGGGTATCTGCCATTCGACAGGTCGACCATGCTGACCAGGGGATGCAGTGTGGTCAGGCCGAGACCCTTGCAGTAATCATTAACCGTAAACAGATCTACCGTTTCGCCCATATTGGTAAATTATGAATCATTCTTTGAGCTAAAATTAATAAGAGATTCGTGAAATACCTCAGCGTTGCCGTGAAATCCGTAAAATGGGTAACTAAGAACCGTAATGTGGGTAAGTTCAATGAAATGAATGGTTTATATCTTTGAAAAGCCGGGATTTAAGAGTGGCATATTCTTCGAATTTAATATCAAAACAAAAGAACATGAAATCGTATTTAAGAGTAATGACGCTAATTTGTCTGGGATGCATCTCGCAATGGACATTCGCCCAGGAGGCATCTACGGAGCAGGCCATTAAAGAGCTCTCCAAAGCCAAATGGCAGTGGATGGCCGACAAAAACGTGGACGAACTGGCCAAGCTTTTCCACGATCAATCGAAGTTTGTCCATATGAGCGGCACCTGGAAAAAGGACCGGGAACTCGAAATCATCGAAACCGGCAGCATTTGGTACAAGCAGGCCGACGTACACGACGTGGCGGTGGAGGTTTTCGGCGATACGGCCATCCTCTGGAACCGGATAACCCTTTTGGCCCATGTGCGCGGGAATGACGTGACTACGGAATTCACGGTGACCGAGGCCTACAAGAAGGAAGGGGATAGCTGGCAAATGCTGGCCCTGACCTTCAGCAGCGTACGGGATACCCATGAAATCGCCCATTGATTTAACCTGAAAGAAAAGCCGAATTACAACATATATGAAAACACTATTCGCCGGATTTACCTTATTTCTGTTATCCTTCACCTCTGTGGCCCAAAACCTGGTGGTTGCCACGGCAGACGGAACACTGCGGGGCGCTACAGACGGGGCCGTAACAAGTTTCAAGGGTATTCCCTTTGCCGCCCCTCCGGTTGGCGAATACCGCTGGCGCCCGCCCCAACCGGTAACGGCCTGGGACGGGGTGAGAGACGCCATTGAATACGGCCCGATTTGCGCCCAGTCTGGATGGGGCGCGGCCCCGGGGACCATAGCCGAAGGCTCCTCTGAAGATTGCCTGTATCTCAATGTTTGGGCGCCCGCCGATGCCAAGGCGAATTCAAAATTGCCGGTTATGGTATGGATACACGGAGGGGGCTTCACCTTTGGCAGCGGCTCAGGACCGGGTACCGCCGGCGATGCATTTGCAAAGCAAGGGGTTATTTTGATTACCGTGAATTACCGCCTGGGAAGGTTGGGCCATTTTGCCTTTCCGGCCCTGAGTGCCGAGCATCCGGAGGACCCCAAGGGCAGTTACGCCTTTATGGATAATATTGCCGCCCTTCAGTGGGTGCAGCAGAACATTGCCGCCTTTGGGGGCGATCCTCAGAATGTGACCATTTTCGGCTTCTCGGCGGGGGGCGTTGCCATTCATTCCCTTTTAACCATTCCGGCGGCCCGGGGGCTTTTTCAAAAGGCGATCGGGCATTCGAGCGGGGGCCGGGACGGTGTTCTTACCGGCCGGCCGATACGGCAAGAAAATGCTGATGCACTGTACCCGGTTTCGGCAGAAGCCATAGGCGTGAATTTCGCCCGCAAACACGGCATTGAAGGGGTCGATGCGGAAGCCCTGGCAAAACTGCGCGCCCTGAGCGTCGCAGAAATTGTGGACGGGGGACAGGAAAATAATGGGCAGGGAGGCCCGCGCATTTACTCCGGCCCTATCCTCGATGGAGATTTTGTGGTAGAGACGGCTGAGAGTGCCTACAAGGCGGGCAGGCAGGCTAAGGTGCCGCTGATGATCGGAAACAATAGCGCCGAAATTGGAGGTGGGTTTGTCAATGGCAGTAGTTCAAAAGAAGAATTACTCTCCCTATTCGGGGAACTCGGAGACGCTGCTAAAAAGGCGTATGACCCGGAAGGCAACAAAGCATTTGCGGAAGTACAAACAAGGTTCAACACCGACTGGGTTTGGGGGGAACCAGCCCGGTTTACGGCAAGCAGTTATGCTGCGGTTAGCGAGCCGGCCTACGTTTTTCTCTTCTCCTATGTTCCGGCAGCCATGAAGGAACGCATGACCTATGGCCCCGCTCACGGAACGGATATTGGCTTTGTATTCAATACGCTGGGTGTGGGTGGTTTCGGCCCGCCCCCGCCCCCACCCACAGCAGAAGACAAAGAGGTGGCCCGAATCATGAACGCGTATTGGGTGAATTTCGCCAAAACCGGTGATCCCAATGGGAGCGGGCTGCCAACATGGCCTTTATATGAACCCAATCGCAATCAGATCCTCGATGTCCAGCCCGACGGAATCCCGGTTGGCAAAGCCGATCCGAGGAAGGAACGTCTGGATGTCATAGAAAGGGCCATGGAGTTGCTCAGGGCCCGGATTCAAACCAGGGGTATTTGATGCCTTGAAAAGGATGGGGTGATTCTGATTCGGCAACGGAATAAATAGCTAAAGAAAAATGACAGTATTTCTGCCCGGCATTTCTCGATTACTGCTTTCAGGGATGCTCTTTGCCTTTCCCGCAATGTGCAATACGGGTAAGATTGCGGACAAAACCGTTATAACCAATCAGGTGGCCCAAAAAGAATTACAAAACCGGCATTTAACCGTGAACAGCCAGGTGGGCGACATCGTGGAGCATCCGGCCTTCGGCGATTTCGGGCCCCTGCTTTTGCCCCACAACGATAATACCCGGTATTACGAAGTTCCCTTGCGGCAAGTGGGTTCCCTGATGCCCTATCACAGTCATGTGAATTCGAAAGATGTGGTGGAGGCCTTGAATTTCCTGATTGAAGAGGTGGAAAACGGCCAGACCATCTTTTACGATTTCTATTCAGAGGAAGCAAAGAGAAAAGACCCGAAGAAAAGGTATACCGGCCTGTTCTACTTCCGGGGAAACCCGGGTGCACCCACAGCCATACTCTGTCCGGGCGGCGGGTTTTCCTATGTGGGTTCCCTGCATGAGGGCTTCCCGCTGGCTATGGAACTGGCCCGGAAGGGGTACAATGCCCTGGTAATAAGATACCGCATTGGCAGCGGCCAATGGGCGACCGAAGACCTGGCCGCTGCCCTTTCATTCCTGTTCGAAAATGAGAAAGACCTGCAGTTGGATACCCGGGATTATTCCCTTTGGGGTGGTTCGGCCGGGGCCCGGATGGTCGGCAATATCTGTATGGATGGCGTGGCTGCTTATGGGGGAGGGTCGCTCCCCAAACCGGCAACGGCCGTGATTGCCTATACGGGACAAAGCAGTTATTCGGGCGATTTTCCGCCCACCTTCATCACCGTGGCGGCCAATGACGGGATTGCCAACATTCATACCATGGAGTTGCGGGCGAAAAACCTGAGAAATGCAGGGGTGGAAGTGGCATACCAACCGTATGAAACAGCCGGGCACGGGTTCGGGCTGGGGACGGGCACCGATGCCGAAGGATGGCTGGATGCCGCACTGCACTTTTGGGAACGACACATTACGCCTTAAAAGCAAAACGAAACTATGACGGTACTGCGCAACACCCTACTAACCCTCTTCCTGATGGCTTCCGTTTTGGGCCAATCCCAGACCAACCGGGTGCTGGGCCTTTTCCCTGAGGGAACCCGCCTGTTTGGGAATATTAATTACAACAACGATACCCTGCAGAAGCATTTGCTCGATATCTATGTGCCGCCGAAGGCCGGCGGAAAGGTGCCCCTGGTCGTCTGGGTTCACGGGGGCGGATGGTTGAGCAACGATAAATATGCCGACATGGGGTATATGAAAAAAACCGTAGCCGAAATCGTGGCCAGCGGTTATGCATTGGCTTCCATCGATTACCGCTTCAGTACCCAGGCGGTATTTCCGGCCCAGATCCAGGATTGCAACCGGGCCGTTTCGTTTTTGTGCGAGCAGGCCGATACCTATGGCCTGGACGTTGGCCGGATGGCGGTAATCGGTTTTTCGGCAGGGGGGCACCTCGCCTCCCTGATGGGATTGTCCAATAACGATAACCTCCCCTCGTTTTATCTACCGGGGGCCCAAAAGCCGTTTGCCTTCAAAGCCGTGGTCGACTTTTACGGACCGGCCGAGTTGATCCTGTTTCCCGGGGCCGATAACCCCGAATCGCCCGAAGGGCTGTTGCTGGGGGCCGCACCCCTGGAGCGCCCCGACCTGGCAAGGGCAGCCAGCCCGGTAAATTACGTAGACGAAAACGACCCGCCATTTCTGATCGTACACGGAGAAAAGGACGACCTGGTCGCGCCCCGGCAATCGCAGCTGCTGGGTGCCTGGTTAACGACGGCCGGGGTTGAGAACGAGGTAATCATCGTTCCCGGTGCCCCGCATTTCGGGGAAGTATTTGACACCGACGCGGTGCGCCTCCGCGTCATGGCGTTTTTGAAGCGCCACTTGGAGTAAGCTCCGATTGGGCGGTGCAGATCGCAGCAATTTTTGGGAGTTCAGTTAAAAAAAATGCCAAAACAACATGAAAACAATACAGAAGCATTCGGGAAAACAGAACGTGAACAGGCGCGACTTTCTCGCCAAATCGGCCGTGTTGGGTGCCGGACTGGCGTCTGCCTCAGCGGTTTTTGCCTATGGTCAGGAACCGCAACAGCTGCAGGAAGGCCTAAAACCGGCGCCGGCTGTGCCCAGGCGCAAGTTGGGTTCGCTGGAAGTCTCTGCCATCGGCCTGGGCTGCATGAGCATGACCAGTGGCAGCTACAACCCGCCCCGGAGCAAGGAAGAGATGATCCCCGTGATTCGGGGGGCGGTAGACCTGGGGGTGACTTTTTTCGATACGGCCGAGGTGTACGGTCCCTTCACCGACGAGGAATTGGTGGGGGAGGCCCTGGCCCCGGTGCGCGACCAGGTGGTGATTGCCAGCAAATTCGGCTTTGACCTGGGCGGCGGCAGGCGGGGTGGACGAAACAGCCGGCCCGAACACATCCGGCAGGCTGTGGAAGGCATGTTGGGCCGGCTGCAGACCGACCGCATCGATTTGCTCTACCTCCACCGCCTGGACCCGAATGTGCCCGTGGAAGAGGTGGCCGGAACGGTGGGAGAACTTATCAAGGAAGGCAAAGCCCGGCATTTCGGCTTGTCTGAAGTAGCCCCGGCGACCATCCGTCGCGCCCATGCCGAATATCCGGTAACCGCCCTGCAAAGCGAATATTCCATCATCCAACGAGCCCTGGAAAACCAGGTACTGGATACCTGCGAGGAACTCGATATTGGCTTTGTTCCCTGGGGGCCGGTGTGTCGCGGTTTTCTGGGCGACAAATTCAACGAATTCAGCCGTTTTTCAGACGATGCCCGTTTCTCGTCGGTGCCCTACTTCACGCCCGAGGCAATACTCGCCCATATGGAAGTATTGAAAATCGTCCGCAAGTGGGGCCGGCTCAAAGAAGCCACCCCGGCCCAAATATCCCTGGCCTGGCTGCTGGCCCAGAAACCCTTTATCGTGCCGATTCCGGGCACCACCAAATTGCACCGGGTACGCGAAAATATGGGCGCCCTGTCCGTGTCATTTACCGGGGCCGAATTGAAAGCCTTCCGCTCCGAAATCGAACAGGTGGAACTTGTTGGGGTGCGCAGCCCCGAGTCGGCCCTGGTCGATCAGTAAACCGGGGGCATATGGGGGAACCTGAAAGAAACCCGAAGCCGCACTGGTAGCTTTTTTAGTAACTTTAAGCAATTCAAAAAAAATCATGGCAACATTCAACCTGAACATCAATGGCTCCCAGCGGGAGGTGGACGTAGACCCGGCTACTCCTATGTTATGGGTCTTAAGAGACCACCTGAACCTGGTGGGCACCAAATACGGCTGCGGTATATCGCAATGCGGCTCGTGTACCATTCACCTGAATGGCGTCGCCACCCGCGCCTGTATGCTCCCGGTATCGGCTGTGGGCAACCAGGAAGTGACCACCATCGAGGGGCTGTCTGAAAACGGCGACCACCCGGTGCAGCAGGCCTGGTTGGAGGTAGACGTGCCCCAGTGCGGGTACTGCCAGGCGGGACAGATCATGTCTGCAGCCGCCCTGCTCAAGAACAACCCCAGCCCCACCGACGCCGAGATCGAAGGGGCCATGAACGGCAACATCTGCCGTTGCGGCACCTACGTGCGCATCAAGAAGGCGATTAAACTGGCTGCCGCTTCAACCAAAGAAGCCTAGCAACCCGAAGCAACAACACACCCTAAGCACCTAAATAGAAAGAGATGACCCTTGTTAAAACGCAAATCGGAAGACGTGCCTTTATCGTAAACACCGGCCTTGCCAGCGGCGGGCTGGTATTGGGCTTCAGCTGGCTGAATGCCTGCAAACCCGAACAGGCGAGCAAAATGGCGGCGATGGAAATGCCGAAGGAGTGGTTCGAGATCAATGCCTACCTGAAAATAGGCGACAACGGGGTGGCGACCATCTATTCGCCCAACCCGGAGTTCGGCCAGAACGTCAAAACGTCCATGCCCATGATTGTGGCTGAGGAGCTCGACATCGACTGGGATAAGGTACTCGTAGAACAGGCCCCCTTCAACAGCCAGCTGTTCGGCAGGCAGTTCACGGGGGGTAGCCAGGGCATCCGCCGCGGATGGGAAGGCCTGCGCATGGCCGGTGCCACAGCCCGGCAAATGCTGAAAGAAGCCGCCGCCCAGGCCTGGCAGGTACCGGCAGCCGAAATAACCACTGCCGCAGGGATCCTGAAACATGAGGCAAGCGGCAAAACGGCCGGTTACGGGGAAATGGCCGCCGCGGCGGCGAAGCTCCCCGTCCCGGAAGAAGTGGTGCTCAAAGAGGTGAAAGACTTCGCCATTGTCGGGCATTCCAAAAAGAATGTAGACGGGAATGAAATCGTAACCGGCAAGCCGATGTTCGGGGTAGACTACAAACCGGAAGGCACCCTGATTGCCATGCCCGTGTTTCCCCCGGCCTTCGGCCTGAAACTGAAGGACTTCGACGCCAGCTCCGTGAAAGCCATGCCCGGCATCGTAGACGTGTTTACCATCAAGACCCTGGAAGACGACTACGTGCGCAACGGCTTTGACACAGACACCCATACAGAACCCATCATCATAGTCGGCAAGTCGACCTGGGAGGTGATGCAGGCCAAAAAGGCACTGCGGGCCGAATGGCAGCCCTTTGAGGCCCATACCCACACCGTGGCAGGCTGGGGCGGCGAGCAAAAAGTGACGGTGCCCGCCGGCCTGGAGAGCTCACGCGACCACCTGGCGAGCATGCAGGCCTTTGACACCAAACCGGCCCGGGTGGCGCGCCGCGACGGCGACCCCGAAGCCGCCTTTAAAAAAGCGGCCAAGATTGTGGAACGCAGCTATTCCTGCCCCTTTTTGGCGCACAACTGCATGGAGCCGATGAACTTCTACGCCCATGTGACTGACGAGAAGGCCGACCTGGCGGGCCCGCTGCAAGCCCCCGAACTCATCGAAGGCACCCTTGCTGCCCGTTTGGGGTTGCCGATAGAGAAAATCGACATCCACCTCACCCGCATGGGGGGCGGTTTCGGCCGGCGCGCCTACAGCCACCACGCGGTTGAAGCCGCCCTGGCATCGCGCCAGGTAAAGGCCCCGGTGCTGCTGATGTACAGTCGAGAAGATGATATGCATTTCGGCATCTACCGGCCAGCCTACCACGCCACGTACAGGGCGGCCCTGGACGAGAACAACAACCTGCTCGCCTTCCACGTGAAGGCTGGGGGTATACCCGAAACACCCCTGCACGCCAACCGCTTCCCGGCCGGGGCCATCGACAATTACCTGGCCGAAGCCTGGGACATCCCGTCGAACATCACCATAGGCGCCTTCAGGGCCCCCCGTTCGAATTTCATCGCCGGGGCCGAACAGTCGTTTCTGGATGAGCTGGCCGAAGAAATGGGCAAGGACCCCATCGACTTCCGCCTCGAGCTTTTGGAACGCGCTACAACCAACCCGGTGGGTGAGAACAACGATTACGAAGCCGACCGCTATGCAGGCGTGTTGAAGCTGGTCAAGGAGAAATCGGGATGGGGAGCTGCCGGGGCAGGCGTAAGTCGTGGGGTGGCCGCCTATTTCTGCCACAACAGCTACGCGGCCCACGTACTCGACCTGAAAATGGAAAACGGACGGCCCAAGGTCGATAAGGTTACCTGCGCCATCGATTGCGGCATTGTGGTAAACCCCGACGCCGCGGCCAATATGGCCGAAGGCGCCATTGTGGATGGGGTGGGCAACGCCATGTTCGGGGAAATGTCGTTCTCAGACGGGCAACCCGACAAGTCGAACTTCGATAACTACCGCATGATTCGCATGTTGGAGGCACCCCGCGAAATTGACGTGCATTTCGTGCAGAACGAGATCGCTCCTACGGGTATGGGCGAACCGCCTTTCCCGCCCGTTTTCGGGGCCTATGCCAATGCCCTTTACAAGGCAACGGGAACCCGTCATTACCACCAGCCCTTCCTCTCAGACAAGCCGAGGATTATCGGGTAGGGGTAAGTTTATTGAATGTAACCGAGATTCGAACCGGGGGTTCAGTCCGATTCCTCTTTCAGGAATTTCTGGATGTCCCGGTTCGAACCGTATACGACCATCAGGTCGTCCTGGTTCAACAGGCTTTCGGGGCTGGCAACCCCTTTAACGCGGGGCACCCGGCGGGTAGCCCCCAGGGTTGATTTCTCCTCGGCCTTGCCGATGGTCGTCAAGACCAGCAGGTTGTATTTTTCGCGAATCTGGCTCTCTTTGATGGTTACGCCATGCAGGGCTTCGGGTACCATTACCTCCACAATGCTGTATTCTTCATTCAATTCAAAGGAATCTACCACCCCTTTCAGGCTCAGTTTTTTGGCCCATCGCACCGCCGACTCCTCTTCGGGGTGGACCACTTCGTCTACCCCGATGGCGTGTAATACCTTTTCGTGTAAATCGTCGATGGCCCGGCTCACCAGGCGCTTCACCTTGAGGTTCTTGAACAGGGCGGTGGCCATCACATTGGTGCCCTTGTCTTCCCCAATGGCAACCACCACGATATCGGTGTCGCGCAGGGGCAGGCCGGCCACGGTAAACTCGTCGGTGGCATCCAGGCAGATGGTATGCGAAATGCGCTCCTTGTAGTGGTCTACCTTGTTCATGTTGGTGTCGATGGCAATCACTTCATTGCCCTGTTCGGTCAGTTTTTCGGCCAGGGCAGCCCCGAAACTGCCTAACCCCACGATAATGTACTTCATACCCATTTTAGTTTATGGTCAGTTCTTCAACCGGATATTTATAATGGTGCGGCTTCACCTTCCTGAATAGGGCGATCAGGAGGGTGAGCATGCTTACCCGGCCCAGGAACATGACCGCTATGATCACAAATTTACTCGCCGCACTCAGTTTTGCCGTAATGCCCAGGCTTAAGCCCACGGTGCTGTAGGCCGAAAAGCACTCAAAGGCGATATCTAAGAGGTGTTTTTCCTTGTCGAATGCCGAGATCAGGATAATGCCGGTGCCGATGACCACGAGCGACAGGGCAATTACGGCAAAAGCCCGCCTCACCGAAATATCGGCGATTTCGCGCCTGAAGATCTCGATCTTGGTTTTGCCCCGGGCCAGGCTCAGGAAGTTGAGCGTGGCAATGGCGAAGGTATTGGTCTTGATTCCACCGCCGGTAGACGCGGGAGAGGCACCGATCCACATCAGCAGGAACAGCAGCATGATTGTCGTAAAATCCAGCGCAGCCATATCTACCGTGTTGAACCCGGCCGTGCGGGGAGTGGTGGCGCCGAACAGGGCCGTAATCCATTTTCCGGCGCCCCGGTGCTCGGCCAGGGTGTTCCCGTATTCGATGAAATAAAACAAAACGGTTCCCACCACTGACAGCGACAGGGTGGTTACCAGGGTAATGCGGCTGTTCAGGTTCAAAACCCAGGGACGGTGGGTTTGCTGTTTTCCGCGGAAGTAGAATATTTTTTTGCCGATGAAATATTTCAGGTACTTGATGATATTGACCACGATCGGGAAGCCGAGCCCGCCCAGTGCAAAGGCCAGGATTATCACGATCTGCAGGGCATAATTGAAGCGGAACCCCGATTCGTACAGCCCGTTGGACAGGGTAGAGAACCCGGCATTGCAAAAGGCCGAAACGGCGTGGAAGACCGAAAAAAAGACGCGCTGAAAAAAGGAGGGAAGCAGCCCCCGGTCGAGGCTTAGAAAAATCAGTGCCGCGGCAACGAGTTCGATGGAAAAGGTAATGACCAGGATGCGCCTCAGGGTGGCGAAGACCTCGCCCAGTTTGCTGCCCCCGGTCATGTCGCTCAGGGTGAGCTGGTTTTCATACGAGGCGCCCCCCCTGAAGAAATAGCCGAAATAACTGGCCACGGTCAGGATGCCGATGCCGCCGGCCTGAATGAGGAACAAGATCACCGACTGGCCGAAGAGGGTAAAATAACTGCCCGTGTCGACCACGACCAGGCCGGTTACGCAAACGGCGCTGGTTGCGGTAAACAGGGCGTCCAGGAAATGGATCCCCTGGTGGGTGGCGTTGGGGAGCATCAGCAGGGCGGTACCGAGCAGGATAATACCCAGGAAACTCGCAATAAAAAGCTGGGCCGGGTTGAGCAGGGTTCGCCTGTAATTGATTTCCTGTTCGGAAAACTCCCGGATGAAGGTGAGCAGGATGGCAAATTTCACCCAGTTGTCGCTGTACAGGAAGGAGATATGCCGGTGCGACTCCTCCCCGAAAAAGTGCGCCAGGAGTATCAACAGGGTAATGACGATGGAGAAGCTATCAAACAACAGCACCGACCGCCTGGCTTTCTTGGCTTTTTTCAGGTAACGGACAACCGTGGAGCTAATGCCCAGGGCGATAACGAAGAAGTAGAACCCGTTAAACCACAGCTGCGCCTGCCGGGTTTTGTCGAATCCGAAATCCAGGACAAACAGCAAAACACCGACCAGGGTTGTATAGAAGATGAATTTGAAAAGGGACCCTTCCCATTTTTTGCGGGAGCGGGTCACACTTTTGGTATGCGGCATGGCAGTGGCAGAATCAAAAAGAACATCAGTACCTCAAATGTACATAATGTGGGCGGATTTTCTCCCTGCCTGTTTTACAATCCGATAGGCCCTGCCCGCATGGGCCTGGAGGAGGTTCTCAGCGGCCCACGCACCACCGTTTTTCACTCACAATCCAGCCCAGGGCCAGATTGACCACCGGATAGATGCCACCACGGAATGGGCCCATGTGGTAGCCCGCCCCGGCCTCGAGCGAAAAGCTGAACCCCTGCCCGAAACTGCGCTGTATGCCGTATACCAGCCCGGCATAGCCGTATTCGGGGCGGGTAACCGCTTCAGTGGAGGTGAACAGGGCTGCCGTTGGCGCCAGGTAGTTGCCCGAATTCCCGTAGATAAAGCGCCCGTTGCGGTAACGGTTGTTGAAGTTGTGGTAAAGACGGTACTGCAACAGCAGGGCAGGCAGAATCTGCAGATTGGCATACGGATCGGCCTGGGCGGGGTCGAGGGCCGGCTGGATGGCAAACCGGAAATCGAGGGTGGAATTGACCCCCAGTCCGGCTTCGTATTCGATGCCTGGGCTGAGCAGGTTCAGTTTGAGCTGACGAATCTCGCAGTTCTTCCCGAATTGTGCCTGCAGGGCCCCGGCAGCGCCAAGAAAGGTGCATACCAGGATAAACCTGAGTGTGGCTTTGAAAGTCATGGTACTTCCTTAACGCAAAAGAGCCCCATCTATTTCAAACGGTTTTGCCATCGGGGGGATTATTCTACCGCAAACCGCAGGGTGTCGAGTTCGGCTGCCTTCCAGGGCTGGATTTTACCCTGGGACCTAAAGCGGATGCCCGTTACCTGCCGCCCCGCAATGGGCGGCGCCTGGTTGCCCCAGGCATTGCGGATGTAGGTGGCGATGGCGGCCAGATCAGCATCCTGCAGCGTGGAAAACGAAGGCATGCTGGGCAGAATATCCGGGATGCCGTAGGTTTTCCCCCTGACCTGCACCGGCCCTTCCATGCCGTAAAGCAGGAGCATGGCAAGTTTGTAATCTTCGCCCAGCACCCACTCAGACCCCTGCAGGGGCGGGGCAAAACGGGCCAGGCCTTCCCCTGCGGTGCCGTGGCAACTGGCGCAGAGGTTCAGGAACTGTTGGCGGCCCCTGGCCATCTGGGCCGGGTCGAGCTCATAGGCAGGCGGGGCGGCTTCGGGCAAATCGGCCGGCTTGCCGGGCCAGCTGCAGCGCTGGGCAAGCTCAGCCAGCAGGGGTTGCAGGGCCTCGGGGGAGGATGCTGCGTTTTTCAGGAAGGAGGGTTCTGTTGCCAGTTCGAGGGCCTTCGGCGCCCCGGCCGTTGCCTGCAGCATGCCGGTGGCCACGGCGGTCTGGAGCCACGCCCCGTCGTCTGGCAGCTGTTGGGCCAGCACCCCGAGGAGGCCGGCTACTTCGGAGGCGTCAGCCCTTCGCGTTATGGCGGCTGAGAGCTGTTCCAAAAAGATTTCCCGCGCCTGGGCCTGGCCAGACCAGCCGGGCTGGCTTCCCAGATATTCAAAGAAGGCGTATTCGCGGTTTTCCAGGCCGCTAAGCACCGCGTCCCGTGCCAGTGGCAACGGACCGTATACTTCCAGGAAGCGCTTTCCGAGCCCGAAACAGGCCGCATCGGGCAACAGGTGGCCCGACAGGACCATTTGCAGCTGCACCAGGGGATGGGCCGAATCAAAGTGCTCCAGTATGAATTGGTACAGCTTCCCGGGAAGCATGGGGTCCTGATCGGGTAATTCCGTCAGCAGCCTGAGGGCCGTTAGCGCCACATGCGGCTCACGGGCGCTTGCTGCCTGCCAGAGCGTTTCCCTGTCGAGCTGCCCCAGTCCTTCCAGGGTCCACAGCGCGTGCAGTTGGCCCGGGTAACTGCCTTGTGCGGCGAGGTGCTGGAGAACCGTCACCGAGGTGGTGTCGCCGCTTTCCACCAAAAGGCGCTGGGCCACGTCGCGCGTCCAGCCATTTGGGCTGCTGAGCTGCCCCACCCATTCCCGGGCATCCATTTCCGAAAGCGGTCGCACTGCATTTCCGTCAGCAGCACCAGCCGAGGTAATCCGCCAGATCCGCCCCATGTGGATGGGCCGGTCGAGCTTGCGCTCCAGGGTTACTTCACGCAGATAGGGGGTCATGTAGGGGCCGTGCTGGATGATGCCTTTATACATATCCACCACATAGAGTGCCCCGTCGGGCCCGGAAGCCAGTGAAACCGGCCTGAAGCGCTCGTCTGAGGAGGCCAGGAATTCGCGGTCGGGGTAGGCCCCTTCTGCCCGCAGCAGAAAGCCCTCTTCGTAGACTTTGTTCTGTTTGATCAGGTTGGCGGTTGGCTCACAGACAAAGGCATTGCCCCGGTACCAATCGGGCAGGGCATTGCCCCGGAAGACCAGCGGGCCACAGGCCGAGGCGAATTCGAGCAGTTTGCCGCTTTCGTCCAGGGTGCCGGGCACGTAGCCCCGGTTTACGGCCGTGTTGCTGCGGATCGGAAAGATGGTGCGCTCCAGGGTGAGCCCGTGGTCGATGCCGCTGGTCGGGGTGTGGTGGGGGTTGCGGCCTATGGTGCCGGGCGGTACCAGGTCGGCGTGGAGCTGCGACCAGTTGTAGTTGTAGAAGAGGCGGCCGGCATCGTCGTGGCAGATGCCCCACTGCCCCCTGAATTCGGTGCTGTCTTTGAGCCACCCGTTTGCTGTGGGCCGGTAGCGGAAGTGCGATTTGGCATTGTAGTACCAGTTATCGATGCCCCTCCAGAGCCCGTTGGCCGAGTGCTCGGGCATCCCGCTTCCGCCGTACCGGGGGTCGAGCAGGGTGCGCGATTCGGCCTCCCCGTCTGCGTCTGCGTCGCGGGCCAGCCAGAGCGGGATGTTTTCGGCTACCAGGGCGCCACCCTTAACCACCGCGATGGCCCGGGGCAGGACCAGGCTGTCGAGAAAGAGCTGGCTGTGGTCCATCTGCCCGTCCCCGTCGGTATCCGTGAGAATGCTGACCCGGCCTACCGGATCTTCTTCTCCCTTCCCGTCGATATCCTGCATAAAGCCGAGCATTTCCACTACCCAAAGCCTGCCCGCCTCGTCGAAGGTGATGGCCACGGGATCCTGTACAAGGGGTTCGGAGGCGACCAGTTCGATCTTCAGGGCCGGGTCGGCCAGTACAAAACTGGCCAGGGCTTCACCGGGGGAGAGCGGGGGGGAGGCCTTCGGCCCGGTGCAGGCCAGGGCCGGCAACAAAACGGCCGCCCAGGTGGCGTGGGGAAGTATCCGGTTCCTAAATCTTAAAAAGGGGGCCATCTGCTACAAAATCAGGCTGCCGATGTACACCAGGGTGGCTGCAAAGGTCCCGACTACCAGGGTGCCCAGGGTGTACACCCGGTAGCCGGTCTTGACGTCTATGCCCGAGAATTGGGTCAGAATCCAGAAGCCGCTGTCGTTGGCGTGGGAAACCACCATGGCGCCTGCTCCGATGGCAGACACTACCAGGGCCTTCTGCATTTCCGTGTCGAAGCCGAGCGACCCCATGAGCGGCGCCATGATCGAGGCGGTCGTGATCAGCGCCACCGTGGAGGAGCCCTGGGCGGTTTTAATGGCAGCGCAAAGCAAAAAGGGCAGCCAGATGCCCAGGCTGGCCCCGGAAAGGGCCTGGGCCAGGGTATCGGCAATGCCGCTTTCCTGCAAAATACTGCCGAAGATGCCCCCCGCCCCGGTTATGAGGATGATGTTGGAGGCATCGGTCATGGCCTTGCCCACCCAGCCCGTGGTGGAGAGCAGCTTTTTGTCCCAGGTGCGCGGCAGCAGGAACGAGAGGAACATGCCGATAAGCAGGGCGATTACCGGCGAGCCGATAAAGCCGATGAGCTGGTACCCGGCCGAGAGTTCTTCGCCTTCCGGGGCCCTGAAATCGACCAGGGATTTTCCGACGATAAGCAAAATGGGCACCAAGATCGGCAGGAGTGACTTGAAGGCGCCCGGGGCCGTTTTGAGCCGTTCCGCGATTTCTTCTTCCGAAACCTCGGGGTTCGGGTCTATATAGGTGCGGGAACCCCAGGTCTTGCAATAGGCCACCGCCACGATCAGCGACAGGAAGCCCACCACCAGGCCAATGAGCATCACCAGGCCCACGTCGGCCCCGATGATGCCCGCTGCCGCGATGGGCCCGGGGGTCGGGGGCACGAGCACATGGGTGATCATCAGCCCCAGGATCAGGGCCGTGGCGGTGCCCACGATGGAGAGACCCGCCCGCTTGGTGAGGCTTTTGTTGAGCGGGTTCAGGATAATGAAGCCGCTGTCGGCAAAAACGGGGATTGATACCACATAGCCGACCAGTCCCATGGTTTCGTGCACCCGCTTGCGCCCGATAAGTTTCAGGATCCATTCGGCCAGCTTGAACGCCCCGCCGGAATGCTCCAGAAAGGCCCCGATAATGACTCCCAGCACGATCACGATCCCGATTTTCCCCAGGGTGTTGCCGAAGCCGCTATTCACCGAATCGACCAGGGTAACCGGGTTCATGCCAGAACAGAGGGCGAAGAGGAGGGCAGCCCCCAGCAGGGCCAGGAAGGGGTGCACGTTCCAGCGCACAGTGAGCAGGATAATGAAGAGCACGCTCAGCAGCAGCAGCAAAATGGAGGTCATGGAGGTTTCGTTTAGTTGGTTCGGGCCTGGGCGAGCCGCAGGCCCTGCCTAATATAGCCAATATCTGCCAATGGGCAGCCGCCCTTTGGGCGCCATGCTTGCCAATTCAAAAAAAATGGTACCTTGAAGGGCCTGAACGCCTCGAAGCAGCCGCCCATGAAACGCCGCCGTTTTATTCAGAACACCACCGCCACCAGCCTTGCCTTTGCCCTGCCGGCCTTCCCCGATTTCCTGGCCGCTGCCCCGGAAATGCGCCTTGGAGTTGCCGAGGCTTCCTACATGATGCGGGCTTACCGGAACCTGCCCAGCCAGGCTTACCCTCCCTTCCGGAACGCCATCGATTTTATGGAACACTGTGCCGAGCTGGGCTTCGGAGGGGTACAGGTCGGCATCGGCGCGTGGGACGGCGATTTCGCCCGCCAGGTGCGCGCCCGCAAAGACGCCCTTGGGATGTTCCTGGAGGGGTCGGTGCGCCTGCCCCGAGAGGCTGCTGATCTGCCCCGTTTTGAAGCCGAGGTGGAAGCCGCCGCCGCCATTGGGGTAGAGGTGATTCGCACCGTTTGCCTCTCGGGGCGCCGCTACGAGAACTTCCAGACCCGCGAGGCGTTTCGGGAGTTCCGGGAAGGCTCGGTAGCCGCCCTGGAGCGGGCCGAACCCGTGATGCGGAAACACCGCGTAAAACTGGCCGTGGAAAACCACAAAGACTGGCGTATCGCGGAGTTCAAGGAAATCCTGAACAGCCTGGGCAGCCAGTGGGTCGGGGTAACCCTCGATACGGGCAACAACATCTCCCTGCTCGAAGACCCCATGGAAGTGGTGCGCGAGCTGGCACCCTATGCCTTCAGCGTGCATTTGAAGGATATGGCTGTGGCCGAATACGAAGACGGCTTTTTGCTTTCGGAGGTAAATTTTGGGGAAGGCCACCTCGATATAGCGCGTATGATTGAAGTAATCAGGGAGCAAAACCCGGAGGTACGCTTCAACCTCGAAATGATTACGCGCGACCCCCTGCAAGTACCTTGCCTGACCGATACTTACTGGGCCACCTTCGAGGGGGTTCCGGCCCCCGAACTGGCCGCCTTCCTGCACGGCATCCGCAGCCAGAAAAGCGCTAACGCCCTGCCAGTGGTCTCAAACCTGCCCACAGACGAGCAGCTGCGCCTCGAAGTGGAAAACAACCGCACCTGCCTGCAGTTGGCCCGGGCCCGATACGGCTTTCATTAACCCAACCCATTACTGAACAACTATGAGCGATTCAAAACTCCCAGGGATCAAATTATTCGAAATGAGCGGCAAAACCGCCCTGATCACCGGGGGCTCCAAGGGCCTGGGCTATGCCATGGCCGCCGGACTGGCCTCGGCCGGGTGCAACGTGTGCCTGCTCAGCCGGAACCTGGAAGAAGGCCGGGAGGCCGCTGCCCGCCTGTCGGCAGATTTTGGCGTGGGCACAGCGGCCTATGCGGCAGACGTGACCAACCTTGGGCAGGTAGAAGGCGTGGTGGCCTCCATCCTGAAGGCATTCGGACAGCTCGATGTACTGATCAACAGTGCCGGCATCAACATCCGAGGGGCCATCGACGAGCTGAGCCCGGACGATTTCAGTCAGGTGATGGCCGTAAACGTAGACGGCACCTGGAACGCCTGCCGGGCGGTAACCCCCCACATGAAATCGCGCAGGCGGGGCAGCATCATCAACATGGCCAGCACCCTGGGCCTGGTGGGCCTGGCCAACCGCACGCCGTACGCCAGCAGCAAGGGGGCGGTGGTGCAGATGACCCGTGCCCTGGGCCTCGAGCTGGCCCCGTTCAACATCAACGTGAACGCCATTTGCCCGGGCCCCTTCCTGACCGAGATGAACGTGCCCATCGCCGGCACGGACGAGGCCAAGAAATTCATCGTGGGCGCCACGGCCCTGGCCCGCTGGGGCGAATTGCACGAAATACAGGGGGCGGCCCTGTTCCTGGCCAGCGAGGCCGGCAGCTATATGGTGGGCTCCATGCTCACGGTCGACGGGGGCTGGACGGCCAAATAGCATGATCAACTTCTTCCGCAACATCCGCAAAAGGCTGGCCGACGACAACAAGCCGCTGAAATACCTCCGGTATGCCATCGGGGAGATTGTGCTGGTGGTGATCGGGATATTGATTGCCCTGCAAATCAACAACTGGAACGAAGCCCGGAAAGCGCAAAACAAAACCAATGCCTATCTGGTGATGCTTTCCGATGAGATCAAGACCAATCTGGAGCGGTTGGACCTTTCAAAGCGAGTAGCCGAGGAGCACAGGGATTACAACATGAATACATTACAGGTGTTCAATTCAGATTCGGCAAAAACCATTGGTATTGATGCGTTATATACCCTGACCACATCAAAAGGTCCCTTTATGAGGTTTCAATTGAGCAGGTCTTCCTTTGATGATCTGATCAATTCCGGCGCCCTGGAAAATTTGCGGGATTCACTATTGCGAAATCGCATATTCAGCATAGAAGCTTCCTTCATAAGGCTAGAGAAACAATATAACTCCGTTTGGTTTGTCTGGGAGCAACAGATCAGGCCCTACCACCTGGAGCACCTGAATGAATCCAGATTGGTAACCGGTTACAGGGACTTGCCGGAAATTCCTTTTGAAACCGATATGGATGCCTTTATTTACAACAGGACATACGCCAATATGTTGAGCGGTAATATCATCTTTATCGGTAATTATCTAATCGCTATTGATGATATACAGAATAATTTTGCGGTCACATTGGATCATATCAAGTCCTACCTGAATAAGGAAACTTCTAAGAGTTGAAATCATTTTAAAATAGAGTTAGTTACGTTTAATCCATAGTCGATAACGACCAACCAAACTTCCATGGCAGAAACCAACACCCCCCTGGTACCCCGCAAGTATTTGCTTCCCTTTGTACTGGTTACTTCCCTTTTCGCCCTCTGGGGCTTTGCCAATGCCGTGACCGACCCCATGGTGTCGGCTTTTAAAAAAGTGCTTGAGCTGAGCAACTTCAAGGCCTCCCTTGTACAGCTCTCCTTCTATGGGGGCTATTTTACCATGGCCCTGCCGGCGGCCTGGCTCATGCGCAGGTACTCCTACAAAACAGGGGTGCTCGTGGGCCTGGTGCTCTACGGGGTCGGGGCCTTGTTGTTCTACCCGGCGGCACGGTGGGAGAACTTTGCCTTCTTTCTGGGGGCCATCTACATCCTCACCTTCGGCCTGGCTTTTCTGGAGACTTCGGCCAATCCGTATATCCTTGCCCTGGGCGACCCGCAGACCGCCACCCGCCGCCTGAACCTGGCCCAGGCCTTTAATCCGGTGGGGCTGGTACTGGGGCTCGTGGTGGCCCAGGTCTTTGTGCTCCGCAATTTGCAGTCAGACGACATCGCCGATTTTTCGACCCTGGAGGCAAGCGCACGGGCAGCCATGCGCACCGAAGACCTCATGGTGATACGCGACCCCTATGTGATGTTGGGGCTGTTGGTCATCGGCATCCTGGTGCTCATGTGGGTATCGCACATGCCCGAGATGGGCGGGCGCGAAGGAGACCGGCATTTCTGGAAAGGGGCCGCAAGCCTGTTCCGCAAACCGCGGTTTGCCATGGGGGTGGTGGCGCAGCTGCTCTATGTGGGGGCACAGATCATGTGCTGGACCTACATCTACCACTATGCCGAATACCGGGGGATACCCAACGAGGAGGCTGTCAACTACGCGTATTGGGCTTTTGCCCTTTTTCTGGGGGGAAGGTTTTTGTGCATCTACCTGTTGAAATGGACGCAACCGGGCAGGCTGCTGGGCCTGTTTGCCATCCTGGCCATGGCGTTGTGCACGGCAGCCATCCTTTCGACCGGCCTGGCCGGGTTGTACTGCCTGGTGGGGGTTTCCTTCTGTATGTCACTGATGTTCCCGACCATTTACGGCATTGCCCTGCGCGACCTGGGCGACGACGCCAAACTCGGCTCGGCCTTCCTGGTCATGGCGATTGTGGGTGGGGCCATTTTGCCGGTGGCCCAGGGGCAGATCCTCGACCTGGGAGGGTCCGGCCTTGCCGAGATGCCCCTGGCCGGTATCCCGGAGGTCAATTATTCTTTTGTCTTGCCCTGGCTCTGTTTTGCCGGCATTGCCTGGTACGGCTTTACCGCCGCGCGGGGAGGCTTCCGGGAAAACTAAACCGGGCTATCCGTTATTCCAGTGCCCTGTCGAGGTGGGTGTACCCCCCGTCTACAAAAAGCCATTGCCCGGTGGTGTGCGAAGCCCGTTCGGAGAGCAGGAATGCCACGGTATCGGCAATTTCAGCAGCCGTGGTCATGCGTTTTCCCAGGGGTATTTTTTCGGTGACATGCGCCAGGGCCTTTTCGGGCTGTTCAAAAGTATCAATCCAGCGTTTGTAGAGTGGGGTCCAGACCTCGGCCGGGATCACCGCATTGACCCGAATGCCGTAAGGGAGGAGCTCCACGGCCCACTCGCGGGTGAGCGCTAGTTGTGCCCCTTTGGCCGCAGTGTAGCCCGAAGTGCCGCCCTGCCCGGTCAGGGCCGTTTTGGAACTCACATTGACGATCGCCCCTTTTGCCTTTTTCAGGGCTGGCAGGCTGTAGTGGGCCATGTTGTAATAGTGCAGCAGGTTCCGGTTCACCGAAGCCGAAAAGGCCTCGGCAGACCCGGCTTCCAGCCCGATGCCGTCGTTGCCCCCGGCATTGTTGACCAGGCCGTGCAGGCCGCCGAAAAGAGCTGCCACTTCGGCCACCGAGCGCTTACAGGCGGCCGGGTCGTTCAGGTCGGCCTGAATGTAGTGCCCTTTGAGGCCCCTTCCGGACAGTTCGGCCAGCAACTTTTCGCCGTGCGCGGCGGTACGGCCGATAAAGACCGGGGTGCCGCCTTCTTCGGCCACCCGGGTGCTCACGGCTTCCCCGATGCCCTGTGTGCCACCGGTAATGATGATTACTTTGTCTTTCAGTCCTAAATCCATGGTCTAATCGGTTTTTTGCAGGTTTCCGTCAAAGGTGTTCGCAACGTTCTTTTGAAGGGCCAGTTCCACCACCCCTTCAGGCCCCAGTACCCGTACCGTTTTCGCGACAGGGCTGTGCAGGGTCAGCCGGTGGAGTTTTCCGTCCTGCCAGGCCAGGTCTACGCCCAGGTTTCCGCGCGCCCGCAGCCCGCGCACCGAGCCTTCGGGCCAGGCACTCGGCAGGGCAGGCAGCAATCGGAGCATGCCTTCGTGCGACTGCAACAGCATTTCGGCCACCCCGGCTGTATACCCGAAGTTCCCGTCGATCTGGAAAGGCGGGTGGATGTCCATCAGGTTTTCGTAAATGGATTGTTTCAAGAAGATCTTCACGTGCTCGTGGGCCGCCTCGGGCTGCAGCAAGCGCGCGTAGAAGTTGATGATCCAGGCGCGGCTCCAGCCAGGCCCGGCCCCCCCGTGGTCGAGGCGGTACTGTATGGTCTGGGCAGCGGCCTCGAAGAGTTGGGTGTCTGAGGCGGTTAGGGCATCGTCGGGGTATAGGGCATACAGGTGGGAAATATGCCGGTGCCCTTTTTCAGGTTCCTCATAGGGCCTGTCCCACTCCAAAAGCCTGCCATCGGGGCCCTGGTTCAGCCCGGTGGGCATGCGTTGCAGGGCCTGCCTGATCTGGGCGTGCAACTCCTCTTCCCTTCCCAGAATGGCCGCCGCGCTTAGCGTATTGCCGAAGACGTCGCGCATAATCTGGTACCCCATGGCAGCGCCGGCCGAAACGGCGGCCGGGCGCCCGTCGGCTGCCAGGTAGGAGTTTTCGGGGGAAGTTTCGGGGACCGAAATCAGGCCGGTGCCATTGGGGTTTTCGATGAGCCACCCCACATAGAACTCCGAGAGGGCCTGCAGGGCCGGGTAGGCCCGTTCCTTCAGGAAGGCGGTATCCTGCGTAAAGGCAAAATGCTCCCAGTAATGGCGCGACAACCAGCCGCCCCCGTGGATCCACGACCCCCAATAGGGTGTGCCCGCCTGCATCCAGGCCGGGGCCCAGAGGTCGGTCGTATGGTGGATAACCGCCCCGGGCAGCCCATATTGCTGACTGGCCAGGACTTTTCCCCGTTCCAATATCCGGTCGGTAAAATCGAACAAGGGCTCGTGGCATTCCGGCAGGCCCGTAACCTCGGCCGGCCAGTAATTCATCTGCAGGTTGATGTTCAGGTGGTAATCGGCATTCCAGGGGGCCTGTATGTGCTCGTTCCACAAGCCCTGCAGGTTGGCCGGGTTGGTGCCCGGGCGCGAACTGCTGATGAGCAGGTAGCGCCCGAAGTTGAACAATTTTTCTTCCAGGTCGGTATCGGTGGCTCCGGCTTTGAGGCGCTCCAGGCGTTCGGCCGTGGAGCGGCCTTCAGGGATAGCGCCGGGCAGGTCGAGGGAAACCCGCCGGTACAGGGCCTGGTAGTCTCGCAGGTGCGCCTCGAGCAGTTCGGGGTACGACTTGTATTGCAGGGCCTCCAGCGCCTTTTGAACGGCCTCCCGGGGGTTTGCCTGGTAAAAGGAGGTGGCCGCGACCAGCAGCAGGGTGGCCTCCTGTACGTTTTCAAGTTCGAGCCCCTGCGGCAGGGTGCGCACCTGTCCGCCCCTGATGCGGGGCACCAACACGGCCTCGAAACGCACCCCGTGGTCGATGGGAAAGGGTTCAGAAAATTTTGCCCCCCCGTATTGGGTCACTTCCCCGCTCATCGCGAGCCGTCCGCCGGCCCCTTGAACGGTTGCCGTGGGGTGACCTTTGTCGTCGGGGCGCGAAAGGCCGATCCGCAGGTTAAGCCCTGCCGGGTTTTGGGTGGTCAGGTGCACCACCAGCACCTGGTCGGGATGGGAGGCAAAAACGGTCTGGGTAACCCAATGCCCCCCTGCCCGAAAACGGGTTTCGGCCAAGGCCCGGTCGAGGTTGAGCGAGCGGCGGTAGTCCGTTACGGGGAGGGAATCGAAGTCGAGGTACAGATCGCCCAGGGTTTGGTGGGAGCGCGTAATTTCCTTGTAGGAGAACCGCTCCACGATCAGGCTGTCGGCCTGGTGCACCTGCCCGGCCAGGATGAGCCGGCGAATCTCAGCCAGGTCGGCCGGGGTGCCTTTGGAATCGCCCCATTCGGGCCCGCCCGGCCATAACGAATCTTCATTGAGCTGTATCCGCTCCCGGGTGGGGTTGCCGAAGACCATGGCTCCCAGCCGGCCATTGCCCACGGGCAGGGCGTGGTCCCAATCGGCGGCCGGAGTGTCGTACCAGATCACGGAAGCATCGGCAGCCTGCCCGCATACCAGGGCAGGGGCGGGCAGCATACAGCAGAACAAGAAGGTAGGCAGGGGGTTGAATCGCATGGGCTTCTCAAATTAAACGGTAGAAGGAATGGGCATTTTCCCAAAGGATTTGCCGTTGTTCCGTGGCCGTAAGGGTTTTTATAAAGTCAAGCACCAGGTCTAAAACGGCTGCATAGCTTGCAGCCAGCCGGCAAACCGGCCAGTCGGAGCCGTAGAGCAGGCGCCGGGGCCCGAACAGTTCCAGGGTGGTCTCCAGGTACGGGCGCAGATCATCTGCAGTCCAGCCCTCCCATCGGGCTTCGGTTACCAGGCCCGATAGCTTGCAGCAGCAATTCGGAGCTGCCGCGAGCAACTCCAGGCCTGCTTTCCACTGCTGATACCCTCCCTCGCGGATGTTGGGCTTGCCCAGGTGGTCGAGCACAAAAGCCTGCCCGGGAAAATCACGCACCAGGCGGGAGGCCTCTTCCAATTGCGGGGCATAGATCAGGATGTCGTAGGTAAGGCCATGCGATTGGAGGGCTGCCAGACCCCGGCGGAAATCGGGGCGGTCCATAAAGCCCGGTGGCTCGGCCTGTACGATGTGGCGCAGCCCTTTCAGGGCGGGGTTCAGGGTATACAGTTCGAGGTGTTCTCCCAAAATGGGGCTGCAAAGGTTGAGCCAGCCCACCACCCCTTTGATTTCCGGATGGGCCGAAGCCAGGCCCATCAAAAATTCGGTTTCGGCCACTGAGGGGTCGGCCTGTACGGCAACAAAGCCCTCCACCTGCAGGCCGTGGCAGGCTTTTCGTAGGTCTGCCGGGGTAAAATCGCGGCGGAGGGCCACCATGGTTTCGTCGATCCAGGCATCCCGGACCGGGTTGTAGTCCCAAAAGTGAACGTGGGTGTCAAGGATCATGGGAGGGGGTTTTTGGCCAGGTCTTCCCGCCAGAATGCCCCGTCGGGATAGCGGAAGGTAGCCCGGGAAGCGGGTTTCATCTCAATGCTGTACCCGGGCGCCTCCGGCAGGCGGTAAGCGCCTTTTTCGATCACCACCGGGTGCAGGAAGTGCTCGTGCAGGTGGTCTACGTATTCGATCATGCGGTTTTCCAGGCTGCCTGAGATGGACACATAGTCTACAACGGACAGGTGCTGCACGTATTCGCACAGGCCCACGCCCCCGGCATGCGGGCATACCGGCACCCCGAATTTGGCGGCCAGCAGCAGAATGGCCAGCACCTCGTTAACACCACCCACCCGGCAGCTGTCTATCTGGCAAATACCAATGGCGCCTGCCTGCAGAAGCTGCTTGAAAATAATGCGGTTCTGGCAGTGCTCCCCGGTGGCCACCTTAATAGGGGCAACAGCGCGGGCGATGGCTGCATGGCCCAAAATGTCGTCGGGGCTGGTGGGCTCCTCGATCCAGAAGGGCCTGAAGCGGGCCAGTTCTTTCATGTTAGCAATGGCCTGGTTCACCTCCCATTTCTGGTTGGCATCCATCATCAGGGTCATGGCCCCGCCGGTTTCTTCGGTAATTATGGCCGCCCTGCGAATGTCGTCCTGCAGGTTAGACCCCACCTTCATCTTCAGGTGTTTCCATCCCTCGGCTTTGGCCTCGCGCACCAGCATCCTGATTTTGTCGTCTGAATAGCCCAGCCACCCGGCCGAGGTGGTGTAGCCCGGGAAGCCTTCGGCCCGCAGGCGGGCGAGCCGTTCTTTTTTCCCGCTTTCCGCTTGCTTCAGCAGGGCCAGTGCCTCCTCAGGGGTGAGCGCATCGGTCAGGTAGGTGAAATCGACACAGGAAAGCAATTGCTCGGCAGACATGTCGCAGAGCAATTGCCAAAGGGGTTTATCCTCGTTTTTGGCATAGAGGTCCCATACGGCGTTTACCACGGCCCCGGTCGCCAGGTGGATCACCCCCTTGTCGGGCCCCAGCCAGCGCAATTGGGAGTCTCCGGTTATCCGCTTCCAGAACCCGGCCATGTCGGCTGCGATTTCAGCAAGTGACAGGCCCACGACCAGGTGCTTCAGCGCCTCGATGGCCCGGGTGCAGATCTCGTTGCCCCGGCCGATGGTAAAGGTGAGCCCGTGCCCTTCCAGGCCGGGGTGGTCTGTCTCTAGGATCACATAGGCAGCCGAGTAGTCGGGGTCGGTATTCATGGCGTCGGAGCCAATGGCCTCCCGGCTGGTCGGGAACCGGATATCTTCTACGCGGAGGGCGGTAATGGTTGGGTTTGATTTCATAGGTAATTCCGGTACTGAGGTTTTGGTTTTGTCGTTGTTCAATAAGTAGCCCTTCCCCCCGAAAGGTCAAAGACGAAGCCCGTCGAGAAGGTGCATTCCGGAGAGACGATCCAGGCCCCCATGGCCGCTACTTCCTCCACGGTGCCCAGCCGCCCCATCGGGATCTTGGCCGTCATGTATGCCAATTGGTCGGGATGGGTATCGGCGTTCATGGCGGTTTTGATTACGGCAGGCGCCAGGCCGTTTACGGTAATGCCGCTTTGGGCAAACTCCTTGCCGATGCCCTTCACCAGGCCGATTACCCCGCCTTTGGTAGCCGAATAGCCTGCCATGCCGGGGTTCCCCTCCTTGCCGGCGATGGAGGCGATCAGCAATATGCGGCCGTACCCGGCCGGCTCCATGGCCTGCAGGGCAAACTTCGCCATCAAAAAAGTGCCCCGCAGGTTCACGGCGTAAATTTCGTCGAAAGCGGCGGTGGGGTACTCCGTGATACGGGTGCTGGTTGGCCCCACTATCCCTGCGGCGTGTACCATGGCGTCGATTTTCCCGTAGGTTTTCAGCACCTGCTGATAGGCTTTTTGTACCTGGTCTTCCAGGGCCACGTCTGCCACGTGGGCCGAAGCGCTGAGCCCTTCCTGCCTGAATTCGTTTGTGGTGGCCTGCAAAAGTGATGCATTGCGGTCAAAGAGGGCCACATGCCCGCCTTCAGAGGCGATGCGTCGGGCAATGCCCTTTCCGAGTCCGTCGGCTCCTCCTGAAATAACGGCTACTTGCCCTTTAAATCGTTCCATAGGCTTAGGTTTTCGGTTGTTCAGGCGTTCTTACAGACTTGTTTCTGGCTGCCCAGGCCCTCAATGCTCAGCTCCACCACGTCGCCTGCCTGCAGGTATTGGGGCGGTTTCATGCCCAATCCCACCCCGGGCGGGGTGCCGGTCGAGATCAGGTCGCCGGCTTCCAGGGTCATGAACTGAGAAAGGTAGTACACCAGGTACAGGCAATCGAAGATCATGGTCTGGGTGCTGCCCGATTGCATGCGCTTGCCGTTGACCGAAAGCTGCATATCGAGCTGCTGTACGTTATTTACCTCGTCGGGTGTGGCCAGCCAGGGCCCCAGGGGGTTGAAGGTATCGCACGATTTCCCCTTGGTCCACTGCCCGCCCCGTTCGAGCTGGAAGGCCCGTTCCGAAACGTCGTGGGATACGCAGTACCCGCCAATAAACCCGGCTGCTTCTTCAGCCGATTTCAGGTAGCGCGCATCTTTCCCGATCACGATGCCAAGCTCCACTTCCCAGTCGGTCTTTTTACTTCCCCGGGGGATGAGCAGGGTATCGTAGGGCCCCACCACCGTATTGGCCGCCTTCTGGAAGAGGATCGGCTCCTCCGGAATGGCCATGCCGCTTTCACGGGCGTGGTCGGAATAATTCAGGCCGATGCAGAGCACCTTGCCGGGGCGTGGCACGCACGAGGCCCACCGGGCCGATTCGGGTACGTCAGGGAAGGAAGCCCCGCCTGACAGGAGCTGTTCCACCTGGCCGGGCCCGCCCCCGTTGAAAAAGTCGCGGTCCCAGTCGCGGAAATGCCCGGAGAGGTCTTTGCGGTTGCCGTTTAGCAACAGGCCGGGTTTTTCGGCACCCGGATTACCAAAGCGTATGAGTTTCATGGTCTTGTCATTTTGGTTTGTCTCATCTTTTTTGCAGAGTTGGATAGCTGCACCAGTCGGGTTCCCATCCGCCATACCCACAATTTTTGATCAGGAAGACCGCCCCGGCCAGGGGCTGTGAGGCGAGCTCTTTTGCCGAAAGGCCTACCCGTGCCGAGGTCACAAAGAGGTCATTCATCCCGTCGCCCCCGAAGGTACATGAGGTAATGCGGGCGGCCGGCAGCCGCCACCCGAGCAGCTTCTCCCCGTTGGCTGGGTTCCAGCGCGCCACCTGCCAGCCGTCCCAGTGGGCGATCCAGAGCATGCCTTCCCGGTCGATGGTCATGCCGTCGGGGCTGCCTTCTTCCTCCGGAATGGAAAAAGCCACCCGCCGGTTTGACAGGTTGCCCGTTTTTTTGTCAAAATCGAAGGCCTGTACCCGGCGTGTAGGGCTGTCGATGTAGTACAGGGTGCGCTGGTCGGCGCTCCAGGCCAGCCCGTTAGAGATGCTCACCCCTTCCACCTTGAGTTCGGTGGTAAGGTCGCTGTTTAGCATATAAAGGCTTCCAGCCCCGGGTTGTTCGTCCAGGGCCATGGTGCCGACCCAAAACCGGCCGGCCGGGTCACATTTTCCGTCGTTGTAGCGATTTCCAGGGCGTGCCGCTTCCGGATGACACAAGGGCTTTCGGGCACCGCTTTCCCGATCGATCACCGCCAGGCCGCTTTGCAGGGCTGCCAGGTAATTCCCGTCGGGGAGCAGGGCCACGGCGCCCACCATCTCCCCCGTGTCGAGCAGGCTATGGTTATTGTCGGGAAACCGGAATTCGTGTATATGCCCCGAGGTGATGTCCACCCAGCAGAGGGCCCTTGTACGCGCATCCCATACAGGGCCTTCCCCCAGTTCGGAGCGGTGGGGGGTCAGGGTTTCGAATACGGGTTGGGCAGGTGGCGGCAAGGTTTTCTCGGCTTAGGTGTTCAGGGTTTTGAAGCCCCCGTCTATGGGGAAATCGCTCCCGGTGATAAAACTGGCCTCGTCTGAGCAGAGGTAGAGGGCCAGGCAGGCGATCTCTTCCGGTTCGGCCATGCGGCCAATGGGTTGGGTGAGCGCGAGTTTTTCGAACATTTCCGCTTCGCGCCCGGGGTAGTTCTGTTTCAGGAAACCGTCTACAAAGGGGGTGTGCACCCTGCCGGGAGAAATGCTGTTGCAGCGGATGCCGTAGCTCAGGTAATCTTTGGCCACCGAAAGGGTCATGGTGGCTACCGCCCCTTTCGTGGCGCTGTAGGCAAAACGGTCATTCAGGCCCACGAAGGCCGCCACCGAAGCCATGTTGAGCACGGCGCCTCCTTTTTCCTTGAGGTGGGGCAGGGTGGCCCTGAGCACATGGGCGACCCCTTTCACATTCACGTCGAGCAAGCGGTCCAGGTCTTCGGGGGTGGTCGATTCGGCCGTGCCAATGTGGGCAATGCCCGCATTGTTGACCACAATATCGATACTGCCCGCAGCCGCGGCAATGCTGTCTACCGCTTCCCGCACCTGGGCCGGGCGGGTAACGTCGCAGGGTTCGAAAAAGCCGATGCCCCCTGCCTCTTGTATGCGGCCGATGGTTTCTGCGGCCCCTTTTTCGTCTACATCCAGGATATAGACCCGGGCGCCTTGTTTGGCGAAGCGCTCCGAGATGGCCTGGCCAATCCCCTTACCGCCTCCGGTTACCAGTGCTGTTTTTGCGTCGAGTCTGAACATGGGCTTTGCTATTTATAAGGTGAAGGGCTTACGGCCGTCCAGCCCCCGTCGACCACCAGGGTCTGGCCGGTGATGTGGCGGGCTGCATCCGAGACCAGGAAAAGGGCGGCGGCAGCCACGTCCTGCACGGTGCCCGCCCGGCCCATGGGGGTAAGTGCTGCCCAGGTGTCTTCGTACTCGGGGTCTTCCAGGGTCCGTTCGGTGATAGTGGCCCCCGGGGCAATGGCGTTTACATTGATCTTGTATTCCGAAATCTCGATAACCAGGTTGCGGGCCAGCATTTCCAAAGCCGCCTTGGTCATCCCGTAGGCACCCAGGTTTTTGTGGGCCTGGTGCCCGGTTACCGACGACATGAAAAGGAGTGACCCGCCTTCGGGCTGTTCCTTCATCTGGTTCGCCGCGGCCTGGGCAAGGAAAAAGCTGCCGGCCAGGTTCACTTCCATGACCCGGAAGAAATCCTCGCGCGAATAGGTCAGAAAATCGCCGAACAGGGTTATCCCCGCATTGGCGATGGCGATGTCGAGTTTCCCGAAACGGTCTACTGCTGTCTCGACCAGTTCCCGTATTACATCCGGGTCGCTGGCGTCGCCTGCCACCGCCAGGCAATGGCTGCCAATGGCCTGCGCCGCCCCGCGTGCCAGGCCTGCATCCACGTCGTTGAGCAGCACCCGTGCTCCGGCCCCGGCCAGCTGGCGGCCGATCTCCAGGCCGATGCCTCGCCCTGCCCCGGTCACGATGGCTACTTTATCCTTGAGAGGTGATTGGTGCTGTTGTTCCATCAGTGCGAATCCTTGGTTACCTGGCTGCCCGACCCACCCCTCAAAAAGTCGAGGTCGGCCCCCAGATGGGCGCCCTGCACATGCTGTTGGTACAGGTGCACATACCCGCGCGGGACCAGGGTCATTTTAGCCTGTCGTTCCTTCTTGCGTTTTTCGATCTCGGCCTCGGGGACGTCGAGGTGCAGCAGGCGTTTTTCCACATCGAGGGTTATGCTGTCGCCATCGCACACAATGCCCAGGGTACCGCCGTCGGCCGACTCGGGCGAGACATGCAGCACCACGGTGCCGAATCCCGTCCCGCTCATGCGCCCGTCAGAGATGCGCACCATATCGGTAACCCCCTGCTCGAGCAGCTTGGTGGGCAGGCCCATATTCCCTACCTCGGGCATGCCGGGGTATCCTTTGGGCCCCACATTTTTCAGCACCAGCACACTGCCCGCATCTACGGGCAGGTTGGGGTCGTCAATGCGGGCTTTATAGTCGTCTATGTCTTCAAAAACCACTGCCTTGCCGGTATGTCGCATCAGGGCTGCGGTGGCCGCAGTCGGCTTGAGCACGGCCCCGTTTTCCGATAGGTTGCCCTTTACGATCACCACGCCTGAAACAGTCGAGAATGGCTTGCCCAGCCGGCCGATGATGTCTGTGTTGTAGCATTCGGTATCGGCATAATTTTTTTCAAGCGATTGCCCGTTCACCCCGACGCACTGCCGGTGCAGTCTGGGCAGGAGTTCCTTGATCACGGCCGGCAGGCCTCCGGCGTAGTAGAAATCTTCCATGAAGAATTTCCCGGAGGGTTGCAGGTTGGCCAGCAGGGGGATATCGGCCGAAAGGGCATCGAAGTCGTCAAGTTTCAGGTCTACCCCGATGCGTCCGGCGATGGCCAGCAGGTGGATCACAAAGTTGGTAGACCCGCCGATGGCCGAATTTACCTTGATCGCATTTTCAAAGGCCTCCCGGGTCAGCACATCAGACAACTTGCGGTCTTCCTTTACCATGCGAACAATTTCGGCGCCCGCCTGCTGGGCGTGTACCTTGCGGGCTGCATCCGGCGCCGGAATGGCCGCGTTCCCAGGCAGGGCAATGCCCAGTGATTCCACCATGCAGGCCATGGTAGAGGCCGTGCCCATCACCGCACAGTGCCCGTCGCTGCGGCACAGGCCAGCCTCGGCCAGGCGCATTTCGGCGTCTGACATCTGCCCGGCCCGGTGCTTTTCGCTGAAACGCCAGACGTCTGAAGTACTGATCGGCTTCCCGCGGTAGTGACCGGTAAGCATGGGCCCGCCGGAAACCACCAGGGTGGGCAGGTTTACACTGCAGGCCCCCATTACCAGGGAAGGAGTGGTCTTGTCGCAGCCACACAGCAGCACCACCCCGTCCATGGGGTTGGCCCGGATACTCTCCTCCACATCCATGGAGGCCAGGTTCCTGTAAAGCATGGCGGTGGGCTTCATCTGGGTTTCCCCCAGGGACATAACCG
>JAHECA010000029.1 GCA_024642005.1 Robiginitalea sp. | reverse complement strand
CGCCAGAACGTAGACCAGATCGGCTTTCATGTTAAAGTGCCTTTCCTGGTAGTGCCAGACAGTACCGAACCTGTTTCATAGTCGCAACCCCATGAAAACGATCTTGTTGCCCACCGACTTTTCCAACAATGCGTGGAATGCCCTCTTTACGGCCCTCAAGATGTTCGACAGGCAGCAGTGCGAATTCCTGATCGTCCACGCCTACCAGCCCGGGGTTGGCTACCTGCTGGCCGACCGGGGCGAAAAGCAGCTCTGGGCCGTCTACGAGGAGCTTAAAAAGGCATCGGAAGCAAAGATGTCAGAAGTAACCGCCTATCTGGAAAAAGAGTACCAGAACCCCCACCACCGGTTTCGCACCGTTTGCCGCCAGGGTGAGCTCACCGCGGTTATCCGCGACCTGCTCGACTCGGAGACCGTCGACCTGATCGTCATGGGTACCCAGGGCGCCACCGGTGCCAAAAGGGTTTTTATGGGCAGCAATACGGTGCGGGTTATCCGCACGGTGAAAAACAAACCGATTGTGGCCGTGCCCCAGGCCTATGACCTGCAACGCCTGCAAAAAGTGTTGTTTCCGACCGATTACCTGCGCCCCTTCGAGGCCTTTGAATTGCAGCCCTTACTGGAACTGTTGCGGGCCTGGAAGGCCAGGCTCCATATCGTTTACGCGGCCGCCGAATTCCGGCTGAACCCGACCCAGGAAGCCCATAAAAAGCAATTGGAAGACCTGTTGCAACAGGTTGCCCATAAAACTGAAGAAATACCGCTGGGCAAGAAGGTAAGCCGCACCCTTACCCGCTACAGTCGTGAGTCGGAGGCCGACCTGATCGCCCTGGTCCATCACCGGCATCCCTTCTTCGAAACCCTGATACGCGAACCCGTTCTCAAACGGGTGGCGTTCGAGAGCGACCTTCCACTGTTGATATTACCGCAACTGGGGTAGGTAGTTTTTAAGAATGGCCAATCAGTAAAAGTACGTCTGCAGGTTCTGCTCGTTAAAGCTGAGCAGCGGAATGCTGTTGTTCGATGCCATCTGTTTGACCAGGTCGCGGTGGAACAATTTTTTCACGCCGCCTTTCTGTGCACGCTCCAGCATGCCGATCAGGCCGGCACCCAGGTGTTGGGAGTAATCTTGCAGGGAGTGGACCACGTCGTCAGATTCCAGCAGTTCGAAGTACATCTTGTCGTAATGCACCCGTTCGCGCAGCATGGCCTTGAACCATTCCATCTGGGCCGGGCCGTAATACTCTTTGTCGCTGGTAACGTGCACCACGCGTATTTCGGCCGAAAAGGCCCTGGCCAGGTCGACTACTTTTTCGAGCGCCCGGAGGTCTTCCAGTTCAAAGTCGGTGGCGTAGACCAGGCTTGACACCTTGTCGAAGTGGTGGTTGGCCGGTACGGCCAGCACGGGGCATGGGGCTTTGTCGATGAGTTTTTTGGTGGTACTGCCCATCACCATTTCCTTTACCAGGTGTTCGCCCTTCATGCCGACCACAATAAGGCGGGCATTCCATTCATTGGCCTTGGAGATAATGCCCGACAGCACAGACATATTCTCTACCGGTTCGGCACAGCGTTCCACAGGGGTCGGGTCTTCGAGGCGGTTCTTGTCGTAAAAGGCCTCGAGTTTCTTCCGGTTGTGGGTAAGGGAGTCGGAGCGCAGGTCGGGAAACGGGCCTTCGAGTTGGGTGCCCAGGGCGGTGGGAAGGTCGTAAACATGAGTGAGTACCAACCGCATTCTGAGCATCACGCTCAACGACTGAGCACAGTGCAACGCAGCCAGGGAGGCGTTTGAGTAATCCGTGGCGTATAATATCGATTTCATGGGGATTGATTTTAACCAAATGTACGTTTGACACCTTGGTTTGTAAATGATGTGGGTCATTAGCCCGGGCTGGCTAATGTCAGTTTCACGCCCCTGGGCGGGTGTTCCATCTATAGGATTTTACCCTTTTACAGACCCTCGCAATGCCCTACCTTTGCAGCGCGAACTTACTTGTGATGCACGCATGAACAAAGCCATTTATATCGCTACCATCGAGGCCAACAGCGGCAAGTCTATCCTGACTCTGGGCCTCATGCGCCTTTTGCTCGGAAAAATGGCGCGGGTGGGCTATTTCCGGCCCATCATCAACGACTATCCGGAAGGCCGGCGAGACAACCATATCGAAACCATACTCACGCACTTCCACCTGCCCATGGCCTACGAAGAGGCTTACGCCTGCACGCGCAGCGAGGTAGTGCTCAAGAACAGCCGCAACCAGGAAGACGAGGTGCTCGATACCATCATCCAAAAATACAAGCAGCTCGAAAGCCGGTTCGATTTCGTGCTGGTAGAAGGCACCGATTTCACCGGCGAGGGGTCAATCATTGAATGGGACGTTAACGTGCTCATGGCCAAAAACCTGGGCATCCCGACCATCATCATTTCGAGCGGGGTGGGCAAGTCGCTGGACGAGTTCGTGAATTCCCTGGTGCTGGCCTGCGATTCCTTCAAGGATAACGGGGTAGAGGTGTTAATGGTAACGGCTAACATGATCCAGCCTGAAAACCGGGAATTGGTGTTGCGCAGCCTGGAAAAAGAATTGCCCGTGGGCGTGCTCACCGCCGCCATACCCCTCAACCCGGTACTCGGCAACCCCAGCGTGCGCGAAATCGTCGAGGCACTCGACGGCCGGCTGCTTTTCGGGGAGCGCTACCTGGAAAAACAGGTGGCCCATTTCGGGGTGGGGGCCATGCAATTGCGCAATTACCTGACCCATCTCGATGAAGACACCCTGGTCATTACCCCGGGAGACCGGGCCGATATCATCCTCGGGGCCCTCCAGGCCAATATTTCGGCCAATTACCCCTCCATCTCCGGCATATGCCTTACCGGGGGGCTTATCCCGGAAGACAGCATTATATTGCTCATCAAGGGGCTTAGTGAAATCGTGCCCATTTTCTCGGTGCAGGAAGGCACCTTTGCCGCCACCAACCGCATCGGGGCGATACAGTCGCAGATCTATGCAGGCAACGCCCTGAAGATAAACATCTCCCTCAAGGATTTTTCGACCTACGTGCCCGAAGACGCCCTGGCCGAGAGGCTGGTAACTTTCCGTGCAGAGGGGATTACCCCGCGCATGTTCCAGTACAACCTGCTGAAAAAGGCCCAGTCTGACCGGAAGCATATCGTGCTGCCCGAGGGTACTGACGAGCGCATACTGAGGGCCAGCCGCGAGCTGATCCACCACCGGGCCGCCGAAATTACCCTGTTGGGGAATCCGGATGAAATCCGCGAGAAGGTTCAGCAGCTCAAGCTCGACCTCGACCTCGACAAGGTTCACATTCTCGAACCCCGCTCTGCCCCGAAGTTTGAGGAGTACGCCCAGACCCTATACGAACTGCGCAAGCACAAGAACACCGATCTGACCATGGCCCAGGACCTGATGGCCGATGTCTCTTATTTCGGAACCATGATGGTCTACAAAGGGGATGCCGACGGCATGGTGTCGGGGGCGACCCACACCACCCAGCACACCATCAGGCCCGCCCTCCAGTTCGTTAAGACCAAACCGGGCGTTTCCCTGGTTTCTTCTGTCTTTTTTATGTGTTTGCCCGACCGGGTAACCGTTTTCGGCGATTGTGCCATTAACCCGAACCCGACTGCCGGGGAACTGGCCGAGATCGCTATTACCTCGGCCGATACCAGCACGGCCTTCGGCATCGAGGCGCGCGTAGCCATGCTGTCGTATTCCTCGGGCACCTCTGGCCAGGGCCTCGAAGTAGACAAGGTGCGGGAGGCAACCCGCCTGGTGCGCGAACGCAGGCCCGACCTGTTGGTAGAGGGCCCCATACAGTACGACGCCGCTGTAGACCTCAAGGTGGGCCGCAGCAAGCTCCCCGATTCGGAAGTGGCCGGGCGCGCCACCGTTTTTGTCTTCCCCGACCTGAATACGGGCAACAACACCTACAAGGCGGTGCAGCGCGAAACCGGGGCCCTGGCCATCGGACCCATGCTGCAGGGCCTGAACAAACCCGTGAACGACCTGAGCAGGGGCTGTACCGAAGACGATATATTCAACACGGTGGTCATAACCGCCATACAGGCCCAGGGCGAGTAAACAGCAGGCATTATCCCGCATATGGAAACACAGATACTTGTCTTGAATTCCGGGAGTTCTTCCCTCAAATTCCAGGTACTGGCGATGCCCTCCGAAAGGCGGATCTGCCAGGGGATGGTCGAGCGTATCGGGGCGGGAGACGCCCGACTGCAATTCCGCTCGGCTCAAAGCGACTATTCCCGCCCGGTAGCCGCTGGCGACCACGCCCGGGCACTTGAACTCATCGCCACCGCCCTGCTCGACCCCGAAAAGGGCGTGCTGGGCAAAACTACCGACATAGCTGCCGTAGGGCACCGGGTAGTGCACGGCGGCACCCGCTTCAGCGACCCCGTGCGCATCACGGCCGAGGTAGTGGAGGCCATTGAAGATTTGTCGCGCCTGGCCCCCCTGCACAACCCGCACAACCTGGTAGGCATTCGCGTGGCCGAGGCTTTGTTTCCGGAAGCCCTGCAAGTAGGGGTGTTCGACACAGCATTCCACCGTACCATTCCCCTCCATGCCCGCCAGTATGCCCTGCCCGAAGCCCTGTACCGCGAGCATGGCGTACAGGTATACGGCTTCCACGGCACCAGCCACAAGTATGTTTCTCAGGAATTGGCCTCGCGCCTTCCTTCAGACGGGAAGCTCATCAGCCTCCACCTGGGCAACGGGTGCAGCGCCACCGCCATCAGGGGTGGAAAAAGCATCGATCACAGCCTCGGTTTTACCCCTACCGGGGGGCTGGTAATGGGCACCCGGAGCGGGGATGTCGACCCGGGGATCGTCTTTTACCTGACGGGCAGCCTGGGGTATTCCCCCGAACGGGCCGAGGCCCTGCTCAACCGGGAAAGCGGCCTGCTGGGGCTAACGGGTTTCAGTGACCTCCGGGACGTAGAACGGGAGGCAGAAGCCGGAAACGAGGCCTGCCAGCTGGCCCTCGAAATAAGCGCCTACCGCATCCGCAAGTATATCGGGGCCTACACGGCCGTGCTAAACGGGCTGGACGGCCTGGTCTTTACGGCGGGCATAGGCGAGCACTCCCCCGGCATGCGCAGCCTTGTATGCACAGGCCTTGAGGCCCTGGGCATTGAACTCGATCAGGCGAAGAACCGGAAGCCCGGCCCGGGCATACAGGAATTGCAGGCCGACGGGTCGCGGGTCAAAATTTGGGTGGTGCCCACAGACGAAGAATTGGAGATTGCCCGCCAGGCTTTCGAATTGCTCAGGTAAAGTATCGGTTTCAGACAGGCTGGCCTACCATTTCCGGGCATAGCCGAAAACCATTTTTTTAAAGTCCCTGAAATCGGTTTCGAAGACCCGCATCTTGTTGCGCAGTTTGCGGTGCTGGTCCCGGTAATCGAAATCGGCCAGCCCCTCTTCCCCTTTTTCGATTCGGCTCAGCAGGCGCTCATGGGCTTTGATCTCCTCGGTAAGGTAGTCGTAGAGCAGCGTATGCAACCGCTCCATATTGGCCAGCAGGCCAGAATAGCCCTGGGTTTTGGGCACATCGTACTGATGTCGTTTCAGCAGGGAGGCGAAAAAGCGGGTCTCGTCTTTCCAGAAGGCCAGGGTGTCGAGCCATTCCCTGCTTTGATCGTGCAATTCGTCGAGCCCGCGGGGCAGCAGGTAATCGGTTCGGGATACCAGTTTTTTGGTGTTCATGGCTTCGGTTATTGGTGTCATCTGTTTGCTATTTGTTCGCCCAGGGCAAGGCGCAAATGCTTGCGGGCTTTTTGGAGCTGGTCGTTAACCTGTTCGGGTTTCATGTTCTTGATCCGTGCGATGTCTTCGGGGCTGAAGCCCTGTTCGTATGCCAGTTCAAACAGGGAGCGCAAATTCGCCGGCAACTCGAAAAGCACGTTGTCGAGCTGGCTTTCGATCTTTTTTTGATTGGCCCCGGTTTCGGTAAGGGCCATGAGGTCTTCGTGGGCATCGTCCAGGAAGATGTTCCGGAGCAGGGTCTGGCGGTTTTTATAGGAAATATCGTCGAGCTCGTCCATCATGATCAGGTCGCCATCGCCGTCGGTGCTGAACGATTCGTCCATTTCAGAACGTTCAGCCCTGGAGAATTCGTCGAGGTTGTCGAACAGGAAGGCGTCGAAGATCTCCTTCACTTCCATCTCTTCCAGTAAAATTTCGGCCCGGGCAAAAAGCCAGGCGTGAAAAGCATCCCTGCCGGGGACTTCTCCCAACCGGTCGTATACGTCCAGGAAGAGCTGGTCGAAAAAGTCTTCGGGTTTGTATTTATTGTGGGAAATAACCCCTTTGGCCAGGGCCAGGCGAAGGCCCCGCGTAATATACCGTTTCACCTCCGGGAGCAGGCTCAGCAATTTTTGGTTGAAGGCTTCGCGCCGGCCTTCGGCCTTGGCTTGTTTAAGTTCCTCAAAGCCGGCAGCCACCTCGAGTTGGAATGCGGCGCCTCGCGGATCGTAGCGAACGGGATCTTTCATGATGCCCAGGATTAGAAGTTATTCACTCAATTTCCGCATTATCTACCTGAAAAAAAATGATCTAAATCAGTTGCCACTCCCGGGCGCCGACCAGCCCCCGAGCGCTCGCCTCAAAGCGCAGGCGAATGACCCAGGTCATTTTGAAATGGATGCCTTGCCAGTACTTTTATGCAACATTTAAGTAATGTGTAACCTTAATTTTATAGCCATGAAAAGTGATACCGGAAACATCCTGCTCGCCGTTTTGGCCGGAGCAGCTGTCGGTGCCGGCGTAGGCATCCTCTTCGCCCCCGACAAAGGGTCTAATACCCGCAAGAAAATCAAAGACAAAGTAGACGAAACCAGGCACGACCTGACCGACCGTATTACCCATGCCAAGGATGAGCTTACCCGCACCGCCAAGGAGAAGAAGGAAGCCTTTGAAGACAAGCTCGAAGATGCACTCAGCCACATGAGCTACAAAGCCGACGATATTATCGCCGGGCTGGAACGCAAACTCGAAGACCTTCGCAAAAAGAATTCCCAACTCCAGAAATAGGCAACCATGGAGCCCGCAACCCCTAAAGAGGCGCTTAATAATGCGGTAGGAGAGGTACAGACGTATCTGGATACCACAAAAGACTACCTGAAACTGCATGTCTTTAAAATGGCCATGCACCTGGTAACTTCTCTGGGAAAAATTATGCTGGTCGGGCTTTTCGCCCTGCTGGCCCTTCTGTTCCTCTCCTATGGGGCTGCCCTGGGCCTGGGGGCCTGGATGGGAAGCACCTCGTACGGGTTTTTTGCCGTGGGCGCAGCCTATGTGCTGATCTTCATACTGGCCTACCTGCTGCGCAACCGCATCGAAGGCCAGTTGCTCAGGCATTTCTCTCACCTATACTTCGACTGATGGATACCCGGCGCTTTTCCTCTTTCAAAGAGATCGACACCCAGCTTGAGATCCTGGCGGTGGAACGGCAGATCAGCCTCTACCGCATCAGGTCCAACGTGGAAAAAGCTGCAGGGGGAACCTTGAGAAGCGGTCTGCAACTTGCACTGAAACCCCTTTTGCGCACCGTGGCCCTATCCCTGTTCGCAAAAGCAGTGAAACGCCGCCTCACAGCCCGGAGCGAGGCATGCTAGGGCGGCCCGCCGCCCCGACTACCCTGATTCGGCCAGTTCCTGAAGCCGCTCCGGATCTGCGATGATGATGCGGCGTGCCTTCCCCATACGTATTACCCCATCCGCTTTGAGTTCCGACAGGGCCCTGATGGTGGTTTCCGTGGCAGTTCCCACCATGCCGGCCAGGTCTTCCCGGGCAATTTCGATCCCTTCGGGGCCTTCTTCCTGCATCAGGCCGGCATCCCTGAGTTTCAGCAACGTGCGGGCCACACGTTGCTTAACCGGCCAATAGGCCATATGCACCAGCTGTTCCTGCACATCGATTAGTTCACCCGAAATCAGTTCCATGAACTTGCGGGATACTTCCCGGTTGCTTTCCAGCAGGTGGATGAAGTCGCCCTTGGGAATCGCATAGATTTCGGATACCTCCATGGCGATGGCTGTTTCCAGATACACCCCACCGGGGTTCAACAGGGAGAGCTGCCCCACAAAATGCCCGCTGCTGAACAGGCCCGTTACCAGTTCCTTGCCCGCCTCGGTAGACTTGTAGGTTTTAATCAGGCCTTTTTTCAGGAAGTACAGGTGGTGGGCCCCATCGCCTTCCATAAAGAGGTAATCGCGCACCTCATAGGTTTTAGAATAGTACTTCAGCTCGATGTAGTCGGTGTTCAGGTAGGCCGCGGCCGATTCCACGAATTGCCGGATACCCGGCATGCCCGGGCTGAATTCCTGCCGCAGGAAATCGTGTTTCCTCAGGCGCGAGCGAATGGCTTCCAACAGCTCCTCTTCCTCGAAGGGCTTGGTCAGGTAATCGTCGGCACCCAGGTTCATCCCCTTGCGGATATCGGCCTTCTCGGTCTTGGCGGTCAGGAAGATAAAGGGGGTATGGGCCGTTTCAGGGTCCTGGAGCACGGCTTCGAGTACCTGATAGCCATCCATACCAGGCATCATGATGTCGCACAAGATCAGGTCGGGCCTGAAATCCTGTACGCATCTCAGCCCAGAGCGCCCTTCAGAGGCAGTGGCTGTGTCGTACCCGGCCAGGTGGAGCAGATCGGCCGTGTTTTCCCGAACGTCCTCATTGTCTTCAATAATCAGGATCTTTTTCATCGCTTCGGGTATTAAAGGAGCTGGGAAGCTTCAGTATAAAGAGGCTTCCTTCCCCTAATTTACTGCTAAATTCAATGGTTCCGCCCATGAGTTCGGTGTATTGTTTCACGATATTCAAGCCCAGGCCCGTACCCTGAATGTTCTCGGCGTTCCGGGCCCTGAAAAAGCGGTTGAAGATCTGACCCTGTTCGTTTTCAGGGATGCCCATGCCCTCGTCGCGCACCGAAAGCACAAAGTGCCTGCCCTCCCGGCCCAGCACGATCTCTATGGTCGAATTTTCAGCCGAGTACTTGATGGCATTCGAAAGCAGGTTTACCAGGATGTGACGGGTGAGCTTCGGATCTTGCCAGAGCTTGTAGGAAGTGGGCTGGCAGTCTTCCACGAAATGCTGGCCCACCTTCAGGTTGGTCTCCATTTCCTCCAGTACCGAACGCAGGAGCTCCCTCAAATCAAAATCGGCCGGTTGACAACTGATTTCCCCCTCTTCCAGTTTGCTGAGCGAGAGGAAGTCGTCCAAAATCACGACGAGGTTCCTGACGTTGTTCTTGATCTGTTTCACATAGCGCTCGCGCTTGGATTCCCTGCCCGGCTCATTCTGTTTGCCGATCAGGATGGCAGAGGAAAGGATGGCGCTTAGCGGGGTGCGGAATTCGTGGGAAGCCATCGACATGAACCGCGATTTCAAATCGTTGAGCTCCTGCTCGGTTTCTAGGGCGCGTATCAATTCCTGTTCGGTGTGCTTCATCTCGGTGGTGTTGCTCCAGACCAGCAGGGCCCAATGGAGTTGGTCATCAATGGACAGGGGCGTGGAATTCACCATATAGGCCTGTTCGAGGTATTCCATCTCAAATGACAGGTGCGAGCCCGCCAGGGTTTCGCCGATCCGGGCTTTGAGCAGGTCGATCTGAGCGGGTTCAAACCCGGGCAGGTCTTGCAGGCGCTGCCCCTGGTAATTCCAGGTATCCAGGCTCATGCGGGGCATGTCTTCCCCTTCAAGGTGTACGAAGGCAAGGTGGCGGTCGAGCACCATGATAACCCCTTTCGGGAAGTGGCGGGCGATGGCTGCAAACAGGGCCTGGCTTGCAAGTGCCCGGCTTTCGGCCTGGCGTGTGGTATTGATCTGCTCTTCCAGCTCCTCGTTTGTTTTAAGGAGTTTTTGCATGGTGGCCTTTACCTCGCGGGTACGTTCCTCCACGCTCTGCTCCAGGATCTGGGTATACGCTTCCAGTTGGGCATTGCTTTGCCGCAGTTTTACCTGTGACTGATGCCGTTCGACGGCGACCCCGGTAAGCTGGGTTACCTCGCGGATCAGTTCCCTGGTTTCCCTGTCTGGCCCGCCGGTTTCGGGCCGGTACAGCGTGCAGGTGCCCAATACCTGGTTGGAGGAAGACAACACCGGGAACGACCAGCAGGCCATAAAGCCGTTTTCCCGCATGGGCGAATCCCAGTCTTTCCACTGCTTATCGGCCATAATATCTTCCACGATTACTTCCGATTTAATGTTGGCAGCTTTGCTGCAGGGGCAGGGTGGTTGACGGTCAATGGGAATGGATTCAACAGGCCCGACCAGGGAAGCGGGAAGGGCGTAATTGGCCAGGGCTTGCAGTTGTCGGGTTTCTTCATGCAGCGTAGCGATCAGGGCCGACCCCGAGCCCGTTTGCGCGACCAGGAGTTCGCAGAGCTGTTTCCCTATTTCGGGCAGCGGCCGGTCTTCCGTTATGGCTTCGAGCAGGTTGCGGATGCCCTGCTGCCGGTTTTCCTCGGCGATTTTTTGGCTCACATCGCGGAGCACCCCGATAAAATGCGTGGTTATCCCTACGGTATCTTTGATCGGGGTAATCGACAACTCGTTCCAGAAGAGTTCCCCGTTTTTACGGTAGTTGCGCAGCACGGCCCGGCAGGGTTCACCCTGGCTGACCGCCTGGGAGATCAGGGCAATGCTTTCCTGGTCGCGATCTTTGCCCTGCAGCAAGCGGCAGTTGCGCCCCAGGATTTCCGCGGCCTCATAGCCGGTAATTTTGGTAAAGGCCCTGTTGCTGTAAATAACTGGCTGGTCGGGCAGTCGGGCGTCGGAGATCACGATGCCGTCGCTGGCAGCTTCCAGGGCCCGGTTGCGCAGCTCCAGCACATTCTGCACCGATTTGGACCGGGTGATGTCGCGGGCCACGGCCAGGGCCCTCTGGCCCTCCATATGCACATACCGCGCCTCAAAATGCAGCAGCCCCCTGGGGGATGCCATGGTAAATTCGAGGGTCTGCGGTTCCCCGCTCAGACAGACTTTCTCAATGATATCGCGCATTTGCCTGGCTACTTCTGCAGGGAAAAGCGCCTCGGTTTGCCGCTGTTTCAGGCCGCCTTGCGGGAAAAGGTCTTGCTGGGCTTCCGAGGTTTCCAGGTCGAGCAGCCTGCCCTGGCAGTCGTGGATCAGGATCAGGTCGGGGATGGCATCGAGGATGGCCCGGTTGCGCGCTTCGCTTTCAAATAACTCCTGCTCGGCTTCTTTGCGTTTGGTGACATCTACCCCTGAGCAGATCAGGCCGGTAACCTTGCCGCGCTCATCGCGAAGCAGGGCGTTTCGCCACCTGATGAGCCGGCGTATTCCCTTGCGCGTAATCACGTAGCTTTCGAAGTACTCCGACTGCCGGCTGCGCCGACGGATACTGCGGTCGAACAGGGCTTCCTGCCGGCTTCGGTCTTCTTCGGGCACAAACCGGCTGAACCAGTTTTTCTCCAACAGCTCCCGATGGCTGTACCCCAGCACTTCGCAGGTCTTTTTATTGGCCATCAGAATCCGGTGGTCGGCATTGATGACTACAAACATGGAGGCAGCCGTGTCGAGGTAATTCCGGAGCAGGGTTTTTTCCTTCTCCAGTTCCTGCTTGTTGCGCACGCTCTCGGTAACCTCCCTGACGATGGAAAGGATCTTGTGGTTGTTCATGGGCACTACACGGGCCTCGAAATGCGATACCGGCCTGGTTCCCTGGCTGAATTCGAACTGCACGGTTTCGCGTTTGGCCCTGATCTCCCTAAAAGCCTCCAGAAAGCGGGTAGCCAGTTCTTCTGGAAACACCTGAGCGATGTTGCGCCCCTTTACCTGGGTGCCTGGCGCCAGAAAACGACCGGTTACCGGGGGGTAATAGTCGAGAAAGTTACCGTCGAAGTCCTGGAAAAAAATACTGTCGGGGATGGCTTCCAGCAGCGCATTCAGCTTGGTTTGCTGCCTTTTTATCCTGGCCTCGTCGGGCAGTTCCATCCTCAGGTCGCGCAACAGCAGTACCTGGAACTGCCCTGCGCCAATCATGGGGCTGAATTTTAGCGCCACAGGGATTTCAGGACCTGCCTGGGGTTGCAGGGTGCAGGTATGGGGTGTGCGTTTTTTGGTCAGGAAATCAGTCGGCAGGGCTTCAGCGATAAGGGTTTGCAGCGGGCTGCCTTCCAATTCGGCGCTCAGGTAACCCGAGAGGTGCTCGGCGGCCTCGTTCATCTGCAAGATGAGGCCATGCCTGTCGGTCAGGATCAGGCCCTGGGAAGTTTCCGATCCCACTTCCCGGAATAATTCAAGAGAGGTATGCGGGTCCATAAGCCATGTCGGTTCAAATACCCTGTGGGCGTACCTGAAGAAATGATCATACAAGTTACGCTATAGACAATTACCAAAGAATGATAAGGGTCATATGCCATCCCCCGGCAAAAAAAAGCCCTCCCCGTATGAGAACGAAAGGGGAGGGCTTGCATGTGCGGGACGCCCGTAAAGGTTTGCTTATGGACAATCAACAAAAGGGTAGTTACGGGGTACCGCGGGCATTACACGATTTTGCATCAGCCAACTTCGATTACTTTCGGAGGTTTTTTCTTGGCCTCTTCTTTTTTGAGAATGTTAAAGCTGAGAATGCCGTCTTTGTATTTTGCCTCTACTGCTTCTTCTTTCACGATTTCCGGAAGTTGCAGCGACCTTTCAAAGGCACTGTAGTTAAATTCACGACGGGTGTAATCTTCTTCTTTTTCTTCTGATTTCACTTTCTTCTCGGCAGAGATGTTCAGGCAACCGTCTTCTATGGTTACTTTGAAGTCTTTTTTGGCGAAGCCCGGGGCAGCCAGTTCAATTTCGAAATGGTCTGGGGTTTCCTTGATATTCAGGGCGGGTTCAACGGTTTTGCCGTTCCAGAATTCGGTATCCAACAGGTCAGAATTCCACATGCGGGTATCGAAAAAGTTATCGAGGTCAAAAAAATCCTGTGTCAACAGATTTCCAAAAGGTCTCCTTTTAAATTTTACCAGGGTCATAAAGCGCGTATTTTAGGGTTAAACATTGTATGATTTGAATCGGAACCCTAATGTATATTGACATTCCCTGAAACGAAATGACCCAAGTCAGCAGGGGTTTTCCGTCGTATTGATCGCGGTCAGTTTCGCCCTTAATTTTCAAGCGAACCCTTTTGAAGCTCTTAATTTTTTCCGATCTTGCACCGCTGTTCCAAAGCGGGTTATTAGCTCAGTTGGTTCAGAGCGCTGCCTTGACAGGGCAGAGGTCACTGGTTCGAGCCCAGTATAACCCACATCAAGCAGAAAACCCGCGCCGGTAGGCGCGGGTTTTTGCGTTTTCGGGGAGAAAGCCATGCTCGCTTGAGCTTTCGGACCGGAAACGCAAAAAGTCGCTTTGCGTTAGCGAAGCGATGTTTTCTATTTGCAGGAGTGCGGTTATTTCTGGTCCACCGCCATTCGCTGAAAGCGCGTGGCGGTAACCCAGTATACCAATTTTGAAGGTAGAGCTCGGCCCTCTATTTGCAGGAGTGCGGTTATTTCTGGTCCACCGCCATTCGCTGAAAGCGCGTGGCGGTAACCCAGTATACCAATTTTGAAGGTAGCGCTCGGCCCTCTATTTGCAGGAGTGCGGTTATTTCTGGTCCACCGCCATTCGCTGAAAGCGCGTGGCGGTAACCCAGTATACCAATTTTGAAGGTAGCGCTCGGCCCTCTGTTGGCTGTAGCCCTGTATACCCAATTCCACTATACCCACGAACCTTAGTATCAAATACGACTTAAGGCAAGGCACTTGCGGCCGGTGGCCGTATCTTAAGATCGGGGAGGGGGGCTAGTCCCCGATATGATGCAGGATTCAAAGGAAACCATCCCCGCAATGTCCGGAATTTGAATTTGGGATTCCCCCAAACAGGATTAGCGGCCTCAGCACTTGCACGGCACCTATCGGGTGAGCCTTTTCCGGCAATACGCCTCCAGGGGCCTGCGGAGCTTCATCAGGTGCCGCCCGAGGCCCCCCCTTCGGAATTTATTCAGCCAGATTTGAAGCACCAGAAGGGCAGGCAGATAGCGGTTTATATGCCTGATTTCAGGATAGGAAAAGGCGCTCAGGGAGTAGGTGCAAAGGCAGTAGGAGCAGCGGTAAACCACCAGTTGTTTCCCACAATTCCATAAATGGTAGTGGTTTTGCCCGCATTTGCTGCAGGCCGGCAGTTTACGACCCAGAGAAGCCACAAAGTACCCCAGTATCATTACTTTTTGCAGGGTTGACCTGTGTTCTGCCAGCCACGCTTGCCTGCGGCGCTTGCGCAGCAGCAGTTCGGCAAGAGTCAGCACTGCCAGTGCCCCGAGCAGTGATGCCCCAATACAAATGGCAATTAGCGGTCCTTCATCCCGCAAAAAGGTCCAGACGGACAAGGGGATAAAAAGCAGGGGCATTGAGGGAAAGAACCACATAATCAGCAGGCATCAGCTCAACCTGAAGGTAAGCCGGGCAGGTGACATTTTCAATAGCCCTCGCACCGACACCTCAAATTTTACGAAAGAAAAACTTTCAAAGACAATCCAGAACCCGTTCCAGCGCCATACCCCGCGATCCCTTTATCAGCACGGTGGCCGGTCCGCGGAGGGGTCGCTCGGCCAATGCCGCTTTCAGGGTCTCAAAATCGGGAAATCGGGCTTCAGGCAGGCCTGTGGCGTGAAAATTGGCTCCAACCAGGTAGAGGCCGTCGAGTTGCAACTCCCGGGCCAACTGCCCGATGGCCAGGTGTTCGGCGGCGGCCTCCGGCCCCAACTCAAACATATCACCCAAGATGGCAATTTTCCTGGGGGCCTCCAGCTTCCTGAAATGGTCCAGGGCTGCCTGCATGCTGGTGGGGTTCGCATTGTAGGCGTCGAGGACAATTTCCAGGGTGCCCTGTTGCAGCAACTGTGAGCGGTTGTTAAGGGGGGTGTAGTGCTCCAGGGCTTCCCGAATCTCCTGAAGCGGCACCTTGAAATGATGGCCTATGAGGGCAGCGGCCGCGCAGTTCGGAAAATTATAGGCCCCCAACAGGCGGGTGCACACGCGGGTATTCTCCAGCCCCAGCTCGACAAAAGGCTGGGCACCCAGGTTGGCAATGCGGTACCAGGCCGGGTCTTCAGTGCTGAAGCCAACCTTGTGAGGGTAGTGGTCCAGTTTCTGCCGCTGAATGGGGTCGTCGGCATTCATGAAAACAGTCTTGCCATTGGCCATTAGGTACTCATACAGCTCCGACTTGCCCTTGATTACGCCTTCCACGCCCCCGAATCCTTCCAGGTGCGCCTTTCCAAAATTGGTGATATACCCGTAATCGGGCTTGGCCAGGCTGCATAGAAAGCCGATTTCACCCTGATGGTTGGCACCCATTTCCACTACGGCAAGCTCGGTTTCCGGGCGCAGGCCGAGCAGGGTCAGGGGCACCCCGATATGGTTGTTCAGATTGCCTGCTGTGGCCAGGGTCCGGTACCGTTTGGCCAGCACACCAGCGATCAGTTCTTTGGAGGTGGTCTTCCCGTTGCTGCCCGTCAGGGCAATTACCGGGGTTTTGCAGTAATCGCGGTGGAAGGTGGCGAGCTTTTGCAGGCATTCGAGCACATTGTCTACCAGTACCGTGCCCTCCCCGGCATACGCGGCCTCGTCTATAACGGCCACGGCGGCCCCCTTTTTCAACGCTTCGCCCGCATAAGCGTTGCCGTTGAAGTTGGGGCCCTTGAGGGCGAAAAAAATTCCGTTTTCCGGTATTTTCCGGCTGTCTGTGCTCACTTGCGGATGGCGCAGCAGCAATTGGTGCAGTGCTTCGATGCTCATGCCCCAAATATAAAAAGCCCCGGCATATGCCGGGGCTTTTTATGAGGGGTCATAGCCTCTATTTTTTAACTTTTTTCCCGCGAACCGTTTTGTTCTTGGTTTTGGACTTGGATCCTACACGCGACATGGCACAGCGGAAGCCGATGTAGTCGGTGGCCATGTACTGGGGCAGGTACCGGCGCTGGGCCGGGTCGAGCCAGTAGGCGCGGTCTCTCCAGGAGCCTCCCTTGAACACACGCACCTCGTCGTTGATCAGGCTGGTACGGGCATTGCTCTTGTCGTACTGGCGAACCACGCTGCCTGTGGAGTCACGCTCCACCTTGTGCTTGGGCGCGTTGTACATGGGCCGCTGCTCTTCCTCATCGCTGAACAGGTCAAAGTAGCGGGAAGACCCGGGGTCTCCGTCGCGGTAGTCGCGGTTGTCGCTGTCTGAGAAGTTGGTGCGCAGGTAGGTCTCGGTCTCATCTACGGGTACCATCTTGATCTCTCCTGGCAGGTTTACGGCCACCACTTTGCCGGTAGGCAGGGTGTCGTACACGATGCTGTCGCGCAAAATCTTAACCTTGCCGTCTTCGCCGATGGCGGTTTTCATATAGACGTTTCCACGGTAGTAGTTAAAGTCGCTGATTTCGTCGTCCACGATCGGTCGGTATACGTCAGAAACCCATTCTGCCACGTTGCCGGCCATGTCGTAAAGACCGAGGTCGTTTGGCTTGTACGATTTAACCTCTGCGGTAATGTCGGCCCCGTCGTCTGACCAGCCGGCAATTCCGCCGTAATCTCCTTTGCCCTGCTTGAAGTTGGCGAGTTGGTCGCCCCTTCCCACGCGTTGTCCGTTACGGGTGTAGTCCCCATCCCACGGATACTTTTTGCGCCCGCGGTAGTTGTTGTATTCCCGGCTGCCCTGCAGGGCCTGGGCCGCGTATTCCCATTCCGTTTCGGTAGGCAGGCGGTATTCCGGCATGATGATGCCCGTGCTGCGGTTGGCGAAAACCGGCACCGAGTCTTTCTGGGCTTTGCCCACCAGGGAGTCAATCTGCCCCCCGTATACCGATTCGGGACGGTTCACATAGGCCTCCGTGCTGAAGGTGCCGCCGATTTCCCCGTTCATGGCGCGGTACTTGACATCTTCTGCCAGGTACCCTTCCCGCTCCAGCATGGCCTCGTTCACCCGGTCGGTGCGCCATTCTGAAAATTGTACGGCCTGAACCCAGTTAACCCCTACCACCGGATATTCGGCATAGGCCGGGTGGCGCAGGTAATTGTTGGTCATGGTCTCATTGAAGCCGAGCCGGTTGCGCCATACCAGGGTATCGGGCAGTGACCCGACGTAGATATTCTTGTACTTCGGGTTCTCGGGCGGGTATACTTTCTTGAGGTAGTCCAGATACTCCAGGTACATCACGTTGGTCACCTCGGTCTCGTCCATATAAAAGGACTGGACGTGCTGGGTGGTGGGGGTGTTGTTCCAGTCGTGCATTACATCGTCTTGCAGCTTACCCTTGGTAAAAGTTCCGCCTTCAACGAAAACCAGACCCGGGGCGGTTTCCTGCTCCTTGAAATCGGTATTGTATTCGAAGCCGCCTTCCTTGGCATTGATCTTCCAGCCGGTTGCCCGAGAGGTATTCTTCGAGCTCCCTGAAGACTTTTTGCAACTTTGCATGCCCAGGGAACCGGCGACAACGGCTGCCATCAGTAATGCGCTGATTCGTGTTTGTTTCATCTGTATTTAGGACTTAGGTTCAAAACAGACCGGAAATAATACGGTCCGGAGTAATCAATATATAGGTGTTTTTAATCGACTTTCGGCATATAGAACGGGCATATGCCGATAATATTTTACAATCCGCCAAAATTTGACGCCCACCTCCCCACCTTTGTTTCGGTCGCAGGGACGGTACCATCATTAACGGGGAAATTCCTGATCTAGTATGCCTGCCCGAACCCTTTTTGCCTTCAGCTCCGCCCCTTTGGAAAATGAGGGGTACAACGAGGGAAATGCCCGGCTAAAGCCTCTTTACAAGATAATAGCGCCATTTTTGGGCAACGAACCGTATATTATACCGAAAATGCCTCTTCTTTCACAATAGACGACGCAATTTTTAGTTATACACATTTAACTGTATGTTCGTACTGTAACGGAAAAACCTTTCGAAAGAACCGATGAAAAAAATCTGGGTACTCATTTTATTTGCGGTAACAACTTCAACCCTGGCACAGAATGGGGAGCGCGTAATCACCACGGCGGTGCCATTCCTGACCATTGCAGCCGATGCCCGGTCTTCGGCAATGGGCGACGTGGGTGTGGCCACCAGCGCGGACGCCTTTTCCCAGCAGTGGAACCCGGCCAAGTTTGCCTTTGCGGAGCGGAAAATGGGTGTTGGGATCAGCTACACGCCCTATCTGGAAAGCATCATCACCGATATAGCCCTGCTGAACGGCAGTTATTTCAACAAGATTAACGACCGCAGCGCCTTCGGTGTTTCCATCCGGTATTTCACCCTGGGTGAAATCGAGCTGCGCAACACCTTTTCGGAAGACGGCACCCTGGTAAAACCCAATGAACTTTCCCTTGACGGGTCTTATGCCCTTAAACTGAGCGAGACGTTTTCCATGGCTGTGGCCGGGCGGTTTATCAGTTCCAACCTGGAGATCCCGCAATTGGGTAACGCCGTGCAATCGGGCAAATCATTTGCTGTCGACATTGCCGGGTATTACCGCGGGCGCGAAAAGGCCTTTGAAAGTTTTGACGGCCGCTGGCGGGCCGGCTTCAATATTTCCAACCTGGGCGGTAAAATCCAGTACGACCAGGGCGGACAGGAAAACTTCCTGCCCACCAACCTCGGCCTGGGAGGGGGATTCGATTTCATCTTCGATGCCGACAACGTTTTGGCCCTTACCGGTGAGTTGAACAAACTGCTGGTGCCGACTCCCCAGGATTTTAACGGGGACGGCATTATGGATAGTGCCGACAATGAAATTTATCAGAACATCGGCTTTTTCGAAGGCGTGTTTAAATCCTTCGGCGATGCGCCGGATGGCTTTTCGGAAGAACTGAAGGAAATCACCTGGGGCCTGGGGGCCGAATATGCCTTCCAGGAAAAGTTTATGTTGCGGGCAGGGTATTTTAACGAATCGGAGATGAAGGGCTTTCGGAAGTTCTTCAGCCTCGGGGCAGGTTTCCGGTACAATTCGGTACAGATAGACCTGTCGTACCTTTTTTCGACCGCACAGGTGCGCAACCCTCTCGAAAATACGCTGCGTTTCTCCCTGGTATTCAATCTGGGCCCCGAAATGTACAACGACTAAAAGCAGGCATGCCGCCTGTTTCAAAACCTGCCGGCAGGCAGGTTTTTTTATGCAGGGGCAAGGGAAAATCGTATCTTTTCGGTATGGAGAAACGCCCGGTCGGCTTCGAGCTCACCATATACGAATCAGCCTCAGCCCTGCCCGATGCCGACAGCCGGCTTCTTGAGGCTGCCTGGCAGGCTCTGGAAGGGGCCTACGCCCCCTATTCGAATTTCCGGGTTGGGTCGGCCCTGCTGCTCGAATCGGGCGAAACGATCATAGGGAGCAATCAGGAAAATGCCTCCTATCCATCGGGACTTTGTGCCGAACGCGTGGCGGTTTTTCAGGCCGGGGCCCGCTTTCCGGGTACCCCGATCAGAACCCTGGCCATTGTGGCCCGTTCTGCCGACAACAAACTGCAGGTGCCGGCTGCCCCCTGCGGCAATTGCCGGCAGGCCATCCTGGAATATGAGAACCGGCAAATAAACCCGATCAGGGTGCTGTTGCAGGCCGGGCAGGGGGTCGTTTACGAGTGTCCTTCCATGGCCGCTTTGCTCCCCCTCGGGTTCGATAGCAGCTACCTGCGCTGAAAGGCCGTGTGGCAAGGGGTCTGCTTTCGGCAACTCCATTTTTTCCTGTTATATTTAATGTTTATTTTTGCTTTTCCACTTGGGGGTTACAGCATCCTTATCGGCTGGCCAATCTCATTGGTAACTAAGTCATTTAAAGCATTTTGATGAAGAAAATAACCAAAGAGGTATATCTGAAATGGTATGAGGATATGCTGTTCTGGCGGAAGTTTGAAGACAAACTGGCCGCTGTTTACATCCAGCAAAAGGTGCGCGGCTTCCTGCATTTGTACAACGGGCAGGAGGCAGTGCTGGCAGGTTCGCTGCACGCCATGGACCTCACCAAAGACAAGATGATTACGGCTTACCGGAACCACGTGCAGCCCATCGGCATGGGCGAAGACCCCCGCCGGGTAATGGCCGAACTGTACGGGAAGGTTACCGGTACCTCCAAAGGGATGGGGGGCTCCATGCATATCTTTTCCAAAGAATACCGCTTTTACGGGGGCCACGGCATCGTGGGCGGGCAGATTCCACTGGGAGCCGGCCTGGCCTTTGCCGATAAGTACCACGGCAGCGATGCGGTTACCCTGTGCTATATGGGCGACGGGGCCGTGAGGCAGGGCAGCCTGCACGAAACCTTCAACCTGGCCATGCTCTGGCAGTTGCCAGTCGTTTTCATCTGCGAAAACAACGGCTATGCCATGGGTACTTCGGTTGCCCGTACCGCCCATACCACCGATATCTGGAAATTGGGACTCGGGTACGAAATGCCCTGCGGCCCGGTAGACGGGATGGACCCGGTGGCTGTGGCCGAAGAGGTGTACAAGGCTGTCGAAAGAGCCCGGACCGGCGGGGGCCCTACCTTCCTGGAGATGAAGACGTACCGCTATCGGGGCCATTCCATGTCGGATGCCCAGCACTACCGTACCAAGGATGAGGTTGAAGAATACAAGAAAATAGACCCGATCACCCAGGTGCTCGACGTGATCAAGGATAAGAAATACGCCACCGATGCCGAGATCGCCGCGATTGACAAGCGGGTTCGCAAGCTGGTGCAGGAGTGTGAGGAGTTCGCGGAAAATTCCGACTTCCCCCCTGCAGAACAACTTTACGACGTGGTCTACGAACAGCGCGATTACCCGTTTCTGGCGCATAAATTATAAGATACAGGCAGATGGCAGAAATCATAACAATGCCCAGGCTCAGCGATACCATGGAAGAAGGTACCGTGGCCAAATGGCTGAAACAGGTGGGAGATAAGGTGGAAGAAGGCGACATTCTCGCCGAGATCGAAACAGACAAGGCCACCATGGAATTCGAATCGTTCCACTCGGGCACCCTGTTGCATATAGGCATTCAGGAGGGAGACGGAGCCCCGGTAGACGCCCTGCTCGCTATCGTCGGGGAGAAGGGGGAAGATATTTCATCCCTGCTCGAGGATAAGAAAGAGGCAGCCCCGGCCGCCCCTGCCCAACAGCAGGACGCTCCTGTTGCCCCTGTTGCGCCTTCCCAGCCCCAGCCCGCCATCCCTGCCGGTGTGGAAGTTGTGCGCATGCCGCGCCTGAGCGATACCATGGAAGAAGGAACGGTTGCCACCTGGATCAAGCAAGTGGGCGACACCGTTTCGGAAGGGGACATCCTGGCCGAGATTGAAACCGATAAGGCCACCATGGAGTTCGAATCGTTTTATTCCGGGACCTTGCTGCATATCGGCATTCAGGAAGGCCAATCGGCTCCTGTAGATGCCGTGCTGGCCGTAATCGGGCCCAAGGGCACCGACGTGCAGGCCGTGCTGAGCGGCGCACCGGCCGGAGCCGCACCTGCCCAGGAACAGGCAGCCCCTGCGGCACCTGCCCACGATCCAGCCCCTGAGGCTCCCAAAGCACCTGAGGCTCAACCCGCTGCCGATGGCACCCGCCTGTTCGTTTCGCCCCTGGCCCGCAAAATGGCTGAAGACAAGGGAATCGACTTGCGCCAGGTAGCCGGGAGCGGCGACCAGGGCCGCATTGTGAAACGCGATATTGAAAACTTCACCCCTGCAGCCAGACCGGCTGCCGCAGCTTCTGCCCCTTCTGCTGCGCAAACTGTTGTGCAGGCCCCGACAGGGCAGGAAGCCGTGGAAGAGGTCAAGAACTCCCAAATGCGCAAGGTTATCGCCAAGCGCCTTAGCGAATCCAAATTCACCGCCCCACATTACTACCTCACCATCGAGGTAGACATGGAACACGCCATGGGGTCGCGGGCGCGCATCAATGAATTGCCCGACACCAAAGTCTCTTTCAACGACATGGTGGTTAAGGCCTGCGCAATGGCCCTGAAGAAGCATCCCCAGGTAAACACCAGCTGGAATGGCGACACCACCCGTTACAACCGCCACGTACACGTAGGTGTAGCGGTAGCCGTGGAAGATGGCCTGGTGGTGCCGGTACTCAAATTCACCGACCAGATGAGCCTGACCCAGATCGGGGAGGCGGTTAAAGACCTGGCCGGCAGGGCACGCACTAAAAAACTGACCCCGGCCGAGATGGAGGGCAGTACCTTTACGGTTTCCAACCTGGGCATGTTCGGCATCCTGGAGTTTACCTCTATCATCAACCAGCCCAATTCGGCCATCTTATCGGTGGGAGCCATCGTCGAGAAACCAGTCGTAAAAGACGGGCAAATCGTGGCAGGGCATACCATGACCATAACCCTGGCCTGCGACCACCGCACCGTCGACGGGGCAACCGGGGCGCAGTTCCTGCAAACCCTGCGCGCCTACATGGAGCACCCGGTAACCATGCTCGCCTAACATGAGGGGCCGCAACACATGCCGCCAGGCGGCCCGGGCCTGTGGCATGCTTATCGGCAGTGCCCTGCTCCTGCTGCTGGGGGGATGCGGCTCGTCCCGCAATCGGGTTTGTTCCCCTGAAGAGGCTGCCCATTTCAGCGATGCCCGGCATATGGAAAAAATCGTGGATTACCTGGCGTCCGATGCTCTCGAAGGGCGCAACACAGGCACCGAAGGGGGCGAACTGGCAGCCGCCTACCTGGAGGGGCAGCTGAAACAATACCAGATTGTCCCGTACTTTGCCACTTACCGCGATACCCTGTCGAATGTCGGCGAGTTGTCCTTTAATATTGTGGGGGTAATCCCCGGCAGCGACCCCGAACTGGCAGGCGAATTCGTGGTGCTGGGTGCGCATTACGACCATATCGGCCGCATAGCCCCCATTGAAGGAGACAGCATTGCCAACGGAGCCAACGACAATGCTTCGGGCACGGCCACACTGCTCGAGCTGGCCCGTTACTTCTCGGGCTGCAGGGCCCCGGCGCGAAGCTTGCTGATTGCCTTTTTCGGGGCCGAGGAACGTGGCCTGCTGGGCAGTGCACATATGGCAGCCCGGTTGAAACAGCAGGGCTTCCGGCTACATGCCATGCTCAATTTTGAAATGACAGGGGTGCCCATGGCCGACAAAGATTACCAGGTCTACCTGACCGGGTACGAGAAAAGCAACCTGGCCGAACTGGCCAACGAATACGCGGGCTCCAATCTGGTTGGCCTGCTGCCGGCAGCACAGGAATACAACCTTTTTCAGCGGTCAGACAACTATTCTTTTTTCAACGAATTCGGGGTGCCGGCCCATACCTTTTCGACCTTCGATTTCACGAATTACAACTACTACCACAAGCCGGGCGACGAGGCTTCCCGTATGGACTTCGGCCATATGTCGGCGGTTTTGAACCAACTCATTCCTGTGGTGCAGGGCGTTGCCAATGCCCCACCAGGAAACCTGAAACTGAACTGATGGCAAAGGTTGTTGTAACAGGAACCAGCCGCGGTATAGGCTACGAATTGGTACAATGGCTGGCTGCAGGCGGCCACAGCGTTCTGGCCCTGTCGCGCAACCCCGGGCCAGTAGAGGCGCTGGGCCTCGAGCAGGTTACCTCTCTCACCTTTGATATTACAGACCCGGGGGCTTCTGTCCAGGCGGCCGCCTGGGTGCAGGCAAACTGGGGGAAGGCCGGGGTGCTGGTGCACAACGCAGGCAGCCTGGTAAACAAACCCTTCCGGGAAACCCGGGTCGACGATTTTGAAGCGGTTTACCGTGTAAACGTTTTTGGGGTAGCCACCCTTACCCGGGCTTTGCTGCCGGTGCTTGACCCCGCAGGCCATGTACTGGCCGTAAGCTCTATGGGGGGTATTCAGGGGAGCGCCAAATTCCCAGGCCTGGCGGCCTACAGCTCCAGCAAGGGGGCCGTAATTACCCTGACCGAATTGCTGGCTGAAGAATACAAGGAAACAGGCCCGGCTTTTAACGCCCTGGCCCTGGGGGCGGTGCAGACCGAAATGCTGGAGGAGGCCTTTCCCGGCTATCAGGCACCGGTTACTGCCCCGGAAATGGCTGCCTATATCGGCCAATTCGCCCTTACGGGCCATGCGCTTTACAATGGGAAGGTGCTGCAGGTAAGCCGCTCTACTCCCTGAAGTCAGAGGTTTTCGTAAACCGGTAGGCGCAGGGTTCGTCACACGGATAATACAGCACGAGAAACCCGTCTTCCAAACGCCCCTGTACACTGTTCAGGAGGCTTCCTGCACAGGGGATCAAAAATTCCTTGACGCCAATCCGATCAAAATTGCCGCTGAATTTCTGCCCTTCCTCAATGGCCTGGCAGATATCGTAATTTGAGCTGAAGGTATTATCGGGGGCCAGGTTCAGCTCGCGCTCCGAATCGACTTTTTGGAATTCCCCGCTCCCGTCGCCGGGGTCGAAGAGCGCCTCGGTAAGCAACCAGGTACCTTCGAGCACGTCAGGGTCGGGGCGCTCGTCGGAGTCTTTCTGGCAACCTGGCAGCAACAGGGATGCCAAAAGCAAAAACAGCAACTTTTTCATCCCCATAAGATACGGGAAACTTATCAACTGTGCCCGTTCTGCTTGCCCAAACACCTGATACCCGGAAAAAAGCACAGATTGTATACCTTTACCCGCATGAATGAGGTACTTGCCAGATACCTGCCAGAACGGGCCGTGGCACCCTGCCTGGAATTGATCCGGTCTAACGGCGTGCACCTTAAAGTGGTGCGCCAGCGCATTACGCGCCACGGCGATTACCGGCGGCTGCCCGGGGGCGGGCACCAGATCACGGTCAATGCCATGGCAAACCGCTACCGCTTCCTGATTACCCTGGTGCATGAAATTGCTCATTTGCTGGCCTTTGAAACCTACGGCCGCCGCATCAAACCCCACGGGGTCGAATGGAAGCACACCTTTCAGCGGCTCATGCTTCCCTTTTTAAGGCCCGAGATTTTCCCCGACCGGCTGTTGCCCGTGTTGGCCCGCCATTTCAAAAACCCGAAGGCCAGCAGCAGCACCGACACTGCCCTTTCCCTGGCCCTGAAGTTTTACGATCCACAGGAACCAGAGGGCTGCCATGTGTACGAGATACCGGAAGGGAGCCTGTTCCGCCTCTACAACGGACGGGTATTCCGCAAGGGCCCCTGCCAAATAAAACGCTACCAATGCGTGGAAGTTGCTACCGGAAAATTGTATCTTTTCCAACCGCATGCCGAAGTAGAATTACTCGCAGAAAACTGAACACATGAATTCGCATTATTACGCCGTGCTTATGGCGGGCGGGGTAGGCTCCCGGTTCTGGCCGGTGAGCACCCGGTCGTTCCCCAAGCAGTTCCACGACCTGCTCGGCAGCGGCCGATCCCTGCTGCAACAGACTTTTTCGCGCCTGGCGCGTTTTATTCCCCCCTCAAACATTTTGGTATTGACCAATGCCGACTACCGCGACCTGGTACTGGAACAGCTGCCCGAAATCGGGCCCGGGCAGGTGGTTACCGAACCAGCCATGCGCAATACCGCCCCCTGCATTCTCTATGCGGCTCTGAAAATCCGCAAAATGGACCCAGATGCCTGTATGGTGGTAGCTCCCAGCGACCATTGGATCGAAGACGAAGCCGCCTTTGCAGACGATGTAAGCCGCTGTTTTGAAAGGGCTTCCCGAACTGAGGCCCTTTGTACCCTTGGCATACAGCCCACCTTTCCGAACACCGGCTTCGGTTACATCGAGTTCGACCGGGACGGCGAAGATCCAGACGGCCTTAAAAAAGTTGCCCAGTTCCGCGAAAAACCAGACTACCAGACGGCACAGGCCTTCCTCAGGCAGGGTAATTTCCTTTGGAATGCCGGTATTTTTGCATGGAGCGCCAGGAGTATCGTAGCGGCCTTCGAGCACTATCAGCCCGAACAATACGCCTTGTTTGCCTCGGGCCTGGAGCATTACAATACCCCGGGCGAAGCGGCCTTTATCGCTGAGAACTACGCCCGTGCCGCCAATATTTCGATAGACTACGCCATCATGGAGCATTCCGACCAGGTGTTCGTTCTTCCGGCTTCCTTCGACTGGAATGACCTGGGAACCTGGGGCTCCCTTTACGACAAGCTGGGAAAAGACCCCCAGGGGAACGCCGGGGCGGGCGAAACGATACTGTTCGAGCACAGCCAGGGCAATATGGTGCGCATGCCGGCAGGGAAGATTGCAGTGCTGGAAGGGCTCAGCGATTTTATCGTGGTAGATACCGAAGAGGTGCTGCTGGTAGTACCCCGCAGCCGGGAGCAGGAAATCAAACAATGGGTGGCCCGCGTTAAGGATGCTTTTGGGCCAAAATTCACCTAACTATGGAAGCTGAGAAAAACCCCCGTCAGGACGGAACCCCAGACAGCCGCGAGTTGGTAAAAAAGGACTTTAGAGGGCTGATGGCAAGCGGCCGCACATTCCTGAAAGAACTGCTCGATATCCGCAACAACACCGACCAGGATGCCACGCGCGAGGCCATCGTGGCCGATATTCCCTTCAAGGGGCATACGGCCTGGATTCTGGTGTGTTCGATCTTTATCGCCTCTATTGGCCTGAACGCAAACTCCACGGCCGTGGTAATCGGGGCCATGTTGATTTCCCCCCTAATGGGTCCAATTCTGGGCATGGGGCTCTCGCTGGCTATTAACGACATCGATACCCTGAGGCGCTCCCTGAATAACTTTGCCATCATGGTCGTGCTCAGCGTGCTTACGGCCTACCTTTTTTTCAGGTTTTTCCCCTTGCGCGATACCTCGTCTGAATTGCTGGCCCGCACCGCCCCCGACATCCGCGATGTGCTCATCGCCTTTTTCGGCGGCCTGGCCCTGGTAATCGCACGGGCAAAGCGGGGCACGATTGCCAGTGTAATTTTCGGGGTTGCCATTGCCACGGCCCTGATGCCCCCCCTGTGTACGGTAGGGTTTGGGCTGGCGATCTGGAACCTCGAATACGCCGGGGGTGCCCTCTTCCTGTTTGCCATCAATACTATTTTTATTGGCCTGGCCACCTTTTTGGTAGTCAAGCTATTGCGGTTTCCGATGGCCAAGTATGCCAATTCGCGCCGCCGCCGCCTGATTGCCCGGGTGGCCTCCCTGGTGGCCGTACTGGTGATGATCCCGGCCGGATATACCTTTTACAAGGTGTTCCAGGAATCCCGCTTCCGCAGCCAGGCTCAGCAGTTCATTTCCGAGACTATTGGGACTTACCACTTCCCGACCAATGGGCGGTTTATGGACAACCTCACCCAATTGGAATACCATGCCGAAGGGGGGTCCATCATCGAGCTGGTGAGCATGGGAGACGACGCCATTCCTGAAAATGTGATTACCAGCTGGCAGACCCGCAAAGACAGGTACTCGAAACTCAAAGATGCCGATCTCAAGATCGTACAGGGCGGGGTAGACGATTCAGAGGAGAAATTCCGCTACGTGAACGAGCTCTACGAATCCAAGAAGGCCGAGCTGCTCAACAAGGACGAACGCATCCGCATGCTGGAGGAAGAGCTGTCGGGCATGAGCAGCCTGGTGGCGAGCCAGATCCCTTTCCAGGATATTTCTGCCGAGGCCAGGGCCAGTTACCCGAACCTGATGGGTCTCGATTACGCCTATACCCTCCAGACCGATTTTCAGAAAACCGACACCATCCCCATTCTGGAAACGCATTGGAAAGAAGGGATTTCTGCAACAGACAGGGAAGCCGATTTAAAGCGCTTTGCCGAGTGGATACAGGTGCGCCTGAAAAACCCGAAAATTCAGGTGCGGGTGGCCGGCGACTGATCAGTCGCGCTCTTCCTGGTACATCTGCCGTACCTTTTTGAAAAGTTCTGAGGAGTAAACGAAGTCGGTAACGGCCTTGTTGTCGGTGCGAAAGATTTGCTGTTTGGTGCCTTCCCAGGCTTTGTGGCCATTTTTGAGGAAGACGATCTTTTCCCCGATCTCCATCACCGAGTTCATGTCGTGGGTGTTGATTACGGTGGTTATGTTGTATTCCTCCGTGATTTCCTTGATCAGGTTGTCGATAATGATAGCCGTCTTGGGGTCGAGGCCCGAATTGGGCTCGTCGCAGAACAGGTATTGCGGGTTCATTACAATGGCCCTGGCTATGGCCACGCGTTTCTGCATACCCCCTGAGATCTCCGAAGGGAATTTTTTATGGGCGTCTATCAGGTTCACCCGTTTCAACACGAAATCTACCCGGTCTTGCATCTCTTCCTGCGACTTGCGGGTAAACATTTCCAGCGGAAACATCACGTTGCCTTCCACGGTCATCGAATCGAAGAGGGCGCTGCCCTGAAAGACCATTCCCATTTCCTGACGCAGATCGCGTTGTTTGGAAGGGCTCAGCTCGGAATAGACCTGTCCGTTATAGCTAATAATGCCGCTGTCTGGGGTAATCAGGCCCAGCAGGCATTTCATAAAAACGGTTTTCCCCGAACCGCTTTGCCCGATAATCAGGTTGGTCTTGCCCTTTTCGAAGGTGGTGCTGATCCCTTTGAGCACCTCAGTGCCCCCGAACGCTTTATGCAGGTCTTTGACTTCAATCATCAGCCGAGCATGAGTTGAGTGAGGATGTAGTTCAGGATAATGATCACCACGCTGGTCCAGACAAATGAAACCGTGGCCGCCTTGCCTACTTCCAGTGCCCCTCCTTTCATGTAATAGCCGTGGTAGGAAGGCACCGTGGCGATCACAAAGGCAAATACCACCGATTTGATGAAGGAATAGGTAACGTGAAAGGGGTCAAAATCGAGCTGAAGGCCTTCGATGAAATCGGCGCTGGAGCTGAACCCTCCGAACACCCCGGCGATCCAGCCGCCCAAGATGCCCACATACATGGCGATGGCCACTGCAAAAGGGTAAAAGAACATGGCGACGATTTTTGGGAAGACCAGGTAATTCAGGGAGTTGACACCCATGACTTCCAGGGCGTCGATCTGCTCGGTTACCCGCATGGTACCGATACTCGAGGTAATGTAGGAACCTACTTTTCCAGCCATGATGATGGAGGTGAAGGTAGGGGCGAACTCCAGGATCACCGACTGGCGCGTGGCAAAACCGATGAGGTTGCGCGGTATGAGCGGGTTGCTGATGTTCAGGGCCGTCTGTATGGATACCACCCCGCCTATAAAGAAGGAGATAAAGATGATGATGCCGAGGGAGCCGAAAATGAGCTCGTCGATCTCTTTCAGAATCAGGGACCTCATGATATGCCATTTGGTGGGCTTTTTAAAGGTCTCCACGATCATGATCGCGTAACTTCCGATAGATGCCAGGTAGTTCATAGGCGCCGGTGCGGGGTATTAGCGGTAAAAATAAGCATATTCATCTTGATTTAAAGTGGGGCGCTGCTCCAAATAGGGCGTATTCTGTATTTTAGCCGGCAAAGCCGAAATCCATGACACCATTTCTGAAGCGATCTGCTTCCTGCATCTTCTCCGTTATGTTTGCCACAACATCCCTGTTAGCCCAGGCCGGGGCCCGTAACAGTCAGGGCACCCGGGCCACTCCGCCTTTCGGGGACCCACCCAAATTGGTGGTGGGCATCGTGGTAGACCAGATGCGCGCCGATTACCTGTCGCGCTTTTGGGAGAAATATTCAGACGACGGTTTCAGGCGCCTGGTCGGGGAGGGGTTCCTCTGCCGGAACCACCATTTTAACTATGCACCCACCAGTACCGGGCCGGGTCATGCCTCGGTCTATACGGGCACCACCCCGGCCGTTCACGGCATTCTGGGCAACGACTGGTTCGACGTGGCCAGCGGGCAATCGGTTTATTGTACCGGCGATGACACGGTCAGCTCTGTGGGTACCACTTCGGTCGATGGCAAGAATTCTCCCCATCGCCTCCTGGTTTCCACCATTACCGACCAACTCAGGTTGCACTATCAGCAGCGCTCCAAGGTAATAGCGGTGGCCCTCAAAGACCGCGGTGCCGTGCTGCCGGGCGGCCATATGGCCAACGCGGCCTATTGGTATGAAGGATCCAAGGGCCATTGGATTTCCAGTTCTTACTACATGGAAGTCCTCCCCGACTGGGTACAGCGCTTCAATACTTCGGGGGCCGCCGCCGCTTACCGTAAAGTTTGGGAGCCACTCAGGGCTTTAGATACCTATGTGGAAAGCGGCCCTGACAATTCCCCGTATGAAGGGATCATCGATGGGGAGCAGGCCCCGGTATTCCCGCATAAACTTCCGGAACTCTGGGAGGCCAACGGCGGCTACGGCCTGTTGCGCATTACCCCTTTCGGCAACAGCCTAACCACCGACTTTGCCCTGGAAGCCCTGAAATCAGAAGACCTCGGGGGGGATGATGTGCCCGATTTCCTGGCCATCAGCTATTCGAGCACTGATTATGTTGGGCATTTTTATGGGGTCGATTCCAAGGAGGTGGAAGACACCTACCTGCGCCTCGACCAGGACCTGGCCCGCTTGCTGAAGCAGCTCGACAAAACGGTGGGAACTGGCAACTATACTGTCTTTCTGACGGCCGATCACGGGGCTCTCCCGGTTGCCGGGTACCTGGCCGACCAGAAATTACCGGCCGGCAACCTCGAAATGAGTGGCATGTATACCCGCCTCACCGAATTTATACAATATACCTACGGGGATATAAAACTGATTCGGAACATCTCGAACAACCAGATTTTCCTCGACCACGACCTGCTGCGCAACCTCGACCTCGACCTTGACCAGGTTCAGCGCACACTGGCCGCCGAGCTGATGACCTACGACGTAATAGAGGCGGTCTATACGGCCTCCCAGATGATGCAGGCCGAGTACTCCGAAGGGGTGCCGGCCATTCTCCAGAAGGGCTTCAACCCGAAACGGTCAGGCGACCTGTTGCTGGCGCTGCCACGGGGCTATGTCAATTACCCCCCGACGGGTTCTACCCATGGGTCCCCCTATCCGTACGACACCCATGTGCCCCTGTTGTTTTTCGGTAAGGGAATCAGGCATGGGAATTTGCTGAGACGTACCACCATCCCCGAAATTGCGCCCACCCTGGCGGCACTGTTGGGCATTGCGCTGCCCGACGGTACCACGGGAGAGCCCATTCCGGAGGTACTAGACTAATTTTCGGGTAATTTGCCGCCAGCGCCATTGCCTGGCAAAACGCCCTTCGGCCCGCGTAAGCAGTCGGGCCGCCCCCCTGCGGCGGGCCTGCAGGCAACCGCGCAGGTGCCACCAGAGCAAATCGGGTTTGCGGCGCTTCCAGGCCATTTTTACAGAAGCCAGCAGGCCCAGTAAAAAGCCGTATCTCAAGGTATACAGGGTCTCTCCCTGCCTGAGGGCGTTCTCTTTGGCGTAAGCGCTGCCGGTGGGCCTCAGGTGCTTAACCTGCAGGTCGCCCAGGGTTTCGACCCCGAACCCGTGGTAACGGGCCTGCATAACATCGGCCGTATCCCAGCCCACCGCAGGGCGCAGGCCTCCTATGGCATTGAAACAGGCAGCCGAATACAGTTTTACCGGCCCCCGTACATGGTCCCGGTTGGCGATGGGTTCATATACCCATTCCTGTTGCTTGCGAATGTAGACCAGCCCCGAGCACATACCCAGGTTCGGCTTGCTGTCAAATGCGTCCAAAACCCGTTCAAAATAGTCGGGGGGAAGCAGCAGGTCGGCATCGAATTTCCCGATCAAATCGAAAGGCCGCGACAGGGCTTCAAGGCCATATTCAAAAGCCCTCACCACCTTGGCTCCCGGCCGGTGGCCCGGCTCCGAATCCTTGCGCACCAGGCGTATCCAGCCATGGGAGGCTGAAAAGCGCGAAGCAATTTCCGAAGAGGCATCGGTACTGCAGTCGTCTACCACCAGCAATTCGTCGGGGGGGCGGGTTTGGCCTGCAAAGGAGGCCAGGCAGGCCTCGAGGTGCTGGGCTTCGTTGTGGGCCGGCATCACCACTGCCAACCAGACTTTGGCCGGAGCAGCGGAATTGCTATGGGGCCCGGGCGTGCTCATTTCACGCGCTCGGCATAAACCAGGTAGTAGCGGGGGGTAAACCGCCTGAGCAACGGCCTGATGCCGAACTTGCGCACCGGGTGGGCCCACTGCACGCGATCTATGACGCGCCAGCCCGCCTTTTCGAGCAGCCAGTCGAACTGCCAGGCCTCGAATTCGTGAAAGTGCCGGTCGCGCGGGTCTGTCTTGGAGCGGTAGGCGGCGGCAAACCACAGCCTGAGCGGCACGCTGGCCAGCAGGCGGTCGCCGGGGATGGCCTGCAACACCTTAAAGGGAGCTACCAAATGTTCCAGTATTTCGAACGCCGTAACCACAGGGGCGCCTGAGGCGCGAACCGCTTCCAGGTCGAGGTCGAGGTCTTCTCCCCCGGTATTGGTAACCCGGTACCCGTTCTGGGTCATGATCTCCGAAAAGGGGTTGAGAACCCCCAGGTCCAGGATGGCTTCCGACGTGGCGACGTGCCTTTGCAGGAATTCCAGGGTCAGGCGGTACCTTTTTTCGGGATAGTATTTGTACATCGGCTCCTATTCGGCTGTTTCGGCATAGGCCTCCAGGGGCGTGCAGGTACAGATCAGGTGGCGGTCGCCGTAGGCGTCGTCTACCCGCCTCACACCCGGCCAGAATTTGTTTTCGGCCACATAGGGCAGTGGATAGGCAGCCTCGGCCCGTGTATACGGATAGTCCCAGGCATCGGCCGTAATCATGGCCAGGGTATGGGGGGCGTTTTTCAGCAGGGGGCTGGGCGCATCCCCGGAAGCGTCGATCTCTTTGCGGATCGCCAGCAGGGCGTCGCAGAAGCGGTCGAGTTCTTCCTGGCTTTCGCTCTCGGTGGGTTCAATCATCAGGGTGCCCGCCACGGGGAAGGAAACGGTGGGGGCGTGGAAGCCGTAATCCATAAGCCGCTTGGCGATATCGGTTACTTCGACACCCTGTTTTTTGAAAGGCCGGCAGTCGACGATCATCTCGTGGGCGGCACGGCCCATCTCGCCCGTGTACAAGATAGGATAGGCCTCCTTGAGCCGTTCCTTCATGTAATTGGCGTTCAGAATGGCGATTCGGGTAGATTCGGTAAGGCCCTCGGCCCCAAGCATGCGGATGTAGGCATAGGAGATCAGGCAAACCAGGGCGCTCCCCCAGGGCGCTGCGGAAACGGCCGGGATACCCCTGGCTCCCCCGGTTTCCACAACCGGGTTCTTCGGCAGGAATTCCACCAGCTGGGGGGCCACGCACACGGGTCCTACCCCGGGCCCGCCGCCGCCGTGCGGGATGGCAAAGGTCTTGTGCAGGTTCAGGTGGCACACGTCGGCCCCGATGGTAGCGGGGTTGGTAAGGCCCACCTGAGCGTTCATGTTGGCCCCGTCCATATAAACCTGCCCGCCGTGGTCATGGATGAGGCGTGTCACCTTCCTGATGGACGATTCAAATACCCCGTGGGTGGAAGGGTAGGTCACCATCAGAGCGGCCAGGGAGGCGCTGTGGGCCAGTACCTTCTCTTCCAGGTCGGCCAGGTCGATATTGCCTTTTTCGTCGGTTTTGGTCACCACTACCTCCATGCCCGCCATAACTGCAGAGGCCGGGTTGGTGCCATGGGCCGAAGCCGGAATCAGGCACACATTGCGGTGCCCTTCACCCCTTGACTCGTGGTAGGCCCTGATGAGCATGAGCCCGGCGTATTCGCCCTGGGCCCCCGAGTTCGGTTGGAGGGAAGTGGCTGCAAAGCCGGTAATTTCGGTGAGGTAGTCTTCCAGCTTTTTCAGCATGCGCTGGTACCCGCCCGCCTGTGCTACCGGCACAAAAGGGTGCATGCTGGCCCATTCGGGCATGCTGAGCGGCAGCATTTCGGAGGCAGCATTCAGTTTCATGGTGCAGGAACCCAGGGAGATCATAGACTGGTTCAGGGCAAGGTCTTTGCGTTCCAGTTTTTTCAGGTACCGCATCATTTCCGATTCGGAGTGGTAGCGGTTAAAGACCTCCTGTTCCATAAAGCCGCTGCTGCGTTGCAGGGACTTGGGGATACGGCTGGCCTGGCTCAGGGTCGTTTCAGGAGACTTGCCCGGTTTGCCGAGGGCCTGTGCAAACAACCCGACGATTTCGGCCACGTCTGCCGGACCGCTGGTCTCGTTCAGGCTAATGCAGACCTCCCCTGGGCCGGGGTAGTGGAAGTTAACGCCTGCTGCTTCGGCCAGGGGTTGGACCTGCCCGGCCGGGAAGGCCAGGTGCAGGGTGTCGAAAAAGTTCTGGTGCTTCAGGGAAACGCCCAGGGCCTCGAGCCCTTCGGCCAATGTTACGGCGAGCGCATGAATGCGCGAGGCAATATGCTGCAGCCCTTTGGGGCCGTGGTATACGGCGTATGCGCCCGCCATTACGGCCAGCAGCACCTGTGCGGTACAGATATTCGAAGTAGCCTTGTCGCGCTTGATATGCTGTTCGCGGGTTTGCAGGGCCATGCGGTAGGCCGGTTTCCCGTCTACATCCTTGCTGAGCCCAATAATTCGCCCCGGTACGCTGCGTTTGTAATCTTCCCGGGTGGCAAAAAAGGCGGCATGAGGGCCGCCGTACCCCATCGGGATACCGAACCGCTGGCTGCTTCCCACCACCACGTCGGCGCCCAGTTCGCCCGGAGGGGTCAGCAGGCAGAGGCTTAGCAGGTCGGCAGCAACCGCCACTTTAATCTCCAGTTCATGGGCTTTGCCGATAAACCCTTCCGGGGAAGATACCTTCCCGTCGGCTGCCGGGTATTGCAGCAGTGCGCCATAGAAGGACCTGTCGAGCGCCCCTTCCAAAGCCGGGCCAACCACCAGCTCGATGCCCAGGGGCTTCGAACGGGTCTGTAGTACCGCAAGGGTTTGGGGCAACACCTGGTCCGAAACAAAAAACCGAAGGCAATCGGCCTTTTTCTGGTCGCGGCTGCGCAGGTCGAGCAGCATGGTCATGGCTTCGGCTGCGGCCGTGCCCTCGTCGAGCAGGGAGGCATTGGCCAGTTCCATGCCGGTGAGGTCGCATACCATGGTCTGGTAATTCACCAGGGCCTCGAGCCTGCCCTGGGCGATCTCGGCCTGGTAAGGCGTATAGGCCGTATACCAGCCCGGGTTCTCCAGTATGTTGCGTTTGATCACCGACGGTGTTACGACCGGGTGGTAACCCAGGCCAATGTAGTTTTTGAATACCTGGTTTTCGCGGGCCAGGCTGTGAATGTGTTGCAGGAACTCGTGTTCGCTCATGGGCGGGTCGAGCTGCATCTCCTTTTTCAGGCGGATGTCGTCTGGCAGGGTTTCATTGATGAGTTGATCCAGGCTGTCGACCCCGATAACTCGCAACATGGCCGGGAGATGTTCGGGGCGTACGCCCAGGTGCCGTAAGGCGAAAGACTCTGTATTCATGGCAAGCGCATTCAGCTTTTTAAAGTCTCCAAAATTAGGGATAAAATCCCGCACTCACACGTTTTCGCCCCGCCCCGCCCCATAAAGTTTTTAACTGAAAAAATGGTTTATGAACAGTTTGGCTACCTTTGTTTTATGCGACCCCTGTCCGCGCTTTTCGCCTTTTACATTCAGGCGAGTTTTCACGTATCCCTCGCCCTGGTCTGTTTGCTGGCTTTTACCCAACTGCTGTTCGGCATTGCGGTTCCCCCGGCGTATTACGGGGTGCTTTTTTTCGGGAGCGTGGCCGGCTATAATGCCATCAAGCACGGGGCCGAGCCCTGGAAGCGCCGCAAGTCAAGGGGGAGCTGGAACAGGGCCATTCTCTGGGTGAGCCTGGCCAGCGCACTGCTGGCAGTGCTGTGCCTCACCCGGCTCGCCCTGAGCTACTGGATCCTGCTCGGTATTTCTTCGCTGATCGCCACCCTGTACGCCCTCCCGGTCTTGCCCGGCTTCCGAAACCTCCGGAGTTTTGGAATGTTGAAGGTGTTTCTGGTGGCCCTGGTGTGGACCCTGGTAAGCTTGTTTATCCCGCTGTGGGAAAGTGGTTATTTCCTGGAAAGGGACCTCTGGGTCGAAGGCTTTCAGCGCCTGCTCTGGGTAAGCCTGCTCATGCTGCCTTTCGAGGTGCGCGACATGCAGGTCGACCCGCCGGCCCTGCGGACCCTGCCCAGGCGCCTGGGCCTGAAAGGCACCCGCTGGCTGGGCTGGGTGGGGGCCCTTGTGTTTTTGGGCGTAAGCTTCTTAAAGGACGATCTCTCCGGGGGCGAGTTCCTGGCCAAAGCAATGGCCGGGCTGCTCGCGGGCCTGGGGGTGCAATACAGCAAAGCGGAACAAGATCCCTATTACGCTTCGTTCTGGATCGAGGCTATTCCCATGGCGGTGCTCGCCTGCTATATGGCCTGGCAGGCCCTGGCGGGCTAGGGGGTATGCCCGTTGCCCAGCAGGCGCTGCTTCATGGCTTCCTTTTCTCCGGGGGAAAGCTGCTGCAACGGGGCATGGTTGCAGAGGTCTGTGAGTTTGCGGTTCCTGAGGGAGAACCGGGAGCAGGTTTTGCAGAAAAGCAGGTGCAGCCAGAGCTGGAAACGCTCGCGCCTGCCGGCTTCCCTGTACTGGCTTTTGCTGCAAATGGTCATGGCCTGCTCACATGAGATCATGGCGTGTC
>JAHECA010000072.1 GCA_024642005.1 Robiginitalea sp. | reverse complement strand
TGACCTGTAGCAAAGCAAGGAAAGGCGTGCAGCAAACGAAGTTTAGCCGGTTCGTAGCGACCAATGGTCGCGCAGGTTAAGCGGCGGCTGCACCCCTGACGTAGCTTTCAAGGGTCAGAAGTTCGCCGAAGGTCCTTTTCTTTGCTACTTTCTTTTAGACCAGTAAAAGAAAGTAGAAATAAAGCGAGTCACGCCGCAGGCGTGACGAGCCCCCTCCCCTTTTCGAAAAACAAATGTCATTCAACCCGAAACTCCCCTTGCAGATTCTGCGTCTTAACAACCAATCGCAAGGCTATCAGCAGGCAGCTCGCCACGAAGATTTTCGGAAGCAGGCCCTGGTATAACAGGTCGGGGTATACGATAAACTGCAGGGCGTTAATCAGGCCAAAGAGCACCAGGGGCACGGCCGCGAAGAGCAGTGGGTTGCGGTGCAGGTTCCGGGCAGACACCACATAGGCCACGATAAGCCCGATATTCAGCCCCAGGTCGCCCAAAACAAAACCCCCGCCCAAATAGGTATAGACCAGATATCCGGTACTCAGGAGGGCCATAGCGTACAGGATCAGGCGGGGGTGTTTCAGGAAATGATGCGTTTCCGGGGCGGTATCCCATGAGGCTTTATACCGTACCAAATGCCGAACCTGCTCGGCTGTACTCCCATCGAACGGGTAAGCGCATTTGGGGCATGTGGCCGGTTGGATCAATTGCTGCTGTTTGCAGGCAGGACAGGTACTTTCCATGTATTATACTGTTTTCGAGGTCCCGCAATGGGAAGTTGCCGGAAACTACCAAATTTCGCACGAATTCGATTATAGATAAACCATGCTTATTCTATGGGTTTTATTGACAGATGGGACTTATTTAGCCTGTAGGCAGTTGTTTGAGTTATGATCTGTCGCTGGCTTGATGAGGGCTCGTCGCGCGACTCGCGCGTTATTCCCCTTTCTTTTACTGGTCCAAAAGAAACCGACGCAGGAGGTTCACCAATACCTTCAGAATAAATAGACCAGCAATGAGTAAAGGGAGAAAGAAAAGGACCCAGGTGAAGAATTGAGGCGATTTTTGCTTCGCAAAACCGCGGCTGGCGCTGGCCGCTCCATGCTTTCCATTTGCTGTGCAAATCGCACTTCCGTTTGCGCCACCGACTATCGCTGGCAATTCTTCCAAAGAAGATTTTTTACATCCGCCAAAGGCGGTCTATGCCGGCATACCTTCTGAACCGCGGAAATCTCCTTGGGAAGAATTGCCATAATAGGCCAGCGCACCGCCTGGCTCCTCACTAAAATTCATCCACTGGATGAATTTTGGCCGTTCGGCCCTGGCGCAGCCGGAATGACGGCCTAACTTTTGACACGTAGCAAATACAGCAAATCTTGCTGCCGGCATTCGCCCGGCATACCTTCTGACCCGTAGCAAATCGAGGAATGGCGTGCAGCAAACGAAGTTTAGCCGGTTCGTAGCGACCGAAGGTCGCGCAGGTTAAGCAGCGGCTGCACTCCTGACGTAGATTTCAAGGGGCAGAAGTTCGCCGAAAGGTCCTTTTCTTTCCCCCTTTCTTTTGGACCAGCAAAAGAAAGGGGATAAAAAAGCGAGTCAGGCCCGCTAGGCCTGACGAGCAACCCTACCAGGACAAATACTTATAAATGATTCGAATCAACGGGTAGGCTTCGGCCATATCCTTCGCCCGGTAGGAAACCGTATAGCCATCAACGCGGCGCATGCCGGGGATGCCCATGGCCACGTCGGCCCGGGTGGGGGAATCCATTTTGATCGCAAATTCAATGGGGTTTTTCACCGAAAGGGGCCTGGCGTTTCTAAGGTCGGCCAGGGCAGCGGTGGTCTGCTCCTGCAGTTCCTTGTTTACCACGGAAGGGTGCCGGAGTTTCGCCGCACTGGAGCCGATGGCCTCCTTGGTAGCCACCGTGCGCGGGGCTACGAGATTTTTGATTTCTTCGGTAAAGGTCTTATCGCCGCTGGCCAGGAGTACGGGCACGCCCAGTGCCCCCGCAAAAAAAGCATTCAGGCCACCCTCCCCCACCTCGGTGCCGTTGAGCCACAGGCCCTTGACAGACCCCGAGCCCGTATGGGCCAAAAAGCCGTTCTCGGTGCCCGCCATGGCGTGGTAGCCGATGAAGATTACCCCGTCGAAGGTAGCGTCGAGGCCCTGCACCATGCCCAGGGGCTTGATGTTGCTCTGGATGTATTCCACCCGCGGGTCGAGCTCGGTGTGCAGCAGGTTCTGCATGTCGCCGTGGCTGTCGTTTACCAGCACCGTGGCCGGGCCCAGCTTGTAGATGGCTTCCACCACCGTGTTCACTTCGTCGGTCATCAGCTTGCGGCCCGTGGCGTAATCTTTCCCGTCGGTGCTCACCATCTTGGAGGTGCCGATGCCGCCGATGCCTTCCATGTCGACGGAGATAAAGATTTTAAGGGGTTGCTGTTGGGCATAGGTTACAGCAGAGAGGGCCAGTAGCAGATAGCGTAGTTTTTTCATGGGTGGTTTATTGGGTCCTGGTTGGCATTGCTCGCATTAGAGTACGTAAAAGATACAGTAAATCATGCCCAGGTTAAACC
>JAHECA010000010.1 GCA_024642005.1 Robiginitalea sp. | reverse complement strand
AAGGTATTCGTGAACCTCCTGCGTCGGTTTCTTTGGGCGAGCAAAGAAAATGAACAAATATTGTGAATCACGCCGCAGGCGTGACGAGCCCCTCCATGCAAGAAAATATATCTCCCTGTAATTCAGAGAGATATTAAATTTTTACTTATCTTGATAAGATTCAACTCAAACCATTCGTCATGAAAAAATCAATCCTTCTTCTTTTCCTGATTTTTACCATGGGCCTGCAGGCCCAAACCGAGTACTGGAGCTCTTACAATTTTGTGGTGGAACCGCAGAATGTACAAACCGTCTACAACCTGGTAGATTCCTTTTACAAAGCCAATAAACCGGCAGGCGTAAGCGTGCGGTTATTCGAAAACCATTTTAAGGATGCCGGGAACAGCTACTCGCATTGCATCGTCTTTTCAGGCTCCCTCGATGCACTTGGGGGCATGTACGGCAACTCCAGTGCCGAATTCGACCTGTTCCTGTCTCGGTTAAACCAGCAGATCAAGAACGGTTACAGCTCCTCCATGGGGCATGGCGTAGGCTCCTACGTGGGCGGGGAGGGCCCCTTCCCGTTCCGTCGGATGTTCTTGATTCGCGCCGAAAACCCAACCGCCTTTGAGGCGGAATTCAAGAAGTTCAACGCCAAGCACAACCCGAACGGGCGCATGATCTTTCTGGGGCGCATTAACGTGGGCAATTCCGACGAAGGGGAAACCCACTTTATCATCACCGGTTTTAAAACCTTCAAAGCCGCCATCGCAGGTGTCATGGACCTGATACCCGCCGCCGAGCGCGATGCCTGGGGGAAGGCGTGGGCAGAATCGAACCAGGCCGGGGGAGGTTCCGATATGATCAGCTCCAGCATGCGCATTTTGCTGGGCGAGTGGTAACAACTACCCCGTAAACTGGCGGGGCCTAAGCACCAAATTCCCATGTCCGATGTAATGCCCGGAACCGGAGTTTGGTGCTTTTTTGATTTATAAGGGATGGATACACCTGCCCTATGCAGGTAAGCAGGGTAATTTGTGTTTACCTAAATGGGAATGCCCCCTATCCCGCAATCTGGCGAACCACTTCAGATGCGAAGTCTTCCCGCGCCATGCGGGCGGCCAGTTCCCCGGCCCGGGCTTTATACGCAGGGTTCTCCCAAAGGTCGCCGAGCAAGGGCGTGAGTCGCGCTTCGGAAATTTTGGTGATCCCGGGACCCTTGGGCCCCACACCCAGTTCGGCCAGGGTGCGGTTCCACATGAATTGATCGATGATGTGGGGCACAACCATGCTGGCGCAGCCGTACTTGACCCCCAGGTGGGTGGTGCCCGAGCCGCCGTGGTGCACCAGGGCATATACACGGGGCAAAATCCAGTCGTAGGGAATGCCTTCCACAAAATAAAACTGGTTGGAATCGTACGTATCGGGGCGCACCAGGCCCCCGCCCGCCGTATTGATGATGGCGGGGATGCCCAGGCGGGCAAGCGCGGCCAGCACGATGTCGGTCTTGCGCCCGGGTTCTGGGTTGGTCATGCTGCCGAAGGTAAACAGCAACACTTTGGGGTGGCGCTCCAGCCAGGCTTCCAGCTCGGGGGGTGGGGCCCAGTTCAGGGTCTTGTTGCGCTCCTGGTAGCCCAGAACCCGCACATGGCTGCCCCAGTAATCAGGCCGGGCAAACAAGGCGGGTGAAATGGTGTAGATGGCCTGCTGGCTGCGCAGTGCTTTTTTGATGGTACTGCCGCTCAGCTTTTCAGGCAGGGGCATGTTTTTGGTGTCGGATTGAATGGCCTTCACCAAACCGAAATTCGCCAGGCCGTAAGAGGCGCGGTTTAGCGCTTTGCCCCATTTCCGGCTAAAGGCGATGTGGCTGTGGTGGTCGGTGGCGTGCAGCATATAGGGCACCGGGCTTACCAGGGTGGCCTTGCCGGGGTGCTGCATGCCCCAGACAAAGCCATAGATGGTCTTGGCGTGGTGGACGATCCGGTCGGGTTGCACCCGGGCCACACAGGCGTGCTGCCTTTCGGCCAGCACCCGGCGCATGGGGGCAAACACCCGGGCCAGCTTCGCATACGATCGGATCTTCTGCCAGGGGGTGCCGCTTCCCCCCATCACAATTTTGCCCAACGGGCTTTCCAGCAGGTCCATAAATTCAGGCCCCAGGGTTTCAAAGCCATGCCCGCCCGCTTCGGCCAGGGCCCGGAACTGTTCGGGGAACAGGCATATGGTGTCATGGCCCGCGGCCTTCAGCAAGTCGGCAATGGCCAGGAAAGGCTCCATATCGCCCCGGGTTCCGATGGAGGTCAGCAGTATTTTCACCTGCTTAAGATAGGAAATATGTACGCGTTCTGCTGCAGGCGCAACAAGCCTGCCGACTTTCGAAAATCGCTATCTTTAAAAGCTGATAAAAACCAACCCCATGAAACGAATCCCACTTTTCCTGACAGCAGTATTAGCTTTAGTTTCCGGCCTGCAAGGGCAAGATCGAATCGTCGGCGGGCTGCAAGCCACCCGCTCCGAAGTGCTGGCGCAAAACGGCATGGTGGCCACCAGCCACCCGCTGGCTACCCAGATTGGCCTCGACATCCTTAAAAAAGGAGGCACGGCAATCGACGCCGCCATTGCGGCCAACGCTGCCCTGGGCCTAATGGAACCCAGCGGGAACGGGGTTGGGGGCGACCTGTTCGCCATAGTCTGGGATGCCAAAACCCAACAACTCTACGGCCTGAACGCCAGCGGCCGCTCCCCGAGGGGGCTCACCCTGGAGTACTTTAAACAGCAGGGGCTCGATCATATCCCCGCCCTGGGGCCACTGCCCGTAAGCGTGCCGGGGGCTGTAAGCGGCTGGTTCGAACTGCATGGCAAATTTGGGAAACTGCCCATGGAAGAAATTCTGGCCCCGGCCATTTCCTATGCCGAAAACGGCTTCCCGCTCAGCCAGCTGGTGGCCTGGTACATGCAGCGCTCCGTGGCCATGTACCAGCGCCGGGGCTTCCCCAACATCAAAGAGACTTATCTCGACCAGAACGGGGGCAAACTCCCCGGGGAGGGCGAGGTGTATAAAAATCCCTTTTTGGCCAATACCCTGCGGCAGATTGCCAAAGGCGGGCGCGACGCTTTCTACAAGGGCAAGATGGCGAAAACCATTGCCGACTTCATCCAGTCGCAAGGGGGCTTCCTCTCGGCAGACGACCTGGCCAGCCACACGGCCGAATGGGTGACGCCCGTTTCGGTCAATTACCGGGGCTACGATGTGTGGGAGCTGCCGCCCAACGGGCAGGGGATTGCCGCCCTGCAGATGCTGCAGATACTGGAAGGGTATGATTTTTCAAACATTCCCTTCGGCAGCGCCGAGCACCTGCACCTGGTCACCGAGGCCAAGAAACTGGCCTTCGAAGACCGGGCCAAGTACTACGCCGACCCCGACTTCGTAAAAACACCGGTGGAAACCCTGCTCTCAGATGCCTATGCCGACACCCGCCGCAAACTCATCACCGAGCGCGCCGCAACCTACTCAGCCGGGGAAATCTCGGCCGGGGAAACCATCTACATGACCGTAGCCGACAAAGACGGGAACATGATCTCGCTCATCCAGAGCAACTACCGGGGCATGGGCTCGGGCATGGCACCCCCCGGGCTGGGCTTTATGCTGCAAGACCGGGGCGAGCTCTTCAGCCTCACCCCCGGCCAGGCCAACACCTATGAGCCCGGCAAGCGGCCCTTCCACACCATTATCCCCGCCTTTATCACCAAAGACGGGCAGCCCTTTGCCAGTTTTGGTGTAATGGGCGGCGACTTCCAGCCCCAGGGGCACACCCAGATCGTGATGAACCTGATCGACTTCGGCATGAACCTGCAGGAAGCCGGTGACGCCCCACGCTTTGACCACACCGGGGGCACCGCCCCCACGGGTGAAGACGAGGGCGAGGGAGCCGTGCGCATCGAATCGGGCATCCCGTACGAAACCGTACGCGGGCTCATTGACCGCGGCCATACCGTACAGTTCGGCCGTGACATCTACGGGGGCTACCAGGCCATTCGCTGGGACCCGGTGCAGAAAGTGTACCACGGCGCCTCGGAGAGCCGGAAAGATGGGCAGGCAGCGGGGTATTAGCCGGGTGAAGGAAGGATTTGCTCACCGCGGTTGCACCGCGGTTCGCTTTTTTTGTTCATTTTCTTTGCTCGCCCAAAGAAAACGAACCAAAAGAAACGGCGCCCTCGCTTAGGCGTTTTTGCAGTTACCACTGCAAAACCGGGCACCGGAAGCTAAAGGCGGTCGCAGCCGCATCGGCTGGCTCCTCACTACGAATGCAAATCATTGCATTCTCCATTCCGCCCCCCGCCTTCTTAACGCTTCCGCTACCCTACGCTGAACCTCGGGGGTATCCGCCTTCAGCGGATTTGGGTGGAATCCGATGTGCCTATGCCGGCATTGTCCGCCTTCGGCGGCAGGTGAGATCTCCTTTGGAAGAATTGCCAGCGATAGAGGTGGCGCTAGCGGAAGTGCGATTTGCACAGCAAATGGAAAGCATGGAGCGACCAGCGCCAGCCGCGGTTTTGCGACAGCAAAAATCGCCTCAATTCTTCCCCTAAGGTCCTTTTCTTTCCCCCTTTACTCATTGCTGGTCTATTTTTCTGAAGGTATTCGTGAACCTCCTGCGTCGGTTTCTTTTGGACCAGCAAAAGAAAGGGGAGAAAAAGCGAGTTACGCCAGCATGGCGTAACGAGCCTAATATTTACATGTCATATCTTGCAATGTGAAATCAGGAACCCATACCTTTGAGGGACCTCATTAAAAAATCTTCACGCCAGCTATGGCCAAAGTTACCTCCGAAGAACTCGGAACCCAGCCCATAGGGCCGCTGCTGGTGAGGCAGGCGGTCCCTGCCGCCATCGGCATTCTGGTAATGAGCCTCAACATTCTGGTCGACACCATTTTCGTGGGCAACTGGATTGGCTCCATCGCCATTGCAGCCATCAACGTGGTTTTGCCCGTTTCTTTCTTTATCGCCGCCCTGGGGATGTCTATCGGCATCGGGGGCAGCAGCATCATATCACGGGCCCTTGGGGCCAACGACCACGAAAAGGCCCTGAAATCTTTCGGCAACCAATTAACCCTTACCCTGCTCATTACGGTGGGCATGGCTATTCTGGGGCTGATATACGCCGATTCGCTGATCCCCGCTTTCGGGGGCAAAGGGCTCATCTTTGCGCCGGCCAAAACGTACTATACCATTGTGCTCTACGGGGTGCCGTTCCTGGCGCTTTGCATGATGGGCAACACGGTTATCCGGGCCGAGGGCAAACCCCGCTTTGCCATGGTGGCCATGATTATCCCCTCGGTGGGCAACCTGCTGATGGACTATGTTTTCATCTACATTTTCGACTGGGGCATGGAAGGAGCCGCCTGGGCTACCACCGGGAGCTACCTGCTTTGTTTCGGATACATCCTCTGGTTCTTCCTCTCGAAAAATTCAGAACTCAAATTGAAGTGGCACCACCTGGGGCTCGACCGGCCCATGGTGCGCGAAATCGGCGCGCTGGGCTTTGTAACCATGGCCCGCCAGGCTGTTACTTCCGTCACCTATTTGCTATTGAACAATATCCTCTTCCACCTGGGCGGGGAGGCCAGCGTGGCGGTCTATGCCATTATCGGGCGGGTGCTCATGTTTGCCATCTTCCCACCCCTGGGGGTTACCCAGGGCTTCTTACCCATTGCAGGCTTTAATTACGGGGCCCACAAGTTTGCCCGGGTGAAGGAATCGATCTATATCGCCATCAAATATGCGGCCCTGGTGGCTACGGTGGTCTTTGTGATTTTGATGGTTTTCCCGGCCGAGATAGCGGGGCTCTTTGTGAGCCACCGACCCGACGCGAGCGCCGCCGAGGCCGAAACCACCCGATTTGTGCTGGAACACACCCCGGCAGCCATGCGCTGGGTCTTTATCGCCACCCCCATTATCGCCATTCAATTGATCGGCGCGGCTTACTTCCAGGCGGTAGGCAAGGCCATCCCGGCCCTGCTGCTCACCCTTACCCGCCAGGGGTTCTTCTTCATTCCCCTTGTGCTCATTCTGCCCATTTTCTGGGGCGAACTGGGCGTGTGGCTCTCGTTCCCGATAGCCGATATTCTTTCTACTATGGTTACGGGTTATTACCTGAGGAAGGAGATTGCACGGGAACTTTCCAATTAGCCAATTGGCGAATTTGAAAATGGCTTTACCTGCTTTGTCACACCGAGTGAATTTGCGCAGCAAATGAGTATCTAGGTACGATTGCTAAGGACTTCGGGGGTTCTCGATACATCCCGCCGATGGTGGGACACTCGAACTGACAGCAATTACTACGCAGGCAACGCCCCGCTTACAGACCAATCATTAATCCACCGGGCCATTAGCGCGGCCCAGTCGTCGCGATCATTCAAACAGGGAACATGGACAAAAGCCTCGCCCCCGGCGTGGAGGAATTCTTCCTGCCCTTCCATGGCGATTTCCTCGAGGGTTTCCAGGCAGTCGCTCACAAAGGCCGGGGTAATCACCGCCAGGCGTTTGACGCCTTCCTTAGGCAGGCGCTCCAACTCAAAATCGGTATAGGGCTTCAGCCAGGGGTCGCCCCCCAGGCGGCTCTGGAACGAGGTGCTCACCTTGTCGGCAGGCAGGTTTAGCGCCCTGATTACCCGCTGGGTGGTGTCGTAGCACTGGTGGCGGTAGCAGGTGTAGTGGGCCACCGAATTCGCGCTGCAGCACTGCCCGTCGAGCTTGCAGTGGAACTTTGTGGGGTCAGATTTGCGGATGTGCCGCTCCGGGATGCCGTGGTAGGAGAAAAGCACATGGTCGTATTCGAAGTCGGATAAGACCTCGGCGATGGAGGCCGAAAGCACCCCGATGTAGTCGTCGTTTTTGGAAAAGGCCGGCAGGGTGGTAAGGGTCATCTCCGGGAAATAGGCAGCCTGGTCTTCCAGGGCTTTCACCACCACAGTCTCGTAAGAGCTCATGGCATAATGGGGGTAGAGCGGTACCAGCAGCGCCTCGGTTACCCCTTTGCCTTGTAACTCCTGCAGGCCTTCCCGTATGCTTCCCGATCCGTAACGCATGCCCAGGGCCACGGGCAGCTTGGTCTGGGCCTGCACCTTGTCGCGGAAACGCTGGGAGAAAATGATCAGGGGCGAGCCTTCTTCCCACCAGATTTTTTGGTAGGCGGCTGCCGACTTTTTTGGGCGGGTGTTCAGGATTATGCCCTTCACCAGAAAGGTCCGGAGCCATTTGGGCGTGTCGATCACGCGCTCGTCCATGAGGAATTCGCCCAGGTAGGGTTTTACATCTTTGGGTGTGGGGCTGTCGGGAGAGCCCAGGTTTACCAGCAATATGCCTTTCATAGGGGGTGGTTTTGAGGCCGGTTGTATGAGAACGCTGCAAAAATACCTTTTCTGGCGAAAGTCTCCAGCCCCGGTGGCCGGCATTTTGCGAATAGGGCGATAGCCGCAGTCAATCGAAGGGTCCATTTTCGGAGTAAACCGGGGCTGTAAATAACAAAACAGAAACCGCTGTTTTCCGGTATTCGGTTGTAACTTTGGTAGAAATCGCATTGCTATGCCCATCCGGAACTTTGTCGTCCTATTCCTGGCTGTTTCTGCCCTGCAGGCCCAGGGCCGCGTGCGGGCAACCGAGCACGACAAGGCCATTTTCGAAGCCCTCTCCGCAGGGCTCAGCGAAGCCCCCGACACGGCCATGGGCCCGATGATGATTCGGGTGGGGCGGGCCTTTCTCGGCACGCCTTATGTGGCCCAGACCCTTGAGGCGGGCCCCGACGAGCGCCTTGTGGTAAACCTGCGTGGCCTGGATTGCACCACCTATGTCGAAAATGTTCTGGTATTGAGCCGCCTGGCCAAAGAAGGGAAACTCAATTGGGGGCATTACCTGAACGGGCTGGAGCAGGTGCGCTACCGGGACGGCAAGCTTGACGGATATCCGTCGCGCCTGCATTATTTCACGGAGTGGATTCGCGACAACGAGGCCAAAGGGCTGGTGCGCAACATTACCGAACAGATCTACGGGGTCACCTTCCGCAAACAGATCAATTTTATGGGTACCCACCGCAGCCTCTACCCCATGCTCGCTTCCGATGCCAATTTCACAGCCATAAAAAAGACCGAATCCGGGCTCTCTGAGAAACCGATCTGCGTGCTGCCCCAGCAAGAGGTAGCTGCCCGGGAAGCCCTGCTGCAAGACGGCGACATCATTGCCCTGGCAACCGATATCGACGGCCTGGATGTAACCCATACGGGAATTGCCCTGCGGCTTGAAGACGGCCGCATCCACCTGCTGCATGCTTCCACGGTAGGGAAAGTGGTCATTAGCGAGGAACCCCTGGCCGATTACCTGAAAGGCATCAAGCGCAATACGGGCATTATCGTGGTGCGGCCCCAACCGGCCGAATAAGTCTTAAATGCCCTGCTGGGCCAGGGCCATCAGGTACTTCTTGGGTGTGGTATTGTATTTTTTCTTGAAGGCTTCTATAAAATGGCTGGCCGTGCTGTAGCCGACCTTCAGGCCCACTTCGTTTACATTGAACCGCCCGCTTTCGAGCATTTTCCGGGCCGTCTCCATTTTGTGGTCGAACAGGAAACTGTACACGGAATCTCCGTAAATCTGTTTGAAGCCTTCCTTTAGCCTTTTGAGGCTCAACCCTGTTTCTTCGGCCAGTTCGGCCAGGGTGGGGGGTTCGGCCATGCGTTCCAGCACGATTTCTTTGGCCCGGCGAATGCGCCTTAAATGCGCTTCATCTACCAAAATGGGGCATTGCTCGGCCTGGGTGTCGGCGTTTCGGTTAAAGCTCAGCGAGAGCAATTCGTAGGCTTTGGCCCGGAAGTACAGGGAACGCACCGAAGGGTGCATGTGCTCGTTCCACAGCTGGCTCAGCACCACGGCCACGGAAGCGTTTACCGGATCGTGCCGGTAGTATTTCTTGTCCTGGTTTTCAGGGCTTAGGAAGGGGATGTAGTCGGCTTCACGGGTAAAAAGGGCATGGAAGTGCCTGATGCTTAAAATCAGGGTGACGAGCCAGCTGTTGGGCGCCAGCTCTGCCCGCAGCGGCAGGGTAGACTGGGGGTTGTACAGCAGCAGCGACTGGTCGCTGGCCAGATCTACCACATAGTGCCCGTCGTTGAAGAGGAAACGGGCCTGCCCCTTCAGGCAGAAGTGGAATTGCAGGCAGCGCGGCTCGATCGGATGTTCGAGCCGAAAAGGCCGATCGCCCGGGTTCTCCGCCCGGAGTACCTGAAAATCAGATTCGATACGAAATACGGAGGACGAACCTCCAGCGTTATTTTCTGCCATGAGCGGAGGGGTGTTGCGAGGGCGTATTATTTAGAACACTTCTAAATAAAAAACCAGATATCCCTTTATTTTAGGGCAAAAGTATCAATTTTTTGATTTTGACGCCTTGCAGGAGACAAAATAACCCGATGCGTTACTTTTGGTCCCTTCAGCGTTATTTTTCCCCCGGGAATCGACTTATTTTTGTTCCGTTTGCCGGAGGCGTATGAAGAAATATCATATTTCCAGACATCAGCGATTTCTTGCAATCGGCCTGAATTACGAAAAGGCCGATGCCGAAACCAGGGGTAAATTTTCCCTGGTCCCCGAAGCGGCGGCCGCCCTGCTGGAACAGGCGCGGGACGAAGGCATCGATGGGCTGCTGGTGATCAGCACCTGTAACCGCACCGAACTCTTCGGCTTTGCGGCGGCCCCCCAGCACCTGATCAGGCTGCTCAGCACCCACACAAATGGCACACCCGCCGAATTCGACCGGGTGGGGTACGTGTTTCAGAACCAGGAAGCCATCGAGCACCTGTTCCGGGTCGGCGCAGGGCTGGACAGCCAGATTCTCGGCGACTTCGAAATAATCGGGCAACTCAAAAAGGCCTTTGTTCAGGCACGCGAACACGGGTTGGCCAACGCCTTCCTGGAACGGCTTACCAATTCGGTTATCCAGGCGAGCAAACGCATCAAAAGCGAAACCGGCATTTCCACCGGGGCTACCTCGGTGGCCTTCGCCTCCGTGCAATACCTCCTGGCGCGGGTACCCGACATCGCCCATAAAAAAATAGTGCTGTACGGCACAGGTAAAATCGGCCGCAATACCTGCGAGAACCTCGTGAAGCATACCGGGCACAATGGCATTACCCTGATTAACCGTACCCTGGAGCGGGCCGAAGCGGTGGGGGGCAAATTCAACCTCCGGGTAAAGCCCGTAGAACAGCTCCAGGCCGAGATTGCGGCGAGCGACGTACTCATTGTAGCCACCGGCGCACCGGTGCCCACGGTGACGGCCAGCCACGTGCCGGCCGATAAACCGCGCTGGATTCTCGACCTCACCATTCCGGTGAATGTGGCCCCCGAAGTGGGCGATTTGCCTGGGGTAACCCTGGTGCACCTCGACCGGCTTTCCCGCATCACCGACGATACCCTCGCCCAGCGCCAGCGGTATATTCCGCAGGCCGAGGCTATTATCGATGAGGTGCGCGGCGAATTCAACCTGTGGCTGGAAAGCCGGCGCTTCGCCCCGGTAATCAAGGCCCTGAAAGAGAAATTGCAGGCCATGAAGGAAGAAGAGCTCGACCACCATTCGAAAAAACACCAGGCCGACGATGCGAAGCTGGCCGAGGCGGTCTCGGAGGGCATCATCCTGAAAATCACCCGGCAGTTTGCCAACCACCTCAAGGAAGCCGATCTCGACAGCGACGACAGCCTGGAATGGATCCGCAAGGTGTTCCAACTCGAAACCGACACCCCATGAACCGAACCCTGCGCATCGGCACCCGCGATAGCGAACTGGCCCTCTGGCAAGCACATACGGTGCGCGACCGGCTGCACGACCTGGGGGCCGAAACCGAACTTTTTCCGGTGAAATCGACCGGCGACCTCATTCTCGACAAGCCGCTTTACGAACTGGGCATCACCGGCATATTCACGAAAACCCTCGATGTGGCCCTGCTGGGCGGGAATATAGACCTGGCAGTGCACTCCATGAAAGACGTGCCCACAGCCCTGCCCAAAGGGATTGTGGAGGCGGCGGTACTGCCGCGGGCCAACCCGCTCGACGTGCTGGTGCACAAAGGGCTCGATTTCCTGAACCAGGAAGGGACGGTGGCCACGGGAAGCCTCAGGAGAAAGGCCCAGTGGCTGGCCCGCTATCCCCTGCATCAGATTGAAGACCTAAGGGGCAATGTAAACACGCGCCTTCGCAAATTGCAGGACGAAAACTGGAATGCCGCCATCTTTGCTGCTGCCGGCCTGGAGCGCATAGGCCTGCTGCCGGAACAGCACAGCCCGCTGCACTGGATGTTGCCCGCCCCGGCCCAGGGAGCCATGCTGGTAGTCGTGCGGGAAGACGACGGCGAGGCCCTGGAAACGGCCCGCGCCCTCCACGATGCGGCAACCGCCCGATGCGTGGCTGCCGAACGCAGCTTTCTGCGCGAGCTGGAAGGGGGGTGTACGGCTCCCATTGGCGCCCTGGCCCAACCAGAAGGCACCGGCCTGCGGTTTCAGGGAGGGTTGTTTGCCCTCGATGGCAGCCGCGCCTGCCGTATCGACAAAGTTTACCACGGCACCAACCCGGCGGTTTTTGGCCGCGACTGTGCCCGCGAAATCCTTTCCGGGGAAGGGGCAGCCCTGATGGCGGAAATCCGCAAAAGCCTGTCGCGATGATGCGGGTCCTTTCCACACGTGTCCTGACCCCGGCTCAACGTGCCCTGCTTGCTTCTGACGAAGTGCATTTTGAGGAATACGACGCCCTGGCAACCGATTACCTTGCTGCCGACCTGCACGCCGACGATGAGGCCCTGTGCCTGTTTACCAGCCAGCATGCCGTTCACGCCTGCTTCCCCCAGGGCAAACCCGGGGAGCGCATGCTCAATTGCTGCTGCGTCGGAGCCAAAACAGCAGCCCTGTTGCAGGGGCTGGGCCATCGCGTGCTGGAAGTGCAGGACTCGGCCAGGTTATTGGCCGATGTGATCATTAAAAATTATTCCGGTCGTTCTTTTATATTCTTTTGTGGCGACCGGCGCCTGGAGACACTGCCCAGGCGTTTGCAACGTGCCGGCATTCGACTGGAAGAGCGGGTGGTGTATCACACAACACTCATAAACAAGAAGTTCGATCTTCATTTTGATGCCGTATTGCTCTTCAGTCCGAGTGGGGTCGAAAGCTTCACTTCGGCCAATGACCTGTCTGAAAGCGCCGCTGTTTGCATTGGTCCGACCACGGCAAAAGCCGCCCGTAAACATACCGAACAGATTATTATCGCCCCTTTCCCGACTGTGGAGGCGGTGGTAACGGCAGCCGGCAACCTCCTAAATTCCACCTATGACCGCTAAGCTCAAAAACGATTTATTTCTCAGGGCCCTTAAAGGGGAAGACGTGCCGCGCCCTCCGGTGTGGATGATGCGTCAGGCGGGCAGATACCTGCCTGAATTTATAGCCCTGCGCGACAAATACGATTTTTTCACCCGGTGCCAGACCCCCGAGCTCGCCTCCGAAATCACGGTTCAGCCCATACGGAGGTACGGCATGGATGCGGCCATCCTGTTCAGCGACATTCTGGTGGTGCCCCAGGCCATGGACATCGCGGTGGAGATGAAACCCGGGGTTGGCCCCTGGCTGCCCAATCCGGTGCGCACCCCGGCCGATGTAGACCGGGTGGTGGTGCCCGACGTAAACGATAGCCTGGGTTACGTGCTGGAGGCCATTCGCCAGACCAACGAGAAACTCGACGGGGAAGTACCCCTGATCGGCTTTGCCGGTGCTCCCTGGACTATTTTCTGTTATTGCGTGCAGGGACAGGGCAGCAAGAGTTTCGACAAGGCCAAGGCCTTCTGTTTTACCCAGCCTGAGGCGGCCCATGCCCTGCTGCGCAAGATTACCGAGACCACCATTGCCTACCTGAAGGCTAAGGTGGCCACCGGGGTACACGCCGTGCAACTCTTTGATTCGTGGGGGGGCATGCTCTCCCCTGAAGACTACCGGGAGTTTTCCTGGCAGTACATCCAGCAGATTGTGGATGCCCTCAAACCCGTGGCCCCGGTAATCGTCTTTGCAAAGGGGTGCTGGTTTGCCCTGGACACCATGTCGCGCAGCGGGGCGTCGGCCCTGGGAGTCGACTGGACCGTTAGCCCGCAAGTGGCCCGGCAGCTTACCTCCGGACGCATTACCCTTCAGGGGAACATGGACCCGGCCCGCCTGTTGTCGCCCCCCGGAACCATCAGGCAGATGGTACATGAAATGATCCGCGGCTTCGGTAAAAATCGCTACATTGTGAATCTCGGCCACGGGATTCTTCCGGAAGTGCCCATCGAGCACGCCGGGGCCTTTATCCAGGCCGTGAAGGACTACCATGAGGGATAAATTTTACCGCTATATTCAAACCCTGCAAGACCGGATTACCGGTGCCCTGGAGCAGGAAGACGGCAAAGCGCATTTCCAGGAAGACCTCTGGGAGCGTCCTGAAGGAGGCGGTGGCCGCACCCGCGTTATTGCAGACGGGGCCGTTTTTGAGAAGGGGGGGGTCAATATTTCGGCTGTGCACGGGCCCCTGCCCGAGGCCATGCAGCGGTACTTTGGAGTTGGCCCATCCGACTTTTACGCCTGCGGCCTGAGTCTGGTGCTGCATCCCAAAAGCCCGATGGTCCCTACCGTACACGCCAACTGGCGGTATTTTGAACTATACGGGGGGCAGGGCCGCCTGGCCGACCAGTGGTTTGGCGGTGGGCAAGACCTGACGCCCTACTACCTTTTCGACGAAGATGCACAACACTTTCACGGGGTCTGCAAACGGGCTTGCGACGCCCACGATCCGGCCTTCTACCCTGAGTACAAGCAGAAATGCGATGCCTATTTCCACAACAGCCACAGGGGTGAGGCCCGTGGGGTGGGAGGGCTGTTTTTCGACTATCTGAGGCCCATCCCGGGCCGCAGCACCGAACAATGGTACGATTTCGTAACCGGTGTAGGCGACTCGTTTCTGGAGGCCTACCTGCCCATAGTCCAGAAACGCAAGGGGCTGCCCTATAGTCCGGCACAGCGCACCTGGCAGGAAATCAGACGTGGGCGCTATGTGGAATTTAACCTGGTGCACGACAAGGGCACCCTCTTCGGCCTGCGAACCAACGGCCGCATTGAAAGCATTTTGATGAGCCTGCCCCCTGTGGTGCAATGGCGTTACGATCAGCATCCCGAGCCCGGCTCCCAGGAGGCGCGGCTTGTAGAAGTACTTCAAAACCCTCGCGAATGGACGTTCGGATAACGCTTTTGGCCTGCCTGGTGGCTTCAGGGGTGTTCGCCCAGGAGGCCGGCATCGATACTACGTATATTAAAAAATACACCACACAACTTACCCTGCGCAATTCGCTTACCTCTACCGGGAACAGTTTTGTCATTCGCAACAGTGATGGTTCCGAGCTGAAGTTGAACCCGGCGCGCAGCGTGTACTTTCACACCGCCCTGCAATTCCGCGCCCTGGAAATCGGCTTTGGCTTTTCGCCGGCCTGGCTCAACCCCGACCGGAACCTGGAGGGTGCCCACCTGTACAACCTCGATTTCCGCCTGTATACCGGCCGGTGGATGACCACCTTTGCCTACCTCGACCAGGTTGGGTTCCGCGCCAGCCTAGAGGGGCTCGACCTCGATTTTCCCGAATTTGAGAGCCGGAAGATCGGGGGTACCACCTCCTTTGTGCTCAATCGCCGGTTTTCGTTCCGGGCCGTGCATGCCCAAAACGAATGGCAACAGAAAAGCGCGGGGAGCTTTGTGCCCCGTATGCTGGCTTACTACACCCGATACCATCTTGGCGATCAAACCCAACACTCCTACGATTTCGCCCTGGGGCCCGGCTACCACTACAATTGGGTGCTTGGCAAACACTGGTTGGTGTCGGCAGGGAATACGACGGGCCTGGGCATTAATATCCTGGAAATGGAACAGGGATGGAACACCTACTGGCTTTGGGAAACCCAGTTTCGGGCCACCCTGGCGTATAATTCCGACACCTTCTTTGCGGGGATTGGCGGGCAGTACACGTTTTATGAGCATAGCGCCGGCAGCAGTACCCGCCTGGATGACCGCATCTACTACCTGCAGTTGTATTTCGGCTACCGTTTTAAAGGGCCACCCTCATGGAACCGGGCCGCCGACCGGATAAATCGTAAATTTGGGTGGGACTAATCCAGGCCTATGAAAAAACAGGAACTTTACCAGGTAGATGCCTTTACTTCGCAGCTTTTCAAAGGGAATCCGGCTGCGGTATGCATAATCGACTCCTGGTTGCCCGAGGGGCTCATGCAGGCCATTGCAGCCGAGAACAACCTGGCCGAAACCGCCTTTGCGGTTCCGGTTACTGGCGGCTATGAGATTCGCTGGTTCACCCCCGAACTCGAAGTAGCCCTCTGCGGGCACGCCACCCTGGCCACGGCCCATGTGCTCTTTGGCGGGCTGGAAAGCCATGCCGACACCATCCGGTTTTTCAGCCGGGAGCGGGGGATCCTGACAGTGGCCCGCAAGGGGGAACGCCTGATTCTCGACTTCCCGGCCGACCCGCCGAAGGTGGTTAACCTGCCTGAGGGTATGGCCGAGGCCATAGGGGCGACCCCCCTGGAATGCCTGCAGGGCAGTACCGATTATTTGTTGATTTTCCCGAGCCAGGAAGCCATAGATGCCCTGCAGCCCGACCATACCCGGCTCGGACGCATTCCGGCCCGCGGGGTGATCGTAAGCGCGCCCGGGCAGGAAGTCGATTTTGTATCCCGCTTTTTCGCTCCCCGCTCGGGGGTACCCGAAGACCCGGTTACGGGTTCGGCACACACGGTCCTCACCCCGTATTGGGCTGCCCACCATGGAAAAACCGAACTTACGGCCCAGCAACGCTCGCCCAGGGGAGGGTTCCTGCATTGTGAACTTCGGGGCAACCGGGTACACATTGCCGGCCAGGCGGTAACCTATATGAAAGCTGAAATCTATATTCCCTCTGAACTTTAATTGCCTATGTACCCACTGCGCAGAAACAGACGATTGCGAACTTCCCCCTCCATCCGCGACCTGGTGCGGGAAACCCGCCTCAGCCCCGATGATTTTTTGGTACCCCTTTTCGTTGCTGAAGGCAAGGGGGTTCGGGATGAAATCGCATCCATGCCGGGGTACTTCAGGATTAGCCTTGATGGCCTTGGCCCGGAAGTAAAAGCGTTGTGGGCCCTGGGGTTGAAATCGGTGCTGCTGTTCGTAAAAGTACCCGATAACCTGAAGGACAACAAGGGAACCGAAGCCCTGAATCCAAAGGGGTTGATGCAACGGGCTGTCCAATGTGTGAAGGAGGCCTGCCCGCAGATGCTGGTGATGACCGATGTAGCCCTTGACCCCTATTCGTCCTTTGGCCATGACGGTATTGTGCAGGGTGGGCGTATCGTGAACGACCCCACCGTGCAGGTATTGGCCGAGATGGCCGTTTCGCACGCTGCTGCCGGAGCCGATTGGGTGGCCCCCAGCGATATGATGGATGGGCGCGTGCGGGGCATACGCGAGGCCCTCGACCACGCCGGCTATACCGAAGCCGGCATTATGAGCTACAGCGCCAAATACGCCAGTGCTTTTTACGGGCCTTTCCGGGATGCGCTCGACTCGGCCCCGGTGGCCGGGCAGGAGGCCCCCGCCGATAAGAAAACCTACCAGATGGACCCGGCCAACCGGCTCGAAGCCATCCGGGAAACGCGCATGGACGTTGCCGAGGGAGCCGATATGGTGATGGTAAAACCCGGCCTCTGTTATCTCGATATCGTCAGGGAGGTGCGCAACGCCGTAGATGTGCCCGTTTCGGTATACCAGGTTTCGGGCGAGTACGCCATGGTCAAGGCCGCCGCCCAGAGGGGCTGGCTCGACCACGATGCGGTCGTGCTGGAGCAACTTACCGCCATTAAGCGGGCCGGAGCCGACCTGATAGCCACTTACTTTGCCCGGGATGCCGTCCGCCTCCTTTCCTGAGCCGCTATCGGGGATAGGCCAGGGGTTACCCGGTAAAACAGCAGGTATGCATATAGCAAGTTGGGTAAGCGCCTGTGTAATTATACTTTTTGGTATAAACACAAGACTTGCCGCACAACCGGCCTTTAGCGCCGCTTCGCCTCCGGCTTTGCCTGGGCATTTGCCCACCGGGAGCCTCTCGGCATTGGGGGTCGATTCGGTTGCCCTCTACCGCCAGGTCGATTCCCTTATGGGGCTGGGCATCCGCGCTCAGGCCTTTCCCGGGGCACAGGTACTGGTGGCCTACCAGGGAAAGACCATCTTCCACCGGTCTTTTGGCTACCATACCTACGACAGCCTGCAACCCGTGCGGAACACCGACCTCTACGACCTGGCTTCAGTGACCAAGATCGCTGCCGCCCTTCCGGCCCTGATGAAACTGGTAGCGGCAGGCAAACTCGATCTGGATGCCCCTTTTAGCAGCTATTGGAAACCCTGGCGCCACCGGAAGGCAAAAAAGGACCTAACCCTGCGCGAGATTCTCGCCCACCAGGCGGGACTAACGCCTTACATCGTGTACCTCAGCGAGGTGCGCACCGACCGCGGCCTGAAGCATCGGTTTATCCGGGAGGAAAAATCGAAGCGGTTCTCACACCAGGCGTATGAAGGGCTGTACGTGAAAGACCGGTTTGTGCGCAAAATGTATCGTATGGCCAACCGCTCAAAGGTGTCTGATCAAAAGCAGTACCTGTATTCGGGACTTACCTTCCTGCTCTTTCCCGAAGTGGTGGAAAACCTGAGCGGGGAACCGTTTGAGGCCTATGTGGAAAGAAACTTCTACGCGCCCCTGGGCTGTGATTCCCTCCTCTTCCTGCCTGCTTTGCGCTACCCGAGGCACGGCATCGTCCCCACCGAATACGACAGCATTTACCGCCACGAGCTTACCCAGGGCTGGGTACACGACGAAAATGCCTCGCTTATGGGAGGTGTTTCCGGCAATGCGGGCCTGTTTGCCACAGCAGAAGATCTGGGGGTTCTCATGCAGCTCTATGCCAATTACGGGCAACTCGATGGCCGACGCCTGCTCGATTCGGCCACGGTGCGCGAATTTGCCCGCGTCCAGTTCCCCGAAAACGACAACCGACGTGGCCTGGGCTTCGACAAACCCCTGCTAAACAACTCAGAGTTGCCTGTCGAGGAAGCCTACCCGGCCCCATGGGCCAGCCCGGAAAGCTTCGGACATAGCGGTTTTACAGGTACTTTCGTGTGGGCTGATCCAAAAAACCAATTGGTATATATCTTTCTTTCCAATCGGGTATACCCGTCCCGGGAACACCAGCAACTCTACGACCTCGGCCTTCGTACCCGCCTTCAGCAACTCTTTTACGGGGCCTTGCTTGCCGACAGGCAACCTGAATAGCCCTTGGCGAATTGTTGTATCTTAGGCTGCAGAAGATACGTCTATGGGCTTGTTGCTTTTTTACGCCTTATTATCCATTTTTTTCTCTTTTCTCTGCTCCATACTGGAAGCTGTATTGCTTTCGGTAACCCCGACCTTTCTGAATGTAAACAAGAAGGCGGGCAAGCACTTCGCCCTTACCCTTGAGGCCCTGAAGAAAGATGTCGACAAGCCGCTTATCGCCATACTCACCCTGAACACGGTGGCACACACCGTAGGGGCGATCTTGGTCGGGGTACAGGCCAAAGTGGCCTATGCCGAGGCTTACGGGCAAGGCGAGCATACCTTGTTTGGCCTGCCTTTCACGGAAGATTTAATGGTGGGGGTGGTCTCGACCGTGATGACCCTCCTCATCCTGATCACCTCCGAGATCATTCCAAAAACCATCGGGGCCACCTACTGGAAACAGCTTGCGCCCTTTACGGCCCCCACCCTCAGCGCCATGGTTTGGGTTATGCGGGTTACCGGCCTGTTGTGGATTTTGCAACTCTTTACCCGCCTGGTCGGCAAAGGGCATACACACAGCGTTTTGAGCCGGGAAGATTTTTCGGCCATGGCCGAAGTGGCCCAGGAAGAAGGCCAACTGGAAGAATCGGAATCGAAGGTCATCCGCAACCTGCTCAAGTTCGACGAGATCCGGGTAAAAGACATCATGACCCCCCGGGCCGTGATGCTCATTGCGCCTGAAGCACTTTCCATAGCCTCATTTTTCGAGCAGCACCCCACCCTGCGCTTTTCGCGCATTCCCGTGTACGGGGAACGGGAAGATGTAATTACAGGTTTTGTGCTCAAAGACAGCGTATTGGAAGAACTCATCCACGAACATGGCGACAGGCCGTTGGCTGATATCAGGCGCGACATACTCGTTACCCGCCGCGAGACCCCTATCCCCCAGCTCTTTGATACCCTGATCAGCAAACGCGAGCACGTCGCCCTGGTGGTAGACGAATACGGCTCCGTTAGCGGCCTGGTAACCATGGAAGACGTGATCGAAACCCTGCTGGGCCTTGAAATCATGGATGAAAGCGACCATGTGGAAGACTTGCAGCAATACGCCCGCAAAAAGTGGGAAGACCGCGCCAAACGCAGTGGAATAATCGAATAGGCATGGCAGAAGCGATCTTCCATACCTCTTTGGGCACGGTACGCCTGCAAGGCGGCCCGCAAGGGATTAGTTCCATTTCCATTGCAGACCGGGAAGCCGTTCCGGAAACCGTACCCCCTGAGTTGGAGCAAGCCTGCTGCCAGCTCCGGGAATATTTTGAAGGAAAGCGGACCCGCTTTGATTTCCCGATCGACCTGCAGGGAACAGCCTTCCAGAAAACGGTCTGGAATGCCCTGCTGGAAATCCCGTACGGGCACACCCTTTCCTACATGGATCTGGCCAAACGCCTGGGAGACCCCAGGGCCATCAGGGCCGTGGCCGCCGCCAACGGGCAGAACCCGCTTTGGGTGGTGGTGCCCTGCCATCGCGTAATCGGTTCGGATGGCTCCCTTACGGGATATGCCGGTGGCCTTCATCGGAAAAAATGGCTGTTGAACCACGAGAGCCCGAATCCGCAGCAATCCCTTTTTTAAAATTCACCGACCGCCTGGTCGGATAACCCTTTAAAATAGCTGGCAAACCGGGCCCTTTCTGCTTTTTATCGAGCTTATTAACCGGAACATCCCCCTTGCGCCCCTGCAACCGGGCCGGGCCCGGGCAGGTAAAACCGACTAGCTGGTCGGTTTGGCCCTTTTTGCCTGAAATGCAAGGCCCGTGCAGATATTTTGTATTTTTTGGGGCCAAAACCCCGATGTATGCTCGAACGCATTCCGCTGCAAAACATCCTTTTTCTCGACCTCGAAACGGTACCTGAACAAGCTTCTTACGCCCAGCTTGGCGAAGAGGCCCGCGAGCTGTGGGAACAGAAGACCCGGTACCAGCGAAAAGAGGAAATAAGCGGGGAGGAGTTTTACGAAAGGGCAGGCATCTGGGCCGAATTTGGAAAGATAATCTGCATCTCAGTCGGATTCTTTACGGGCGATGGGGCCGGCAGGCGTTTCAGGCTGCGGAGTTTTACCGGTGCAGAAGCCGACATCCTCAGGGAGTTCTCCGAACTGCTCAACGCCCATTACCGCAGTCCCCGCAAATTGCTCTGTGCGCATAACGGGAAGGAGTTCGATTTCCCTTACCTGGCCCGGCGCATCCTCATCCACGGCCTCCCCTTGCCCGAGAAACTGAACCTATTTGGAAAAAAACCCTGGGAAGTGCCCCACCTTGACACCATGGAGCTCTGGAAATTTGGCGATTTCAAGCATTATACCTCCCTGAAGCTGCTGGCCCATGTACTGGGGGTGCCCTCCCCCAAGGAAGATATCGATGGCAGCATGGTCCGGGATGTGTATTACAAAGACAAAGACCTGGAGCGCATTGTCCATTATTGCGAACGGGATGTGGTCACGGTGGCACAGGTCTACCTCAGGCTGCGGAATGAAGGGATATGGAATGAAGACCAGATCGATTATGTTTAGAATGACACTTCCTCCCGGCCTGTGGCTAAACCTCGAATATTATGATAAATGGGCATACAGGACTTCTAAATATAAAATCACGCAACTAGATTCGACATTTCTAAGACTTAAATCAGGCTCAGGGGCTGGTTGCTATACAAGAATAACAGGCCGGCAAACTGCGTTCTAAGCGGTATTACAAATTAAATCTATTGCCAAAGCGATAAAAATCAAGGATGCTGGTTTAAGCCCCCGCCAAAAAGCATCACAGATTTTCTATTCGGTTTGCATTTGACAAATTAGATGCTTAAATCACACAACTAATCTTATATAAAGCCATTGGCCAAAACATCTTTTAATCGGATTTAAGCCTGTACCGCCCTTTCCATTTAAACAGCATTATTTTCAGCTATTAAAAATCAGACTTATGGAAATTTGTAACAGGAACCAATCCAGCGCGTCATACGATAACCGAATGATAACGTCAGAAAAATGATTCCAAAAAAGGACAGGCCCCCATCGCTGATCGATTACGGCATTAACATTAAAATTAAACTCGCATTTCTCTGGACATCCTTGATGTTTCTGTACCTGTATGCCGACTATTTCGAGTTGATGACCCCGGAGAAACTGGAGAACATGATAAAGCTTCAAACACCCGTGGGACCAACATCACCAGGGCTTTTGGTTATTTTTTCCGCGATTTTGATTGTTCCGGCCTTGATGATCTTCCTTTCCGTTTTTCTAAAACCACAAATCAATAAGTGGTTAAACATCATTATGGCACTTTTATATGCCGGCATTTCAATTCTCATTATAGTTTCCAGCATCGGTCTGGCATGGCGCACATTCTATGTTATTTTCAACTTTACGGAGATACTGGTCTTTGCAATGATCATATGGCAGGCATGGAAATGGCCGAGAGTAACGCATTCACCAAAAGCAGATAATCATGATCATCAATGACAGGCAAGGCCAGGCCGTATCGATAGCCAGAACTACTGGAATCTGGTACTTAATGATGGCGATTTCCGGCATTTTAGGGTTTATGGTATTTCACTCCCAAGTTTATGATGCCGACCCCAGGCAAACATTAACCAATTTACTGGAAGCCGAAACGGTTGCCCGCCTTCGCATGCTGTTTGAACTTGCGATTATTATATCGCAGGCACTAACCGCTATCTGGTTTTACAGGCTTTTCAGTGAAATCAATGCGTGGGCCGCCCTGGCTACTTTGATTTGGGGGACAGTCAATGCGGTTGCCATAATGATTAGCGCCATAGCCATGGGTGCTGCCATTCATATAGCCCCGTCGTCGCATACGCTGGAAGATAAATTGGTGGCGATCGAGCTGCTGACAACGCTGATCTCAAACGCCTGGGGTGTTGGGGCGCTTTTCTTTGGCCTTTGGCTTATGCCGATGGGATATGTCATTACCAGTTCCAAAAGAATGCCTGTTTGGCTGGGCAGAACTTTGATCCTTGGAGGAATAGGCTACGTAATTAGTGTGTTTTTCAAATATGCGGGTATTTCCGGCTCATGGGTTGGCGCCCTTACATTACCTGCTACGGTAGGCGAATTCTGGATGATAGGATATTTATTGATTTTTGGGATACGACCCGTGCAGGAATAAACAATGCCTGGGTTAAAAATGAATTGGCGACCCCGAGGCATATTGTCCATGGCAAGTAATAGCTCCAACCCAAAGTAATTTGAATTTAGCCGGCTTCGTCGGGAAAGGGTATCTGAATTCCTGGAGGTCCGGCGCTGAAAATTCCAAACAGCACCTCGCGGCGTTTGCGTAATTTTGCAGCAGGAACAATACATATGCTGGAGATAAAGCGCACGGAATACGAAAAGACGGTTTTGATCGGGATCATTACCCGTGAACAGCCCGAAGAGAAAGTTGTCGAATACCTCGACGAACTCGAGTTCCTCACCTATACAGCCGGGGGCGAGGTGGTACGCCGATTCGTACAGCGCATCGACCTGCCCAATGCCAAAACCTTTATCGGGAGCGGAAAACTCGAAGAAATAGAAGCCTTCGTCACCGAACACGAAATCGGGTCGGTCATCTTTGACGACGAGCTGAGCCCGGTGCAACAGCGGAACATCGAGCGGCAGCTGCGCTGCAAGATCCTGGACCGCACGGGCCTTATCCTCGACATTTTCGCCCAACGGGCCACCACCAGTTACGCCCGCACCCAGGTAGAGCTCGCCCAGTACGAATACCTCCTGCCTCGGCTTACGGGACTCTGGACCCACCTGGAGCGCCAACGCGGGGGAATAGGCATGCGGGGGCCCGGGGAAACTGAGATCGAGACCGACCGGCGGATCGTGCGCGACCGCATTGCCCTGCTCAAGAAAAAACTCGAGAAGATCGACCGGCAGATGGAGACCCAGCGGGGCAACCGGGGGGCCCTGGTAAGGGTGGCCCTGGTAGGCTACACCAATGTCGGGAAGTCTACCCTGATGAACGTAATCAGCAAAAGCGAGGTCTTTGCCGAAAACAAGCTCTTCGCCACCCTCGATACCACCGTGCGCAAGGTGGTGCTTGGCAACCTGCCCTTTCTGCTTAGCGACACGGTCGGATTTATCCGCAAATTGCCCACCCAGCTGGTGGAAAGCTTCAAGAGCACCCTCGACGAGGTGCGGGAGGCAGACCTGTTGCTGCACGTGGTCGATATTTCGCACCCCAGTTTTGAAGCCCATATCGATTCGGTGAACCAGATTCTGGCAGAGATCGACTGCGCCGAAAAACAGACCCTGATGGTGTTTAATAAAATTGACCTGTACCAGCCCGAGCACCTCGATGCCGACGATCTGGTTACCCCCCGTACTTCCCGACATTATTCGATGCAGGAATGGAGGCAGACCTGGATGCAGAAACTGGGCGGGAATGCGATTTTTATTTCCGCGCTTAAAAAGGAAAACCTCGAAGATTTTCGCAAACGGGTGTACGATGAGGTGCGCAAGATTCACGTGACCCGCTTTCCGTACAACCAGTTCCTCTACCCTGAAAACCTGGATGAGTACGGGCAGGAAGAAGCCTGAGCCCAGGCGTTGGTCGATAAATTGAAACCTCTGGTCGGACAGACCACAGCAGGGGAGAATTTGACAACATTAATTATGGTCTTCTGCGCGCAACCTCTTATCTTTATGGTGTGTTTAAGTGATAGTGTTTATCCCGAATCGAACCGGAACACACCGTTAGTACGATCAATTGCTAGGTGATTACCCCAACGAAAAAGCCCCGGCTATGCAGCAGGGGCTTTTTCATTTCAGGCCATAGGGATTAGAATTTATAGCTCACCCCCAGGGTCCAGTAGGTCTGGAGTTTGTTGTCGATGGTATCAAAAGTGGCCCCGGTATCGCCCAGGGTATTGATGGCGTAGTTCAGCGCTTCCTGCTTGTTGCTGCGCAGGCCGAAATCAAAGCCGACGCCGATCATTTTCCACAACTTGTAACTGAAAGAGTTGGTCCAGGTCCAGTTGTTGTAGTTGCTGCTTTCGTAACTCATAAAGGCCGAAAGGTTTGTCTTGAAGGAAATCGCCCCTATTTCGCGGGTGTAGTCTGCCATGATCTTGGTTCCCATGGAGGAATTAAAAACCGAATCGCCTGAGCTGAACACGAAGTTATAGTTAAGGGGATGAACCACCACCACAAGGTTTTCCACCGGGGTCCAGGTAGCACCCACCCCGAGGTCGAGGTAGCCCGGGTCGTTGAAATTACTGAGCAGGGTGGTGCGGTATTCGCCCAGGGCAGAGAGCGCAAGATGCTTCCTTATTTTCCATCCGTAGAGGGATGAAAGGTTAAAAACGTCTACCGTCTGGCGAAAGCCGCTTTCGTCGGCAGGGTCGTCTTTATCGTCGAGCTTGACCCAGCTGAAGTTTGTGGTAAGTGCATTTTTCCAGAAAAACTTGTCGCGGTTCAGGTTCGCAAAGCTGTTAACGGTAAAGCCGATATTCCCGGAAGAGTTGTTCGGAATACCCTGGGCATACCAGTTGCTGAAATTGGAAAGATTTACCCCGATGGTGCCAAAAGCCCCAAGTTTCCAGCCCGGCAGTGCGTCGATCTGCGCCTGAACGGCATCGGCCCGCCCCTGAATGGCGTCAATGGAGTCCTTTTTGGCAGCCAGGGAAGCCTTGAGCTCTTCTTCCGACTGCGAATAGGTAAGGCCTGTTGCCAACAGGCATAGGCAGCCTATAATGATCTTTTTCATAGCGTGTTCGTGTTTATGTTATAAAAACTAAAATAAACATTGTCGGTAAACATCGGTGATTGTCAACCTTATTTTCTGCGAAAGAGGGGGACTGAGGAACAGGCTTCCCCATAGAGGACCAGACGGGCCAGGCCCTGTACCCGCTGCAAGGCCCAGATATAGGCCGAAGGCGGCACGGGCACCTTGCCACACCCTTTGATAATTACCGGTTTGTCGCGATACTGCTCCCAGTCGAGTTCGGCCATCCTGTCGCGGAAAAGGACGGTTTCCAGCATCTCGGGAGGGCCGGCAACCACGCCTTTGGCCACGGACGTGAGGTAAGAGCTTACCAACATATAGGCCCAGGCGGGCACAATGGCATCAGTGGTGCAGTACAGGGAAACATAGCCATGGGCATACTGGTCCCAGTGGTGGGCAGCCAGGGTTTCGCGAAATGTTTTCTCGCGCAAAATGAGTCCTTCATCAAGCCATTGGCTGATGTCGATACCGAAGCGGGCCCCGGGGGTGTACCATTGCTCCAGGTCCAGCGTTTGCAGCTGGCTGTTGGCAACCCGGTTTACGATTTCCCCTTCCATGGTAAAAGCTGTTTAGAGCATGCCCAGTTCCAGCTTGGCTTCCTCGCTCATGAGTTCCTGCGTCCAGGGCGGGTCGAAGGTGATCTCGACTTCGGCATCCTTGACCACGTCGAGCGATTTCACCTTTTCTTCCACCTCCACCGGCAGGCTTTCGGCCACCGGGCAGTTCGGGGAAGTAAGGGTCATCAAAATACGCACCTCATGGTCTTCATTGACCAGCACATCGTAGATGAGGCCCAGTTCGTATATGTCGACCGGGATTTCCGGATCGTATATGGTCTTCAGGACCCCGACGATCTTCTCGCCCAGCTCCCGCGTGTCTAAACTTGTTTCTTGTTCCATGACAATGCTTTAAAGACGGGCTCTGCCGTGTTTACGATTCCAGCTGGGCCTCAAAGGCAACAGCGTATAATTTGAGCTGCCTGATCATACTCACCAGCCCATTGGCCCGGGTTGGCGAGAGGTGTTCCTTGAGCCCGATCTGGTCGATAAAATCGGTTTTGGCCGCAATGATATCGGCTGGTTTCTGGTTGCTGAATGCCCTGATCAGAATGGCGATGATCCCTTTGGTGATAATCGCATCGCTGTCGGCTGTAAAAACCAGCCGGCCGTCTACGAGTTCGGCATGTACCCATACCTTGCTCTGGCATCCTTTGATCAGGTGGTCGTCTGTTTTGTACTGCTCTTCAATTTTGGGCAGGGATTTCCCGAGTTCAATCATGTATTCGTACCGCTGCATCCAATCGTCGAAAAGGGAAAACTCTTCCACGATTTCTTCCTGTATGGCTGCTATCCCATTTTGCTCCATAACTACAAAAGTACAATAAGATACCGGGCTATTCAACAGCTTCTCACTATGGGGGTATAGGCTTCAAGCATTGAACTCTTGCCTGATTTACAGCAGCATCTGCCGGGCTCTCCCGACCCCGGCGACCAGGGTATCGACCTCCTGGCGGGTGTTGTAAAAACTGAAGCTGGCCCTTACCGTGCCCGGAATGCGGTAAAAGTCCATGACCGGCTGGGCGCAATGGTGCCCGGTGCGTACGGCAATGCCCAGTTTGTCGAGAATGGTGCCCACATCGTACGGATGGGCGCCCTCGAGATTGAAGGAGATTACCGATGTCTTCTGAGCAGCCTCTCCATATATGCGCAGGCCCGGAATGGCCAGCAGTTTTTCGGTGGCGTAAGCCAGCAATTCGTGCTCATAGGCCGCAATGCGGTCCATGCCAATGGCGTTCAGGTAATCCAGGGCTGCCCCGAAGGCAATGCCGCCGCAGATATTCGGGGTGCCTGCCTCGAATTTATGGGGCAGGCCGGCGTAAGTGGTCTTTTCAAAAGTGACCTCTGCAATCATTTCGCCCCCGCCCTGATAGGGGGGCAGCTTTTCGAGCCAGGCTTCTTTCCCGTACAGGGCGCCGGCCCCTGTAGGCCCGCAGAGCTTGTGGGCCGAGACCGTGTAAAAATCCACGTCGAGGGCCTGCATGTCGGCCTTGATATGGGGGGCCGCCTGGGCCCCGTCTATCAGTACGGCCGCCCCTACCTGGTGGGCGGCTGAGATGATTTTTTCAATCGGGTTAACAGTGCCCAGGGCGTTGGAGACATGGTTGCAGAAAACCAACCTGGTTTTCGGGGAAAGTTCTTTCAGGAAACCCTCCAGTTCCAGCTCGCCCGTTTCGTTCATGGGAATAACGCGCAGGCGGGTGCCGCTGCGTTCGCAGAGCATCTGCCAGGGGACAATGTTGGAATGGTGCTCCAGGGCAGACACCCAGATTTCTTCGCCTGGGTGCAACAGGTCGGTAAACCCCTGGGCCACCAGGTTAATCCCGTGGGTGGTGCCCGACGTCAAGATGATTTCGTGGGCTTTGGCCGCATTGAAGTGCTTCTGGATCTTTACCCGGGCCGCTTCATAAGCCTCCGTGGCTTCCTGTGAGAGGGTGTGAACGCCCCTGTGGATGTTGGCGTTGTACCGGGAGTAGTAGTCCACAATGGCGTCGATAACCTGCTGCGGGGTTTGTGAGGTGGCCGCATTGTCGAGATAGACCAGGGGCTTGCCGTTTACCTGCCTTTTCAGGATCGGAAAGTCTTCACGGATTCTGGCAACGTCAAACATGGCGGCTCGCTTTGGGTCAGGAATGTTTCCGGTGTCTACAGGTCAAAACCCAGCCTGACGCCCAGTTTGTCGGCAATCAGTTTATTGATGCGCAGCTTCAGGGCCGGGATGCGCACGCTCTCCAGCACGTTGTTGGCGAAGGCGTACATGAGCAGGGCCTCGGCCTCCCGCTTCGGGATGCCCCGGGCCTGCAGATAGAACAGGGCGTCGCGGTCGAGCTGGCCCACGGTACAGCCGTGGGAGCATTTCACGTCGTCTGCGAAAATCTCCAGCTGGGGTTTCGTATTCACCGACGATTTGTCGCTGATCAGCAAGTTGTTATTCTGCTGGAAGGCGTTCGTTTTCTGGGCAATCTTGTCTACAATGATCTTGCCGTTGAACACGCCGGTAGACAGATCCCCGTAAATGCCTTTGTAATCCTGGTGGCTCTCCGAATCGGGTTGCTGGTGGTGCACCAGGGTAAAGTGGTCTACGTGCTGCTTTTCGCCCAAAATGGTCACCCCTTTCAGCACCGAATTTACATGCTGCCCGTCCTGATAAAAATTCAGGTTGTTCCGGGTGAGCTTGCTGCCGAAGGCAAAGGTGTGCACACTTACCTGGCTGCCGGCTTTCTGGTCGATATAGGTGTTGTCGATCAGGGAGGCGCTGTGCTGGTCGTTTTGCACTTTGTAATAATCTACAATGGCGTTTTTGCCGGCAAAGATTTCGGTTACTGAGTTGGTGAGCACCTCATTGGTGGTCAGGCTTTGGTGCCGTTCGATTACCTGGAGTTCGGCATTTTCTTCCACGATAATGAGGTTGCGCGGCTGCAGCATCAGGGCCGCCTCGTTGCCCGTGGCGAAGTGGAGGATTTCAACCGGCTTGCGGGGGGCTTTGTTCTTGGGGATGTAGATATAGGCCCCTTCGTGGGTAAAGGCCGTGTTCAGGCTGGTGAGCGAATCTTCGCCCGAAGCCACCTTGTTGAAGTACAGCTCGATAATCGGCCTGTACATGGGCTTGCTCAGTGCAGCGCTCATCAGGCAGATGTCTACCCCGTCGTGGGTGGTTTCCGAGAGGTATGAACTGTATATCCCGTCTATGAAAACGATCTTATACGTATCGGTTTCGTGCAGGAAATAGCGCTTCACGTCTTTGTAGTCCAGCCCCTGGCTCTCCTTGGGGAAGATGCTGAAATCTACCTGCTGGAGCCCTGTCAGGGAGGTGTATTTCCAGGCTTCGAGCCGGCGGTGCGGAAAGCCCTTGCTCTCAAAATTCCGGATGGCTTCCGAGCGGATTTCGTGAACCGGGTTGTCGATGTCTACCTGGTTTTCGAAGGCCATGAAGGAGGCCAGTAATTTCTCCTTTAAATCCATAGTGCGTTGTTCCGGTTTCGTGCTTGGAAGGCCCATTACAGGACGGCTTCCTGTTTGATCCAGTCGTATCCTTTTTCTTCGAGTTCCAGGGCCAGTTCCTTGGTGCCCGATTTCACGATTTTCCCATCGTGTATGACGTGAACGAAATCGGGAATTATGTAGTCGAGCAGGCGCTGGTAGTGGGTAATGACCAAAAAGGCGTTGTCTTTGCTTCTCAGCCGGTTTACGCCCGCTGCTACCACCCTGAGGGCGTCGATGTCGAGGCCCGAATCGGTCTCGTCCAGAATGGCGAGCTTGGGTTCGAGCATGGCCATTTGAAAGATCTCGTTACGTTTCTTTTCTCCGCCCGAAAACCCTTCGTTCAGCGAGCGGGAGAGGAATTTGCGGTCAATTTCCAGGAGCTCGGCTTTTTCGCGGATCTGCTTGAGCATTTCGTTGGCCGGCATCTCTTCCTGCCCCCGGGCTTTCCGGGTCTCATTGATGGCCGTCTTCATGAAATTCGTAACGGTAACCCCGGGGATTTCCACAGGGTACTGGAAAGAGAGGAAGATGCCGCGGTGTGCCCTTTCTTCGGGGGCCAGGTCGTCGAGGTCTTCTCCTTCGAACAGGATCTTCCCCTGGGAAATTTCAAAATCCTCTTTCCCGGCAATAACCGAGGCCAGGGTACTTTTCCCGGAGCCGTTGGGGCCCATGATGGCGTGGATTTCCCCGGGTTTGATTTCCAGGTCGATGCCTTTGAGGATCTTCTTGTCTTCCAGTCCGGCGTGCAGGTTCTTTATCTTCAGCATAATCGTTATTTTAAATAATTGGGTGCCTTCGGCAGGGTTTCAAAATCTTCCCGGCTGTGTTGCAGCACAACCCGGGCGCCGACCGAATCGGCAAAGGCCTCGAATACATCCATGCTTTCGAGGGTCTGTTTTACATCGGTATTAAACAATGGGACCCGTTTGTTCGCCCGGCTAAGGGCCATGTGGTACAGGTCGCCGCTCAGCATGATGGGGCCGGTTTCGGGCAGGTTCAGATACAGGGCGCAGTGGCCGGGGGTATGCCCGGGCAGGTATTTGATCACCACTGTACCGTCTCCGAAAACATCGGTATCTCCCGAAATTTTCCGGATGTTTTTCAGGTCGTTCACCGCGTTGTACATATCGGGTTGCCGGGCCTGCATCTCGGCACTGGTAATCCAGGCGTATTCGGTTTCCTGTACCAGCCAGGTCGCTGTTGCAACAGCTTCGGCATGCCCGCTGTGGTCGAAATGGGTGTGCGAAAGGGCCAGATAGTCTATATCGGCGGGCTGCAGTCCGATCTGTGCGAGCTGGGTGGCCAGCGAATCGGCGCGCGACACGGTAAAGGCACCGCTGGCATCGGTAAAGGGTTCGCCGAGGGCCACGAGCTGTTCCGGCAGGCCGGCGTCCCACATAAGGGTGCCTTTGGGGTGCATAATCACGAAGAAGGCATCGGCGAAGGTGGCAGTCTGACCTTTATAAGATGCGTCCTGGGCGAATAGCTCCAGGGAATTTACCTGCACGGTGCCTCCGTCTAAGGTGTACAGCCTGAGCTCTGGCGGCGCCTGGGCGATGGCCTGGCCCGCCTTGGCCCCCTCCTGGGCAGCAGCCTCCCGGCAGCTGGTCACAGCCAGCAGCCCTGCCGAGCAAGCGATCAAGATGAAGGGTTTCAGATTCATGGGTTATCCAACCGAGCCTTCGAGGCTTATTTCCAATAATTTCTGCGCTTCCACGGCAAATTCCATGGGCAGCTTGTTGAGCACTTCCTTGCTGAAGCCGTTCACGATAAGGGCAATGGCCTTTTCGGTGTCGATGCCCCGCTGGTTGCAATAGAAGATCTGGTCTTCCCCGATCTTGCTGGTGGTGGCTTCGTGCTCGATCTGGGCAGTAGGGTTTTTAACCTCGATATAGGGGAAGGTATGTGCCCCGCACTCGTTCCCCATGAGCAGGGAATCGCATTGGGAGAAATTACGGGCGTTGGCGGCCCGGCTGCCTACCTGTACCAGCCCCCTGTAGCTGTTCTGCGACCGTCCTGCCGAAATACCCTTGGAGATGATAGTGCTTCGGGTGTTTTTGCCCAGGTGAATCATCTTGGTGCCCGTGTCGGCCTGCTGATAGTTGTTGGTTACGGCGATGGAATAGAATTCTCCGATGGAGTTGTCGCCTTTCAGCACGCAGGAAGGATACTTCCAGGTTACGGCCGAACCTGTCTCTACCTGGGTCCAGGAAATCTTGGCATTGCGTTCGCAAAGCCCGCGCTTGGTCACGAAGTTGTACACTCCGCCCCTGCCTTCCTTATCGCCCGGAAACCAGTTCTGTACTGTCGAATATTTGATCTCGGCCCCATCCAGGGCGATGAGTTCCACCACGGCGGCGTGCAGCTGGTTTTCGTCCCGGGAAGGGGCGGTACAGCCTTCCAGGTAGCTCACGTAGCTGCCTTCGTCGGCAACCACCAGGGTTCTTTCAAATTGGCCCGTGCCGGCCTGGTTGATTCGGAAATAGGTCGAAAGTTCCATAGGGCAGCGCACCCCCTTGGGGATGTAGCAGAACGACCCGTCTGAAAAGACGGCCGAATTCAGGGCGGCATAGAAATTGTCTCTCTGGGGCACCACCGTGCCCAGGTATTTCCGTACTAATTCCGGGTGTTCCCTGAGGGCTTCCGAAATCGAGCAGAAGATAATCCCCTTCTCGGCCAGGGTCTTTTTAAAGGTGGTGGCCACCGAAACGGAATCCATCACAAAGTCTACGGCAACCCCGGCCAGCTTTTTCTGCTCCTCCATGGGGATACCCAGTTTTTGGAAGGTTTCGAGCAGTTCGGGGTCTACCTCGTCAAGACTGTCGTATTTCGGTTTCTTGTTGGGGGCCGAGTAATAGGAAATGCCTTGAAAGTCGGGCTTTTTATACCTGACATTGGCCCAGTCGGGCTCGGTCATTTCCTGCCAGATCCTGAACGACTCGAGACGCCATTGGGTCATCCATTCGGGCTCTTCCTTCTTTTTGGAAATGGCTATGACGACCTCCTCGTTGAGCCCTTTGGGAAAGGTCTCCGATTCGATATCCGTATAGAAACCATACTCGTATTCCTTGGTTTCCAGTTCTTTTTTTAATTCCTCTTCGGTATAAGCCATGGTTCTTCTAAGTCTCGTTTATTCCCATCAAGGGGGGATGCTACAGGGAGAAGCTCTCCCCGCAACCACAGGTGCGCTGGGCGTTGGGGTTGTTGAAAACAAATCCCTTGCCGTTGAGGCCTCCTGAAAATTCCAGTGTGGTGCCCACCAGATAAAGAAAGCTCTTCTTGTCGACGATAATGCGCACCGTATTGTCTTCGAAAACCTTGTCGGCTTCACTCACCTCCCTGTCGAAACGCAATTCGTAAGACAAACCACTGCACCCGCCACTCTTGACGCCCACCCGAACGTAATCGTTCTGTGCGTCGTAGCCTTCCTCTTGCATGAGGGTCACCACCTTTTGACGGGCGGAATCGGATACCTTGATCATTCTAAATTTGGATTTATTCTAAATAGCACACAAATATAGTACCTAAGGCCGGTTTTTGTGCAATTGATAACATTAATATAACGAATCGGCCTATTTGCTTTTCTTATACGGGAGTGGTTTGGACCACGCCCGGGGCATTACCGGTAAAAATTCCTGTGTCCAAACCGCATTAGGCTGTACTTTTGCCCTATGCTAGAAAACAGAGAATCCGACAAAACCGCCCTGGAGCAGCTGGGCGAATTCGGCCTGATCCGCCACCTCAGCCGTCACCTGAAAATAACCCAGCCGTCTACCCTCAAAGGGATCGGAGACGACGCCGCCCTGCTCCGCTTTGCAGAGAAGGAGGTCGCCCTGAGCACCGACATGTTGGTAGAGGGTGTGCATTTCGATCTGGGGTATACCCCGCTCAAGCATTTAGGCTATAAGGCGGTGGTGGTGAACCTCAGCGATATCTACGCCATGAAGATGGAGCCCACCCAGGTAACCATATCCCTGGCTGTTTCGAACCGCTTCCCGCTAGAGGCTCTGGAAGAGCTCTACTCGGGCATTGCCCTGGCCAGCGAGGTCTACGGGGTAGATGTGGTGGGGGGCGACACCACTTCCTCGACCAAAGGGATGATAATCAGCATAACGGTAATCGGGCAGGGCGAACCAGGCAAGGCAGTGCAGCGCAGCGGGGCCCGGCCCAACGACCTGCTCGTGGTAAGCGGGGATCTGGGCGGGGCATACATGGGCCTCCAGGTGCTGAGGCGTGAACAGGAAGTGTTTAAGGTAAACCCGCGCCACCAGCCCGATCTGGACCCCTATGCGTATCTGGTGGAACGCCAGCTGAAGCCCGAGGCCCGCAAAGATGTGATAGCCCTGCTGGAATCCTTGCAGGTGCAGCCAACAGCCATGATAGATATCAGCGACGGCCTCTCCTCTGAAATACTGCACCTTTGTGGGGCCAGCCAGACAGGCTGCGTGTTGTACGAAGAAAAAATACCCTTGGACCCAACGTTGATTGCGGCCTGCGAGGAATTTAATCTCGACAGTACCACCGTGGCATTGGGAGGAGGTGAAGATTATGAACTGCTTTTTACGATCGGGCAGGAAGACTATTCAAAAATTAAAGGGAACCCTAACCTGACCGTTATCGGCCACATGGCTCAAAAGGAATCTGGCGCGATGCTAATCACGCGGGGCGGGCAGCAATTGCCCTTGCAGGCGCGGGGCTGGAATGCCTTTGACCCGGCTGAGTAGTTCAGGCTACCTGCTGCTGGGGAGCAGAGGCGTGCCTTTTCTGGTAAATGTTCGCCAGGGTATCGTTGATTTCGCGAAGCTGCGGAGTCAGGTTAGACAAGTTGCCGCTAACATCGGTGGTAACCTGTTTGCCGCAGTGTACGCAGGAATATTCCTTGATGTGCGAGGTCACTTTTTTGCTGACGGCGAAGTGATGGCCGAAGACAGAGCAGAAGAGCTTCTTCATAAAAGTAGGTTTTGGGGCTCGGGCAGGTTCCTTTTTGTGGGGCTGGAACCTTCGGGGGCGTTACTTAATTTCAGTTCAGGATCAAATGGATTCAGGGTTGCTACAATCCACAACGATTCTGTTTACGAGTTTATTGGCTCTTTCGGATGATTTTTTAATTATTTTCGACAAAAGACTTAAATCAGGCACTCGGGCAAGGGCTAAATTGCCTTGTCTGCCCGCTACCAGGCCATAGCCTTGTGGGGTCTGCAACGTAATGAAAAAACGCCAAATCTGGGTCCTTGGTTTTACGCTCTTTTCCCTTTTTTTCGGGGCTGGCAACCTGATTCTTCCTCCTCATCTCGGTTTGCGGGCAGGGTCGTTCTGGTGGCTGGCAATGCTCGGGTTCTGTTTCTCGGCGGTGGCCATTCCCATGCTGGGGATACTTGCCCATGCCCGCCTGCAGGGAAGCATGTTCGATTTCGCCCGCAAGGTCTCCCCGTTCTTCAGCCTGGTCTACTGCCTGCTGGTATACGCGATCTCGCTTTCGTTGCCTGCTCCCCGCACGGCATCGGTAACCCACGAAATGGCGATCGCCCCCTATTTTGATGTGGCGCCATGGCTTACCAGCCTGGTGTATTTTGGAGCAGTATTTGCGATTGCGATAAACCGCTCACGCTTAAGCGACCTAATTGGCAAATGGCTTACCCCGGCTATTTTGCTGGTGCTCGTCCTGTTGCTGGGTAACCTCTTGTGGGCGCCGCCTGCTGAGGCGGGCATACCTCAGCTGGGGGCTCCCCTGGGTGCCGGAATCATGGAGGGCTACCAGACGTTCGACGCCATAGGGGCAGTAGTGGTGGGGGGGGTCATCCTGATTTCCCTGAGGCTGCAACAACCCAACCTTTCGGCCGGCCAACGCTTTCGCGCGGTAACCGGGGCCGGGCAAATAGCCGGTATTTCCCTCCTGGTGCTCTACGCAGGGCTTATGGCCTGCGGCGCCTTCATGGATGGCCTGGCCGACCCGGCCATTTCCCGCACCGGATTGCTGGGGCAGATGAGTACCCGGGCCCTGGGGCAGGGCGGCACCTATTTGCTAAGCGTACTCATTGCCCTGGCTTGCTTTACCACGGCCGTTGGCATTGTGACCGGTACTGCCGATTTTGTGAAAACGCGTTTTGGCGAATCGGAGCAGGCATATAGGCTTACCGCTCTGGCAGGCTGCCTGCTCGGGGCGGTAATGGGGCAGGGTTCAGTAGAATGGATCATTGCCATTGCACTGCCGGCGCTCATGCTCATCTACCCCCTAACGATTATTTTGATAGCCATGAACGCAGTGCCATTGTGGTGGACCCCGCCTTCTGTTTTTCGGGCTGTGGTTGGGGTAACCCTGCTCTTCAGCCTACCCGATTTCCTGCAGAGCCTGGGCGCCGATTGGTTTGGCGACTGGTCCCGGAGGGTTATCCCGCTTCATGCACAGGGGCTGGGCTGGTTGCTTCCGGCTGTAGCAACCTATGGGCTCTTGCAAGCCTGGCGCCTGGGCAGGGACAGGGGTGTTTTTTAAAAGGCACCGGGGTAATCCGCAAAAAAAAACAGTAATTTGCCGGTGAACCAACCCCGCAGGGCCGGGACTAAATTGCGCAGCATGTCAGACCCTTATAATTTCGTGAAGTCGCTTCACCTTATTTTTGTCGTTACCTGGTTTGCGGGGTTGTTCTACATGCCCCGTTTGTTCATTTACCACATTGAGTCGCGTGACAAGCCTCAGCCCGATGCCGGGGTGCTGGCCGGGCAGTTCCGCATCATGGAGCGCCGGTTGTGGAATATCATTACCTGGCCTTCGGCAATACTCTGCACCCTTACCGCGATCTGGCTCCTCGTCCTGATGCCGGAGTGGCTGCAACAGGCCTGGATGCTTATCAAGATCGGTTTTGTGGTTCTGCTCTGGGTCTACCACCTGGCCATGCACCGCATGTTTCTGAAATTCCAGCGGGAAGATTACACCTACACCTCCCACTTTATGCGGATATGGAACGAAGGGGCCACCATGATCTTGTTTGCGGTGGTATTCCTGGCCATCTTGAAAACCACCTTTGACTGGGTGTACGGCCTGGTTGGCATGATTGGCCTGGCGGCCCTTATCATGATCGGCATCAGGGTCTACAAGCGCGTAAGGGAAAGGGAAGAAGGCCGGCCTTAAAGGTGCCTGGGCGGGGGAGCTCCCCCGCGCAATTTTGGTGTGATTATTGCTATCTTTACGGGTAAACCACCGCTGTTTGTTCACAAAAATGTCTTTACGCTCCAGGATCTTCTTTTCCATGATCCTGCTGGTGCTCGTTGCATCGGTGCTGATTGCCGGGGTTACCGTGTATCAGTATCGCGAACAGGCCAAGGATTATCACCAAGACCGCCTGGTTCGCAAGGAAGACCAGATCAAACAGGCCATCACCTTTGCCCTGCAGCGCACCACCTACCCGGTAACCACCGACAACCTGAGCCTGATCTTCAAAGATGAAATTTACCGTATCGCCATCATCGAAGATGCGAATTTCAACATTTACGACCTGGAAGGGCAGCTCATCAAGAGTTCGCGCCCCAAATTCGACAACGATTCCATTTCCCTATGTTTGGAACCCCATATCCTCAATGAGCTGCAATCGGGCCTTGAAAAAAGATTCGTGGAGGCTTCTGAGGCTGCCGGCGATACCTACCAGGCGTCGTATACCTATATACTCGACAACCGTTTTAAGCCTATCGGAATTCTCAACCTTCCGTATTTTGAGGAGAATTCCTTTTACGATGCCGAACTCAGGCAATTCCTGATGCGCCTGGGGGCGGTGTACCTGCTCATGTTGCTAAGCGCCATTGCCCTGGCCTATTTTATCTCCAAGTACATTACCAGGTCGTTGCAAACCATATCAGACAAACTCACCCAAACCCGTCTTGCCCGTACCAACGAGAAAATATTGCTGGAAGACCCCAGTGAGGAGATTTCCCATCTGATAGATTCCTATAACAGCATGATCGACGAGCTGGAGCTCAGCGCCGCCAAACTGGCCCGCAGCGAACGGGAACAGGCCTGGCGCGAGATGGCCAAGCAGGTGGCCCACGAAATCAAGAACCCGCTTACCCCTATGCGCTTAAGCGTACAGAGCTTCGAGCGCAAATTTGACCCCGCAGACCCCGAGGCCCTGCCGAAGGTGCGCGAATTTGCCAACACCCTGATTCAGCAAATCGACACCCTCAGCAGCATCGCCTCGGCCTTTTCCAATTTCGCGGAGATGCCTGCACAGCAGAACGAAAACCTGAACGTGACCAAAGTGGTGAAGCTGGCCCTCGATATTTTCAATGAGCCCTATATCCACTTTATGGGAGAGGAATCCGATATAATTGCCAAAATGGACCGTACCCAACTGATACGCGTGGTAACCAACCTGGTGAAGAATGCCATTCAGGCGGTGCCTGAAGTGGCCGAGCCCCGCATTGTGGTGTCGGTTGCTTCCGAAGGCAAGTGGGTCAAGATTATGGTGGCCGACAACGGTACCGGAATAGATCAGGCCAACCTCGAGAAGATTTTCGAACCCAAGTTCACTACAAAGTCGAGTGGGATGGGTCTGGGCCTGGGGATGGTGAAGACCATTGTCGAAACCTGTCAGGGCCGTATCGACCTGAGTTCCCAGCCAGGAAAAGGCTCGGTGTTTACCGTACGCCTACCCAAACTAGCAACTGAACAAAACACAGCAGACCTATGAAATTTGAAAACGTACTCGTCACACGGAAAGAACCGGTAGCCCTGGTCTTTGTTGACAGGCCCAACAAGCTCAATGCGCTGAACCGCCTGACCATTGAAGAGCTTCATGCAGCCCTGGAAGATCTCGATGCCGACCCCCGGATCAAAGCCATCGTGCTGAGGGGGAGCGGCCCCAAAGCTTTTGTGGCCGGGGCCGATATTGCCGAATTTGCCGGCTTCAATTCCAAGCAGGGCCGTCAGCTGGCCGCGCACGGGCAGGAAACCCTTTTTGATTTCATCGAGAACCTGGGCACACCGGTTATCGCCGCGGTAAACGGTTTTGCCCTGGGCGGGGGCCTCGAACTGGCCATGGCCTGCCATTTCAGAGTGGCCAGCCACAATGCCCGTATGGGCCTTCCCGAGGTGTCCCTGGGCGTAATCCCCGGGTATGGGGGAACCCAGCGCCTGCCGCAGCTTGTCGGCAAAGGCCGGGCCCTGGAAATGATTCTTACCGGGGGAATGATAGAGGCCGAGAAGGCCCTCGAATATGGGCTGGTCAATTACGTGACCGCCCTCGAAGACCTGGAAGGGTTTTGCCTGAAGCTGGCTGAGAAGATCGCAAAAAACTCCCCGGTAGCCCTGCTCCATGCAATAAAAGCCGTAAATGCGGGTTTTAGGAGTAACGAAACCGGATACCAGGCCGAAATTCAGGCCTTTGGAGATTGTTTCTCCACCGCTGATTTCAGGGAAGGCACCACGGCCTTCCTCGAAAAACGCAGGCCCGAGTTTCCCGGCAAGTAATCCCAAATGAGCTGCTTATGGCGCGTAACCTATGGATGCTGGGCTGTCTGCTGCTCGCCTGCTGTTTGCAGGCCCAGCAAATGCCTGTGGAATATCGCTTCGGCGAAAAATATAACGACCGGTATAGGTATTCCAACCTGGCAACCTTCTCCGAAGCGGCTTCGGGCACCAAGCTGCTCGTCCGGTCTTATTATCAGGGGATAATCCTCCATCCAAAGGGCTATTTGATAGAGCGGTATAACGACCAGCTTGAACTGTTGGATGAATACAACTACAAATTCAACGGGGCCGATCTGGTCGACGGGTTTGTGGCCAACGGGCAACTATACCTCCTGTTTCTGCAGTACGATACTGAACGGCTGAGTTACATATACACGATCCACCAAAGCCCGGTGGGCGACTACCGGTTTACCAGCAAGGAGCTGCTTGAAATACCTTCGGTTTATGTCGACAAGCCGCTTGACAAGAATTACCACAACCGCGATTTCAATTCCGGGTTCAGCACCACCGTGCTCTTTGACCGCGACAAAAAGGCATTTGCGGTAAGCCTGCATTACAAAAAAGGAAAAGACAACCGCCACCGCATTCTGGTGTACAATTACAGTTTCCAGCCCCTGATGGATGTAGACTTTTCATCGGAAATTGAAGATAAAAACTACGCCTTCGAAGCCCTGGAGATGGCGCCTGACCTCTCAGCAGCCTACCTGGTGGGCAAGGCCTATTTCATCAAGCGGAGGTTTAAGGCCGAGGAGCGCAAATTCCAATACGAACTGGTAAAGCTTACCCGTGCGGGCGCCGCAACGGCCAGCTACGATATAGACGGGATGTATTCCGAAGCGCTCAATCCGATCTGGTACAAGGGCAGGCTATTCTGCGTTGGGTTTTACGCCGACCGGAAAGACAGCCGGTACAATGGCCTGGAATATCTGGAAGTAGACCCGGTGAGCCTGAAAGCGATCCGGCATAAATTCAACCCCTTCTCCGAGCAATTCATGTTTGACAAATTCGGCACGGAAGAAGAAAAAGTGGTCAAGAACCTCGTCTTTAAGGAAGTCAGTTTTACCGACGACGACTCCCTGCTCTTTAACGCGGAAGAATACTTCGTTACCAACAGCATCCAGTCCAACGCCAGTGGTGGGCGGGTGGCCATTGAACGCTTTCATTACAACGACATCGTCAGCGTGAAGCTCGACCCGCAGGGCAACCTGGTATGGGCCCGAAACATCAATAAGACCGAGGTAACTCAGGGCGACGGCGATTACGCCTCCTACAGCGCCTATACCAAAAATGGCAGTACCTATTTCTTTATCTGTACTGCTGCAGACAACCCGCAACTGCTCAACAACGAACGACTCATCTTCAGGCAGGGGCTGGGCCGCAACCGGAACGTCTTCCTGATAAGGCTAGACGCCCAGGGCCAATTGAGTTATGAAAAGATTATTGGCCAGGAAGAAGCCCGCCTGCCGCTTATGGTTTCCAAGCCATTGCTGAGTGAGGGTGATGATACCCTGTACTTCTACGCCAAACGGGGCAGCAAAAAACAATTGGTCTCGGTGCACATCCAGGGCTGACCATCGCACCTCTTTCCTTCGAAAGTTTAACAAATCAAACTGGATTAAATCCATATATTTGGATTAAATCCATATTTCGTGTCTTCCTCACCCTCAGACCTCCGGCGCGGCCGGGGCGCCCAAAGCCACAAGCCCAACCGATTTGAAAAACTTCGGCACGAATCCCTTGGGGAATTCCAGGATCACCTTATTGTCAGCGGCGAAGAAGACAAGGAACGCACCCGGTTTCTGAAAATACACCCGAAAACCATCGTCAATAAAATAACGAGCCCAGATGTCGGCATGTCGTACAGCATGAATCCGTACCAGGGGTGCGAACACGGCTGCGTGTACTGTTATGCACGCAATACCCACGAATATTGGGGGTTTGACCCCGGCCTTGACTTCGAGACCCGCATTTTGGTAAAGGAAGACGCTCCCCGGCTGCTCGAGGAGCATCTTAAAAAAGCGAGTTGGAAAGCGGTCCCCATAGTGCTTTCGGGGAATACGGATTGCTACCAGCCGGCCGAAAGACACTTCCGCATTACCCGGGCCTGTCTGGAAGTATTCCTGAAATACCGCCATCCCGTGGGCATCATCACCAAGAACGCATTGATCTTACGCGACCTCGACCTACTGGCGGCACTAAACCGGGAGGGGTTGGTGGGGGTCCATGTTTCGGTAACCACCCTGAGGGAAGAGACGCGCCTGCTGCTGGAGCCCCGTACGGCAAGTACGGCCAAGCGGCTGAATGCGATACGGGTATTATCGGAGGAAGGCATTCCGGTAAATGCCATGTTGGCCCCTATAATCCCGGGGATCAACAGCGACGAACTTATGAACCTGGCCCGCGAAGTGGCAGCCTGCGGGGCCAGGTCGTTCGGATTTACCCTGGTAAGGCTAAATGGCGCTATCGGCGACCTTTTCACAGAATGGCTTGAAAAGGCCATGCCCGGGAAGGCAGCCAAAGTCCTGTCACAAATCAGGGCATGCCATGGTGGGCAGCTCAACGACAGCCGCTTCGGAGCGCGGATGAAGGGTGATGGCGCAGTTGCCAGCCACCTGCATCAAATGGCTCGGCTGGCGCGAAAGCGCTATTTTGAAGGGCGCGAATTTCCGGCCTTGAATACCGAACTGCACGCCCAGTTCAAGAACGGGCAGTGGCGGCTTTTCTGATGGGCGACTATCCCAGTTCCCAGCCCTGGCGGTAACTGCCGTTCACCCAGTCGTTCGCCTTCTCAAAGTTGGTGACCCGCATGTTGGCGCCATCCCATTGAATTTTCTGGCGACCGGGATATTCAAAATACTCCCGGTTGTACTGTTCGTTGAACTTCCTGACTTTGTACTGGTAGGAGCGGATGGCCAGGTTGCCCATAAGCACGGCTTCGGTTAGCTTTCCTGCCTTGGAGAAGTCTGAAGAGGTTGTGCCCCCGTTCAGGCAGGCTTCCACCCAATTGCGCTGGTGGCCGCCCGTGCTTCCTTCCACGCGGGGCAGGGTGGGGGCTGGCTTGTTCATCATGCCCATCAATTCAGAGGGAAGCAGGCGCGCGTTGCGGGAATAGGTGTCGCAAACCAGGATTCCCCGGGAGCCGTAAAACACGCTGCCGCCGCCGTTGTCGCCAATACTCTCTCCGTCTTTTAGTTCGTCTGGCAAATCGGGTTTCAGGCCCCCGTCGTACCAGTTCAGTTCGATGGGGCCGTGTGCCTCTGTATCGAATTTCAGGTGGATAATGGATGAGGAGGGGCAGGAAGCGCCGTAGTCGGCTTCTACGAAATCGCCCACCCAGTTGGTGGTGCAGCTGGCCTCGGCCTCGGTCGGATAGCCCAGGTCGAGCACGCTGAAGGGCGTTTCCATGATGTGGCAGCCCATGTCGCCCAGGGCGCCGGTGCCAAAATCCCACCACCCGCGCCACTTGAAGGGCAGGTAGGCGTCGTTGTAATCGCGCATGGCGGCCGGCCCCAGCCAGAGGTCCCAGTCGAGCTCTTTGGGAATACGATCTTTCCCCATGGGCAGGGGCACCCCCTGTGGCCATACGGGGCGGTTGGTCCAGCAATCGACCTTTTGCACTTTCCCGATAATGCCCGATTCGATCCATTCCCTTGCCTCCCGGCTGCCGTCACTCGAAGCACCCTGGTTTCCCATCTGGGTAACGATGCCCATTTCTCTGGCAACCTGGGTCATCAGTCGGGCCTCGGCTATATTATGGGTCAGGGGCTTTTCAACATAGGCGTGTTTTTTCTCACGCATAAAAGGCAGGGCAATGGCCGCGTGGGTATGATCCGGGCTGGCCACCATAATGGCATCGATTTCCTTGAGGTGTTTCTGAAATACTTCCCGGAAGTCTTTGTAGCGTTTTACGTCGGGGTATTTTCGGTAGGTCGCCGCGGCGCGGCGGTCGTCCACGTCGCAAAATGCCACATATTTTACCTTTGCGGTGGCATCGAGGCCTTCCATTACGCTGGCGCCCCTGCCCCCTACTCCAAACGCTGCCACATAAAGGGTGTCGCTGGGGGGGGTGTGGCCCCGGCCCAGCACATAAGAAGGGACAATGCTAAAAGCCGCTGAAGCGGCCGCGGTGTTTTTCAGGAAGGATCTGCGTTCCATGGTTTATTGGTTTTTTAGGTACGCATGGAAGATACGAAAACTATGTTTTATTCCCATCTGGCCAAGGCGGGAATAAACTGCCCTATAGCCTCAGGCCCGGCCGCTCCATTCGGCGTAAAAGGCCTCGAGGTATTCCAGCATAAAGGCATGGCGGCCGGCCGCCAGTCGTTTCCCGGTTTCGGTATGCATGAGGTCTTTTAGAAGCAGGAGTTTTTCGTAGAAATGGTTTAGGGTGGGGCCATTCGATTTCTTGTAGTCGGCCTTGGTCATGCCAACCCTCGGAGCTACTTCCGGGTCGTAGAGCGGCCGCCCCTTATGGCCCCCGAAATTGAAGGCCCGGGCGATGCCAATGGCCCCCATGGCATCGAGCCGGTCGGCGTCGCGTACCACCTGCAACTCCCTCGATTCCTTTCCGGCATTGCCTTCCAGGGTATTTTTGAAAGACATCCGCCTGACAATATCCACCACATGGCTGTGAACCTCGGCCCGTATGCCGAGCGATTTCATGAAGGAAGCCGCTTTCCGGGGGCCTATTTCCTCATCTCCGCCGTGGAATTTCGGATCGGCTATGTCGTGAAGCAGGGCGGCCAGACTCACCACCAGTACGTCTACCGGTTCGTCTTTTGCAATGAGCAAGGTGTTTTTGAAGACCCTTTCAATGTGGAACCAGTCGTGCCCGCCTTCGGCCTGTGCGAGTTCTTCCCTGACAAAAGCAATGGTTTTTTCAACAAGTTCGGAATCGGTCATGCCGAAGGGTCTAGGTGTGAGACGATGAGGTTTTCCATCCTTTCCAGCTTCCCATCCTCCAGGGGAGTCACCGGAATGGGCGGGTGCACTTTAAAGCGGATGTGGTTGCCCAGGCCATTAGGGAATTTGCCGTACCGGAACATTTGCCAGGAATGGTTGATGCTGATGGGCAGCAGCTGCGCATCGGGGGCGTGTTCCATCATTACCTCCAGCCCGAATGTCTTGAAGGGCTTGGGCGCTCCGGTACGCGAACGGGTCCCTTCCGGAAAGATAACGGCGCTGCGGCCGGTCTGCTGTATGTACTGCCCCAGGCGCACCAACTCGGCCCGGGCCTGTTTGCGGTCTTTGCGGTTAATCAGGGCCGACCCGCCGTGCCTCAGGTTGTACGAAACGCTGGGTATACCCCTTCCCAATTCCATTTTACTGACAAACTTGGGGTGGTATTTGCGCAGGTACCAGATCAGGGGCGGAATATCATACATGCTCTGGTGGTTGGTCACAATAATGAGCGGGCCTTTTTCCGGCATGTTTTCGGGGTACTCGATGCTGTAGCGGGTACCCAGGATATGCGTAGTGCGCATGATGCACAAATTGAGCAGGCTCACGCTCTTCTTGTGGGCCTCATAACCGAAGAGGTTCAGGCAAAGCCATTGCACCGGGTGGAATACCACCAGCACCAGGCCGAAGCAAAGCAGGTAGAGTACGGTAAGCGGATAGGCCAGAAGTTTGGTCATGCCTCAAAAATAAAAAACCACCGGGCAACGGCGGTTTTTAAAAAGTTAATTCCGGAGGGTTACTCACAAAACTCATCATAGGCCGCCATCAGGTTGTCGGCAATTACCTCGGCCGGGCGTCCTTCAATGTGGTGGCGTTCGATCATGTGCACCAGTTCTCCGTCTTTAAACAGGCCCATGCTGGGTGAGGAGGGCGGAAACGGGATCATGAGGCTGCGGGCTGCATCTACGGCCTCCCGGTCTACCCCTGCGAAGACGGTAACCAGTCGATCTGGCGTTTTGTCGTTGCGGAGGCTGAGCTTCGCTGCCGGGCGCGCATTGGCTGCGGCACAGCCGCAGACCGAATTGACGACTACCAATACGGTGCCGGACTGATTTATGGCATCCTGAACCGATTCGGGGGTGAAGAGCTCTTCGAATCCGGCTGAGGCGAGATCTTGCCTCATGGGCTTTACTAGTTCTGCTGGGTACATAGTTTGCTGTTTTATTTGGGCAGGGACAAAGGTATAAAATAGCAGGGAGTATTCCATGGCATTGCAACCAGCAGTCAAACGAAGGGGTGAATCGGGGTCAAAGCCCTATATTTGGCAAAATTTTCGGGACATGCTAAAATGGTTCGGAGCCATACTCGGGTATATGTTTTTTCGCTTGCCCGGCGCCATTCTTGGGTTCTTTTTGGGCAGCCTGGCCGAAGGATTGGGTTCCAAAGGCGGGTCTGTATTTTCCGGTTCCACACGCTCGGAGGTAAGCCCGGCAGATTTTGAGCTCAACCTGCTCTCGCTCTGCTCCATCGTCATCAAGGCAGACGGGCAGGTAACCCAACAGGAGCTCGACTATGTGAGGCAGTATTTTTTGAGCACCTATGGGAAAGACAAGGCCAACGCCATCTTCCGGACCTTTAACGAGGTTATCAAAAAAAGGGAGATAGCTGCCGATCGCATATGTGCCTATATGAACCAGCGCACCCGTTATGAAGTGCGCTTGCAGCTGGTACATTTCCTGTTCGGCATTGCCCAGGCCGACGGGCAGGTGAGCCCTGCCGAAATGGAAAAGCTGCGCGAGATCGCCGGATACCTCCGGCTGGGGGCAACCGACTTTGAGAGTATCCGTGCCATGTTTGTTCGGTCGGCCGATACAGCTTATACCATTCTGGAAATCGACCGATCGGTTTCAAATGAAGAGGTTAAAAAAGCCTACCGTAATATGGCGAAGAAATACCATCCCGACCGGGTAAACACAGAAGATGAAGCCATAAGGAAAGGCGCCGAGGAGAAGTTCAAGCAGGTACAACTGGCTTACGAACAAATTCAAAAGGAGCGGGGCTTGTAATTCCCCGCTTTTAAACATACCCGTATGCAGAATTTTGGTTTTTACGGCGAACTGGGGTTTTTCCATGTCATGGATTGGCACGGGTACGACCATGTTTTGTTCCTGATTGCCCTGGCACTCCCCTTTGGTTTTCAGAACTGGCGCCGGGTCTTCTGGCTGGCCACTTTGTTTACCGTGGCGCATTGTTTATCGCTGGCCCTGGCGGCTTACGATGTAGTTGCGTTCAATGCGGGCATTGTGGAGTTCCTCATCCCTATCACCATCTTGCTGACTGCGGTATTCGACCTGTTCCTGGCCCGCAAGGGGGTCGATCCGGGGGCGGCATTCAATATACACCTGCTATCGACCGGCTTGTTCGGGCTGATACACGGCCTTGGTTTTTCCAATTACTTCCGCATGCTCATGAGCGGGGAAAATGAGAAAAACGGACCATTGTTCGGGTTTGCACTGGGTATCGAAGGGGCGCAGTTGCTGGTCTTGTTATTTGTAATAAGCCTTTCTTACCTGGTTGTCGAAAAGCTGGGTGTTTCCCGTATCTGGTTTATTCGGGTGGCCAGTTGGCTCATTATTGCGATCTCTGCTCTGCTGATGATACGGGCCTGGCCGGCCTAGTTTTCACTTAAAATTAACCAGGGAGGGGTTGTAGGGCCACCCAAAAGCCGGTATATTCGTGCATGCCCGTACGAAACGGGCGCCTTGCCGCGTTTAGCATAGAGAGTTGAAAAAGAAGAAACAAGAACGGTACGACCGGGCCTACCTGCGAATGGCTCTCGAATGGGGGCAGCTCTCGCATTGCCACCGGAAAAAGGTGGGAGCCATTATCGTAAAAGACCGGATGATTATTTCGGACGGGTTCAACGGCACGCCCACCGGCTTTGAAAACGCGTGCGAAGACGAAGACGGATATACCAAGTGGTATGTTCTTCATGCTGAAGCCAATGCGATTTCCAAGGTTGCCTCGTCCACCCAATCGTGTGAAGGGGCCACCCTGTATATTACCCTTTCCCCCTGTCGGGAATGCAGCAAGCTCATTCACCAGTCTGGGATTAAGCGGGTAGTATACCAAAAGGAATATAAAGATGACTCTGGCCTGGAGTTCCTGGAGCGTGCGGGGGTACAACTCGACTATATGCCGACGATTGATGATGCGATGACCTTAAATGTCGATTGATTGAAAAAGAGTTACTACATAGGACCCGTCGTGGTGGCCTTTGCCCTGGCCCTGGGCATCTTTGTAGGGGGTAAATTGAACTTCAACGACACCCCCGAAAGGCTGTTCACCACCAATTCCAAAAAAGACAAGCTGAATCGGCTTATCGACTACATCGACTATGAATATGTAGATGAGGTCGACACCGACAGCATTGTGGATGTAACCGTAAACAATATCCTCGACAAGCTCGATCCGCATTCGGTCTATATTCCCAAATCGGAAATGAAGCGTGTAGCCGAAAACATGAAAGGTGATTTTGTCGGCATAGGCGTAAATTTCTATAACAACCTCGACACCATTTCCATTACGCGCACCATTGAAGGCGGCCCCAGCGAGCGGGCCGGCCTGTTGCCCGGGGATAAAATTCTGATGGCTGACGGCGACACGCTTTTCGGCCGCAACCTGCCCGACGAGGAAATCGTTTCCCGCCTTAAGGGATTGGAGGGGTCTACGGTAAAGCTGACGGTTTACCGCAAATCGGACGGTCGCACCTTTGAGGTGCTGCTGCAGCGCGACCGGGTGCCGATTCGCAGCGTAGACGCCCATTACATGCTTACCCCCGAGATGGGTTACATCAGGATGAATCGCTTTGCCGAAACCACCTTCGATGAATTTGACCAGGCCCTCAGGGAGCTGGTGGGGCAGGGGGCCAAAAAGCTGACCCTCGACCTGAGGGACAACCCCGGCGGGTACCTGAATGTAGCCGAACAGATTGCAGATGCCTTCCTTCCCAAGGGAAAGCTGATCTTGTTTACCCGGAACAAAAAGGGCCAAACCGACTCTACCTATGCCACTGCGCGGGGTCGGTTTGAGAACAAACCGGTGTACGTACTCATCAACGAACGCTCAGCCTCGGCTTCAGAAATTATCGCGGGTGCCCTGCAAGACAACGATATTGGCACCATTGTCGGTCGCAGGTCATTTGGGAAAGGGCTTGTGCAACGCGAGATGGATCTGGGTGACGGCTCGGCTGTCAGGCTCACGGTATCGCGTTATTATACGCCCTCGGGACGGTCCATTCAACGCTCTTACAAGAATGGGACTCACGACTATTACGAGGAGTTCGTGCAGCGGTATCACAACGGCGAACTGGCCTCGGGAGACAGCATCAAAGTAGCCGATTCCCTGAAGTTCACCACCCCTGGTGGAAAGGTGGTCTATGGGGGCGGGGGCATCATCCCGGATATTTTTGTGCCTATTGACAGCAATGAGGAAGAAGCCATTTCGGCCCTGGACAGCCGGGGCTATTTTTCCCGCTTTGCTTTCGAACACCTGGAGGCCGACCGCTCTCAATACGCCGGCTATGATGCCATGCGGTTTTATGAAGAATACGAGGTAGACGACATCCTTTTCGACCGGCTCATGTCCTATTTGTCTCGTTTTCGTTTCAACATGAATTTCTACGAGTACGAAGCCCTGCTCAAGACCCACATAAAGGCTGCTATCGCCGAGCAGTTATTTTCTCCCGATCTCAAAGCCCGAATTCTCGGGCCCACCGACTCCGTGCTGCAAAAGGTACTTGAAATGGACACGCCCACGCTGGTTCCAGGCGATTCCGAGGACTGACGCAATTATTCTTCGTCCAGTTTTTTCTGGATTCTTTTGGAGGTGTTGTAAATGAGCAGCAGCACCACGGCGCAAAGCGATGCAACGATCCCGATCAGGGCAACAAGGCTGTCGCCTGCCAGGGGGTGTTGGAAGTTCAGCTTTGTGGCGTTGTAGGCTATCAGGGCCAGGGCAATCACCAGGAATACCGTCAGGAGAATTTTGTTCATCGTGCGCTATTTTTAGAACCGCCGCCTAAAACAGGCCGTGGATGTTGGTGGCAAATAACTTGACCGCAATAGCCATCAGGATAACCCCGAAGACCTTTCTGATCACGCTCAGCCCGCTTTGGCCCAAAACGCGTTCAATCCGGTAACTCGATTTCAACACCAGGTATACAAAGATAATATTCAGGATAATGGCCACGATAATGTTGACCACTTCGTATTCCGCCCGCAGCGAAAGCAGGGAGGTCATGGTTCCTGCACCGGCAATAAGCGGAAAGGCCAGGGGCACAACTGCTGCGGTTTGAGGCGCATCGTCCTTGTACAGGGTAACCCCAAGAATCATCTCGATCGCCAGAAAGAAGAGCACAAAAGAGCCTGCCACCGCAAAGGAATTTACGTCTATGCCAATCAAATTCAGGATTTCCTCCCCGATGAACAGGAAGGAGATCATAATGATAGCGGCCACTATGGATGCTTTTTCTGATTGGATATGCCCCACCTTATTCCGCAGGTCAATGATGATGGGTACGCTCCCGACAATGTCGATTACAGCGAACAAAATCATGGTAGCCGAGGCGATTTCACGCAGGTTCAGTTTCATGGGAATCTGAATTAATTCGGCAAAGGTAGGCGGAATTGTGAAATCCGTGCCGGGAGGACATTCATTTTATAGCGGGTGAACCTCAAAATAATATCTTTGCTGCACTAATAGCACTTATGTTTGAGCTTGGCAAAACAGTCGTGTCTGAAGAGATACTGGAAAAGGAGTTTGTCTGCAACCTGCAGGCTTGCAAGGGCAGTTGCTGTGTAGACGGCAATGCAGGGGCGCCCCTTGAAGAAGCCGAGATACAGATTTTAAACGACATCTACCCCAAGGTAAAACCCTTCCTTCGACCCGAAGGCGTGACTGCTATAGAAGCTCAGGGAACTTATGTGCTGGGCGAGGACGGGGAATGGGAAACCCCTTTGCTGGGCGGGGCAGAATGCGCTTATGTGATTTATCAGGAGGGCATTGCCCTCTGCGGAATTGAAGCTGCCTACCGGGCCGGGGCAGTATCCTGGAAAAAACCGGTCTCCTGCCACCTGTACCCGGTCCGCATTCGCCAGTACACGCAGCTTACTGCCGTGAATTACCACCAGTGGCAAATCTGCGACCCGGCATGCCAGCTCGGGGCCGAGCTCCAGGTCCCAATCTACAAATTTGTCAAAGAAGCGCTGATCCGGAAATTCGGAGAGGCCTGGTATGCCGATTTGGAAGAGGTGGCCCGGTCCTTTAAACGGTAGGTATACGTAAAGTGACCTGAGTTCCTGCTGGGACACCGCCGGGGCCAAAAAGGTCTTCCATATACACGTCGTAGTTGTTGTGGAAATCCTTGGAAAAATTGGCCAGTCGCTCCTTGGTAATGGCAATCCCAACCGATTTCCGTTTTAAAACCCGACTTTCCTTAAGTCGTTCGGACGCCATACGGCCAATCCCGTTATCCCGGATTCCTATTTCGATATAGCCCCGCCCCGCCTGCTTTACTTCCACCCGGATTATCTTCTCCCCTTCCTTAGACGACAAACCGTGCCAAAGGGCATTTTCCAGAAAGGGCTGCAAAATAAGGGAGGGTATTTTTATCAGGCTGGTGTTAATGGCGGGGTCTATGGCTACTGCAAAATCTATCTCATTGTTAAACCGTATGTTTTCAATATTCATATAAAGTTCCACGGTTTCCAGTTCTTCCTGCAGTGGGATTTCCTTAAGGGATGAAGCTTCCAGGATTTTGCGAACCAGCTTTGAAAATTTATTCAGGTAATGAACGGCATTTTTCTGTTCATTGTTGATGATGTACAGCTTAATCGAATTGAGTGAATTGAACAGAAAATGCGGGTTCATCTGACTGCGCAGCATGCTCTGTTCGAGGGTGAGCACCTTTTTCTCGCTGTTGAGCTGGAATTGCCTGTACAGGATGTAGAGGATCAGGGTAAAGAGGACCAGCAGCAAGGCCCCGACCAGCAGGGTGGTGCGGTTTCTCCTCAGTTTCATGTTGACCAGTTCGTTTTCCTTGGCGAGCATTTCGATCTGAATCTCCCTTTTCTCGGCCTCGGCATTCGAAATGGTTTCTATTACATACCGTCTGTTTGGGTCGTTGGAAAATGTATTTCGGGCCGATATGGCTTTTTCGAATGAAGCGAGGGCATTTTCATAATCGCCTTCGGCCTTAAAGACATCGTGGAGCCACAAATTGGCCTGGTAGATATTGCTGAAGAGCGGAATGCTTTCGGCAATGGCCAGTCCTTTGTGCAGGTTGCTCTTGGCGGTCTTTAACTCCCCGAGTTTGGAAAATATCCAGCCGAATTGGATGTATATCGAAGAGCGGACATCCTGATCGCCCAGTGCTTCCGTATCCGACAGGATAGATTCCAGCAATTGCAGCGCTTTCTCTGGCTGATTCTGGTGGGTCAGCACATGTGCTTTGCCCATTTGATTCACGATGTCGATCCGGCGGGAGCCCAAAATCCTGTTTACCTCCTGCGACTTTTCGTAATACTGCATTGCCGGATCGAGCTTATCCAGTGCCTCATAGCAATCTGCAATTCTCTGGTAGTTGATGGCCTGCCCCTCCAGATTGCCAGTCAGGATGGCGTCCTTGAGAGAATCTTCATAATACTCAATGGCCAAATTCCATTGCCGGAGTAAATTATAGATGTCGCCGATTCCGGTCAGGGCCTTGTTTTTCTCGGTCAGGATGACTTCTGGAGGCTCGGAGATGGCCTGGGCCATATTCAGGGCTTCATGGAAGGAGTCGTAGGAGTTCTTGATCGATTCCATTTGCAGGTGTGCCTCTCCGAGCCTGTTCATGCTAATTATTCTCAATTCGAGGTTGGTTGCTTTTCGAGCGGCCTCCAGAGCCTTTTCATGCTGTTGGATGGCCCGGTCGTAAGCTGAAATATACTGCAGCTGGTCGCCCAATTGGTTATGGGAGTAAGCCAGGCCATCCTGAAAATCATGAATCTGGCTCTGACGTGCGAAATAGAGCATCAATACGGTGTCTTGCTGGTACAGGCGCAGGGCATCATTGAATTCCTGATAGGTCTTTGGGCTTTTGGAGATGAGGCTGTCGGTGATGCGCCGGAAATCTTCAGGGATGGGCTGGGCAGCCAATCGGGGCGTCAGGGCCATCAGGCCAAACAGGATCATGATCTTGTAACAGGTAGACTGCATGAGGGGTGACCGGCTTAAATCAGGTCCAGGAAATCTGATTTTTTCTGACGCGAAACCGGTATTTTATGGTTGGATTTCAAGATTACGTATCCATCAGTCTTCAGAAATTCTTTGATCTTATTCAGGTTAATGATATAGGAATTGTGGATCCTGAAAAAGGAATCGGCAGGCAACATTTCGCCGACTTCCTTCAATTTTTTAGTCAGGACGATTTTCTGCCCGTCTGACAGGTATATTGTGCTGTAATTCCCGTCCGATTCGGCATAGAGAATGTCTTCATTGTCAAGGAACAGCAGTTTGCCATCTGTGTTGAGGGTGATTTTGCGCTGGGGGGAGCTGGCGTTATACCGGAGCAGGATGCGCTCCAGCTTTTCGGCAGTCAGGCTGCGGGCGTGGTGCTTGCGAATTTTTACAATGGTCTCCCTGAGGTCGTCAGAATCGATGGGTTTGAGCAGGTAGTCGATGGCCTCGTTTTTCAGCGCCTTGATGGCGTACTGGTTATAAGCTGTGGTAATGACGACAGCCACTTCTTTATTCTGCAATTTCTGGATGAACTGGAAACCATCCATGGTGGGCATTTCAATATCCAGAAAAAGGCAATCGGGCTGGTTCTTGTGGAGGTAGGCCAGGGCTGCTTCAGGGTCTGTAAAGCAGGCAACCACAGCGATGTCATCGGAAAAATTTGTCAATTCCCATTTAAGGCTTTGCAGCGCTTTTTCTTCGTCATCGACAAGTATGGCCTCAAGCATATTCAACCCCAGCTTTTCAATCTAAAATACGCAAAAATAATGGCTTGCTATGCGCTTGCGCTGCGAACATGTGCGTGCTGCGAGAAATCCCTTATAAACGGTTCGAATACGGTATAATTCAGCTCCCTTTCGGCCTCAATGGCTATCCGAACAAAATATAAATACATGTAAAATACAGAAACACAGACAGATAGATGGGCGTGAAAAGCAAATAGCCGCTAATTGCTATTCATACACATTTTACAGCCGATTATACAATCGGCATTTTTCGGGTACGGCTATCGGCCTACATTCGTTTCGTCATTCCGTAAAACCATTAGGGAATTACATAGGGAATTATGAGAAAGTGCCTGTTTTTTTTCCTGGGTTTGCTCACGGCTCTGTTGCTGGCGGTGCTTTCCGATTTCAATCCCGGCGACCAAAAAGAGCAGCGCGTTAAAGCTGTTCTGGGAGAAGAAACGGCCCAGGCCAATGGTCTGGCAACCAAATCACAAGTCAAGCCGGCCGCAGGATTTGCGCCCGTTAAGAAGGTTCATGAAACTGTCGAATAGGTACATATTTCGCCTTTTGGGAATTGGGGTGCTGGCCATCCTGCTTTGGGTCAGTATTGCCTATATCGTCCCGTACACCCCTGGAATGGAGAGCCGCCCGGGAGATGGGGAATATCGTATAACCTCCCTGCAAGAGGGAAATGAGCGCTACTTTGAAGGGCCTGTGTATTTTGAATTTGCAGATCGTCATTCCGGCATAAAAAACAGTCCTGTTTTTAAGCTGCATTTCATAAACACCAGAAACAAAGCGGGCCGGGGCTTTGGTTTTGTGATTCCCTTGCGCGGAAATGGCCAGAGCATAACCCAGGATATTTACGAAGTCACCTCCCGCAATAAGCGGTTTGCCTCTGCAAATGAATCCGTATTCGGCTATGCCGATCTCATACTGGGAGAAGACCGTTTGTTTTTTACTGAGTCGGGAAGCATTTCCATCAATCAGGCCACCGACCTTGAAGTAAGCGGGAAAGTAGATATGTTGCTCACCGATGCCGAGGGCAATAGTATGAAGCTTGTTGGCCAATTCAATGCGCTTCCCCTGAATTCGGTGCAGAATTATTAAGAGTCTTTGAAATACTGTCAAACGCAAGTACGGCCCTTGGAGCTTGTTATTTCATAACATGGCTACGTTAGGGCGGAATGCCTATCGGAACAGCCAACCCACTTGTTGGGTTTGGTGTAGTTCGATTTTTAGGTTTCGGGGGAACTACCTAGATTGAAATCCGGTGGGCATACTATAATCATTCGCCCAGGGGCCGTACAGTTTGATAGTTACCGGGCGCCCGGGATAAACCGAACAGCGAGTCACCGAACTCCTGTTCGGTTTATTTATTTTGTGCCGGAATAATTACCCGCCCAATTGGGTTCCTGTAACGGGTATTCCTTTTTAAGTAATTGAAACGGGCTGCCATAGCAGCAATGGGTCTGTCGGGTAACCTGCAGTCCAGGCCCGGGTGGCTGCTGGTTCAGTCCTTGAGCAAGGGCCTAACTAAGCTTCTGAAAATTAGCAACATAGCTGCATATACAAGAAGGAATGTCACATAATAATCCATGCTCCTGACGCTTGAGGTTTAATAATATACGTGCGTAAGGCATCACTCGGATGCCTTGACGGTCAGAAATCTATGTTAAAGAAAGCGCGATGCTGGCAGGGCGTGGCCCATGCCTAAGTGTTATTGCTGGTCGGTAAGCCGGTTGCGGAATCTGCTGTAAGCAAATTGTACAAGTGTATACACCAGAATATAGCTCAGAAGTACGTACAGGTAGGAATCGATCGGGGGCATTTATTTCTACTTTATAGGTTACAAAATGATTAATTAATCTAAAACTTCTCGATGAAAGGTATAATTAATCGGATAAACTACCTAATTCGCTACCCATTTTTTCGATGAAATGCACTCCTCATGTCGACAATTCGACAAACGGTCAGGCATCTACCTCCCGATAGGCCTGAATTATTCGCTGTTCTCCTTCGAGGCCGGTTATGGAATTGCCGTGTTCCATTCCCAAAATGCCCGAATAACCTCTTCCGTCAATAAACTTAAAGACGTTCTTATAGTTGATTTCGCCTGTTGTGGGTTCTTTACGCCCGGGGTTGTCGCCAATCTGGAAATAAGCGATTTCGTCCCAGCAGGCTTCGATATTCGGGATGAGGTTTCCTTCCTGGATCTGCTGGTGGTAGATGTCGAACAAAATTTTACAGGCCGGGGAATTAACAGCCCTGCAAATTTCATAGGCCTGACCTGAGCCACTCAGGAACATGCCCGGATGGTTGCGGAAGTTCAGTGGCTCCAATACCATTACCAATCCGTGAGGCTCCAGAATGGCTGCAGCCTGACGAAGGCTTTCCACAACATGGGCGGTTTGGTAACCCATATTAAGATGTAGATCCAGGTGGCCGGGCACCACTGTCATCCAGGTGGCATTCACCCGCTTTGCCACAGGTACGGCAGCCCTGATCTCGTCGAGGAACTGCTTGCGGAGTTCGGTATCTCCCGAGGCCAGATTGGGCTCATTCCAATAGATGGAATGGGCCACAAAAACCCCCATGCGCATGCCGCGTTCGGCCATAACGCTTGCCATCTCAGCCTGAACGGCCTCGGGCCGCGTGCGCATCTCATTGTCTTCAAAGGCCCGGAATCCGGAGTCGGCCATAAAGCGGAGCTGACGTATGGGGTCTTCCCCGGCGCTGCTTCGGAACATCCCCAGATGGGGGGCGAAATTGAGGCGAAAGGGTTCGGCTGCCGGCAAACCGGGTTGCTGCCCGAACGCCAATGGGCCCGCGGCGGCAAAAGCCGATGCCAACCCAGTATTTCTAACAAAGTCTCTGCGTTTCATGGGGTGCGCTTAAATGGACCAGGCTTTTCCGCCGGTCAGTTCATCCAGATCCCCGCAAGGGGTCCATCCGCCGGGTACGGGCAAATAGGCCAGTACTTTCTCTCCGACGTATTCAGAGGTCTTATAAGCCCAGATAACCGCCCCGCGCAGGTTTGTGGCAAACAACGTGCGTGCAAATGCCTCGTCGAGGACGGCCTGCTCTCCGGCTGCCAGGGCTTGTTGATAGGCCGCAACCGCCTCAGAAAGCTGGGATTCTGCTTCAGGGCCTTTTGTGGCGAGGGCGGCGGCGAGTACCGGTTCAAGTTCTTCGGCCGAAAGTTCGGCTGCCCCGGTTTTACCCGAATCGGCCAGGGCCTTTGCAATAAAGGCCGTGAATGCCATATTCATCAGCTCCTGCTCACCGGGTTCAGAAACTTCGTTTATATAGCCGTCAATAAAGGCGTGTACCTGCACTTCCGAAGCCGAAGGAGTATCGGTTTTCGGGATAATGATATCTACCAGCTTTGTTAATACGACGCCCTGATCTGACGAGAAAAATTTCGGCGTCCAGAGCACGGCAGCTTCTTGCTGACAGCTTTGCAGCAGGCTGATCAGGGTGGGGGTGGCCACGGTCAGGCCCATGGCCATGCCCATGTTTCGGAGGGCTGTTCTTCTTTCCATTACAGTTTTCCTTTTTTAAGTTCTTCTACAGCGTGGTGGGCTGCCCGGGCTGTAAAAGCCATATAGGTCAGCGATGGATTCACACAGGAGGCAGAGGTCATGAAGGCCCCGTCTGTCACATAGACGTTTTTAACCGTGTGCACCTGGTTGTTCCCATTGAGTACGGAAGTTTTGGGGTCGCGGCCCATCCGGGCAGTCCCCATCTCATGAATACCGATGCCGGGCGCACTGCCATTGTCGAAGGGTTCCACGTCGCGCAGGCCGGCTTTGGTGAGCATTTCCACGGCCTGCTCCTGCATATCCTTGCGCATGTTGAGCTCGTTCTCCTTGTATTCGGCGTCGAAAGTGACGGTGGGCAGCCCCCATTGATCGGGGTTGTCGTAGTCCAGGGTCATCCGGTTGTCTTCATAGGGCAGCATTTCGCCAAACCCGCCCATGCCGAAAGTCCAGTCTCCCGGCTTGAGGATGGCTTCTTTGAGCGCTTTGCCGTGCGAGACTTCCGCGATTACTTCTTCCCAATTGCCCCGACTCGCACCGCCCTGATACCCGTATCCCCTTACAAAGGAATCCATGTCTGTGTTTCCGCCGATATTACGGAAACGGGGCAGGTATATGCCGTTAGCCTTGCGGCCTTTGTAATACTTGTCTGCAAAGCCGTCGAACTTGCCCGAGGCGCCAATGCCCAGGTGGTGGTCCATGATGTTCCGGCCCAGTTGGTCGCTGTCGTTCCCCAACCCGTTCGGAAACCGCTCCGACCTGGATTGCATCAGTATTGAGGTAGAGGCGATGGCAGAGGCACAAAGGAAAATGACCTTAGCTTTATACTCAAAGGTTTCTTTGGTTAAACGGTCAATTATTTTAACACCGCTTGCCTTTTTGGTGTCGGGGTCGTAAACGATTTCGTGTACGACGGAATCGGGCCTCAGGGTGAGGTTGCCCGTTCGTTCGGCAGCCGGGAGTGTCGAAGACAGGCTGCTGAAATAGGCCCCGAACGGACAGCCGCGTATACAGCGGTTCCGGTACTGGCAGCGGGTACGTCCTTCAAATGCCTTGTCGCTGTTGATATGGGCCACCCGACCTGCAGTCATGAAGCGGTTGTCGTAGTGCTCCCTGAGCTGGTCGCGCACGTGCTGCTCCAGGCAATTGAGCTCCATCATGGGCTCAAAAACGCCATCGGGAAGCTGCTCCAGGCCCAGGGTTTCCCCCGTTACGCCGATATAGGCTTCGACCATGTCGTACCAGGGGGCAATGTCTTTGTAACGTACCGGCCAGTCTACGCCGTGACCATCTTTTTTGTTGGCCTCGAAGTCGAGTTCGCTCCACCGGTAGCTGTGCCGGCCCCACATGATGGAACGGCCCCCCACGTGGTAGCCCCGCATCCAGTCGAAGCGCTTCACCTCATTATAGGGGTGCTCCAGGTCGTTTACGAACCAGAAGTTATGCTGGGCCTGTACGGTGTAACCGGTACGGGCCTGTTTGAGTTGTTTTGCTTTTTCTTCCCGGGGGAGTTGTCCTGCGTTCGGGAAATCCCAGTCATCCATCAGGGCCGTGGGGTAATCTTCGATGTGGGTTACCATGCGTCCCCTTTCCAGGACCAGGGTCTTCAGGCCGGCTTCGCAGAGTTCTTTGGCAGCCCATCCGCCGCTTATCCCGCTGCCCACTACGATTGCATCATACGATTCCTGTTCCTGGTTGTAATGGAATTTACTCATATAGAAATTTGATAAATGCTAAAAGTATCAAATATTAAATTAATTTTCTACATTTAAACACCTTGGAAAACCGGGAGTTTCACATGGTTTTGGCTTAAATGTTAGCGATAATGCAATGAAGCTGAAACCCTTGACCGGAATACCTGCCTTCGGGCTTTTTTTTTTCAGGTTTCCCGAATAACTAACCAATAACCATTCCAGCTATTATGAAAAGAAGAACGTTTATCAATCAGGGAGGCAGAGCCGGAGCGGCACTTTCCCTGATGGGACTTATGGCCTGCAAGGGGAAGGAAGAAAAGGCAGGGGCCGCAGACGATGCTGCCGGGGAAATGTCGGCGGACCCCTTTTTTAAGTTGTCACTGGCCCAATGGTCTATCAACCGGATGATCCGCAACGATGGGGTAGACCCCTATAGCTTTGCAGAAAGGGCCAAGAAGCTGGGTTTTACCGGGCTGGAATACGTGAGCCAATTATACAATAAGGCCCTGCAACCTGCAGGGTATTCGACCGAGGCCATGCAGGAGTTTGTCGAAAAGTGCAATGCCGAGGCTGCCCGGCACGGACTGCAAAACGTTCTTATAATGATCGACGGGCAGGGAAACCTGGCGGTCTCTGATGAGAAAGAGCGGGTAGCGGCAGTCGAAAACCATTACAAATGGGTAGACGCCGCCGCAGCGATGGGCTGCCATGCCATTCGCGTGAACCTGGCGGGGAGCGACGACCCGGCCCAGTGGATACCCAATTCCGTAGACGGGTTAACGCGCCTGGGCACTTACGCTTCCGGGAAAGGGATCAATATTCTGGTGGAAAACCACGGCGGCCTTTCTTCCAACGGGAAGCTGATGGCCGAAGTGATGACCCAGGTAGGCCGTGACAATTGCGGTACTTTGCCCGACTTCGGGAATTTCTGCATCCGCCGCAACGACCCCAACGACTGGGCGTCTGGCTGTGCCGATAGTTACGACATCTATCAGGGTGTTGCCGAGCTCATGCCTTTTGCCAAGGCAGTAAGTGCCAAAGCCCACGATTTTGACGAAGCCGGAAATGAGAAAAACATCGATTACGTCAAAATGCTCCAGATCGTCAAGGATGCCGGGTATACCGGTTTTGTCGGCGTGGAGTATGAAGGAGATGGTCTCGGGGAGGAAGCCGGGATAATTGCCACCCGCGACCTGTTGCTGAAAGCAGCCGGCATGCTGGCATAAGCGCCGAACCCCATGAAGGCTTTTTTCCAGCAGCTTTTCGACTACAATTTCTACTGCAATAAAAAGATTATCGAGTCGTGTGCCGGAGTGGGCGCGGTGCCTCAGGAGAGCATGCGCCTGTTCAGCCATGTTTTGAATGCACACCATATCTGGAATGCACGGATAACAGAACGGGCCCCGACCCTGGCAGTTTGGGACCAACACCCTGTTTCCGCCTGGGGAGACCTGCACTACGAGAACCAGCGCGATTCCTTTGAAATTATCAGCAATGCCGACTCCATGGACAGGCGGATTGCCTATGAAAACTCACAGGGGCGTGCCTACACCAATTCGCTGCAAGACATCCTGTTTCACATTATCAACCACTCTACCCATCACAGGGCCCAGATTGCCGCCGATTTCAGGGCTAACAACCTGGAGCCCCAGGTATTGGATTATATTTTTTACAAACGATAAGGGCAATGAAAACAAGTATCCGCCTGCAGTTATCGGTAATGATGTTCCTGGAATTTTTTGTCTGGGGGAGCTGGTTCGTTACCATGGGTACTTACCTGGGCAGAAGTTTGGGCACCGATGCCGAGGCAGTGGGCACCGCCTATATGACCCAGGCCTGGGGTGCCATTGTGGCCCCTTTTGTGGTGGGTTTAATAGCCGACCGCTATTTTGCCGCCCAGCGACTGCTCGGGGTAATCCACCTGATTGGTGCTGGCCTGATGTATTTTATAGGCAATGCGGTCGATTTCGCCGGGTTTTATCCCTTTTTGCTTGTCTACATGATACTTTACATGCCCACCCTGGCTCTGGCAAACAGCGTGGCTTTTAACCAGATGAAAGACCCTTCCCGCCAATTTGCCCGAATCCGGCTTTGGGGTACCGTGGGCTGGATTGCCGCCGGTATGCTCATCGGTTACGTCCTGCGCTGGGAAGCCAAAGAGCTGCTGAGCTACACTTTTATCCTGGCCTCGGCTTCTTCCCTGGCCCTGGGCCTGTTCTGTTTTACCCTGCCCCACACCCCGCCAGGGGCCAGGGGGAGTAAGTTCTCCATGGGCGACGTGCTGGGCCTCGAAGCCCTCCGATTGCTCAAGGGGCGGAATTACCTGATCTTTTTCGTTTCGAGTATTCTAATCTGCATCCCGCTGGCTTTTTATTTCAGTTTTGCCAATCCTTTTATGAATGAGATTGGGATGGAAGATGCGGCCGGCAATATGTCTTTCGGGCAGATTTCGGAAGTATTATTCCTGTTGATGCTGCCTGTTTTCCTCAACCGTTATGGACTGAAATGGACACTTATCGTCGGGATGCTGGCCTGGGGAATCAGATACACCCTTTTTGCTTACGGCGATACCGGGGAGGGCACCTGGATGCTGTTTGGGGGCATTTTGCTGCATGGGATATGCTACGATTTCTTTTTCGTTTCCGGTCAAATTTTCACAGACGTAAAAGCAGGTGAAAAAATCCGAAGCGCAGCTCAGGGGCTTATCACCCTGGCCACCTACGGCATCGGCATGCTAATCGGCTACAAAGTGTCGGGCATTATCGTCGATCAGTACGTTAATGCAGACGGGCATTTCTGGAAGGAGATCTGGCTGTATCCGGCCGGTTTCTCCTATCTGGTGCTGCTGTTTTTTGTCCTCTTCTTTAAGAATGAGAAGGTCAGCTATCAAGCATAATTTTAATATCTTCATAACCAACAACTAACTAATGCAATCCACTATGAAACAAGTTAACAAGAACAAGCTTTTCCTGGCGGCCTGTATCTCTTTGGTCGTCACAGCGATGACCTTCGCGATACGCGCAGGGATCCTGGACCAGCTGGGCATCCAATTTAGCCTGACTGACACCCAATTGGGCTACATCAACGGGATGGCTTTCCTCGGTTTCCCAATTGCAACCGTGGTTGGGGGGTTACTCTACAATTCGATTGGCGCCCGGAAGCTCATGATCATTGCCTTCGCTTCACACTTGTTGGGCCTGGTTCTGACCATCTTGGCTGGCGGTTTCTGGACCCTCCTGATCTCTACCTTTTTCATCGGTTTTGCAAATGGTTCGGTAGAAGCGGCCTGTAACCCGATGATTGCAGACATGTTTACCCGCAACCGGACAGCGATGCTCAACCGCTTCCATGTATGGTTTCCGGGTGGAATTGTGATCGGCGCCCTTGTATCGAAATTCATGACAGACATGAGCATGGGCTGGCAGGCCCAGATCGGCATCATGCTTATTCCGACCCTGATCTACGGGTACCTGTTCTTTAAAGAAACCTTTCCTGAGAGCGAGCACATCGAAACAGATACCAGCCTCAACATACGTTCTCTGGCGAGTCCTTTGTTTATCTTCATAATCCTCTGTATGACCCTCACTGCCATATCCGAATTCGGGCCACAGCAATGGGTCGAGCGCATCCTGGGTAATTCCGGGGCCAGCCCGATGCTGATTTTGGCCATGGTTACAGGCATTATGGCCACGGGTCGCTATTTTGGAGGGTTCCTGGTGCACAAACTCAATCCCATAGGGGTGTTGCTCCTGTCGGCTATTGTAACCACCCTGGCGGTTTACAGTATGAGTATAGCCGAGGGTGGAATGATCTATGCTGCCGCCGTACTGTTCGCATTGGGGGTTTGTTATTTCTGGCCCACCATGATCGGGTTTACCTCTGAGTACATTCCGAAAACAGGTGCGCTTGGCATGTCTCTTGTCGGGGGTGCCGGAATGCTCTCCACCGCCATTTGGCAACCTGTAATTGGTTCATGGCTCGACACTGCCCGCGAGTCTAAACTGGCAGAGGGGATCGCTCAGGAGGCAGCCGAATTGGCTGCAGGGAAGGCCACCCTTGGCAAAATGATGTTTTTTCCAATGACTGTGGCCATCTTATTTTTTATACTGTTCCTGTTCCGCAAAAAACTGGAAGAGCTACGAGTCAAACACGATTAATCTGTAAAATTCAAATATTACCATGCCTAAAAAGTTAAGACTGGGCGTCTTAGGAGGCGGGGGCGATTCCCTTATCGGGGTGTTGCACCGCGTGGCGGCCCATATGTACGACAGCTATGAGATTGTAGGAGCCGTCTTTAACCCTGACCTGAATCATAACCTCGCTTTTGCCGAGCAGATCGGGATTTCCACCGACCGCATTTACCCCGATTTCGACACCCTGATCGAAAAGGAGATGCAGCTGCCCGAATCGCAGCGCATACAGGTGGTTTCGGTACTGACGCCGAATTTCCTGCACTTCCCCATGGCGAAAAAGCTGTTGGAAAATGGTTTCAACGTGATTTGCGAGAAACCGATGACCACTACCTACGAAGAGGCCAAAATTCTGCGCGATACCCACAAGAAGGCCGGAACCGTCTTCGCGGTTACCCATACCTATACGGGATACCCCATGGTGCGGCAGATGCGCGAAATGATCAAGGCCGGGGAATTGGGCCGAATCCACAAGGTAGACGCGCGTTACTACCAGGGGTGGATCAATCCGATTATCCACGACAAGGAACAGCGCGGCAAGGTATGGCGGCTCGACCCGAAGAAAGCGGGGATCAGTTCTTGTATGGGCGACATTGGCGTACATGCCTTCAATATGATTGAATTCACCACGGGACTGCGCATCAAATCGCTGCTCTGCGATTTCAATTACCTATACGACGACAACGTAATGGATGTAGATGGCACGGTACTGGTTCGCATGGACAAGCATGTAAAAGGAGTTATCAGGGCCAGTCAGGTTGCCACCGGAGAGGAAAACGGCCTGGCCATTACCATTTACGGCGAGAAGGCCGGCTTCCGATGGGAGCAGGAACGCCCCAACTTTTTGTACAAGCTTGCCGACGGTGTTCCGGTACAGCTATATAAGCCCGGGCATCCCTATAACTCGAAACTATCGCTCGACGGCACCAAGCTTCCCCCGGGGCATCCCGAGGGCATCTTTGATGCCATGGGCAATATTTACCGGGGCGTGGCGCGGGCCATTCGCAAAGAGGCGTACAACGACGGAGAATTCCCGACCATTACAGATGGGGTCAGGGGCCTGAATTTTATCGAGGCAACCGTGGCATCCCACAAAGGTGGCAACGTCTGGGTAAACCTGGATTGAGGCAAAAGCCCTTTAAAATAAACGAGCCCGGAGATAATCCGGGCTTATTTTTTGAATTCGAGGCGCGAATTACCAGTTGGCAGCTTGCCTAAGCGCCATCGTAAACCTTGTCGAAAACCTCGCAAACCACAATCATGCTGTCGTGGGGAGTGCGGCCATAGGCCTTTAACTCTTCCGTAAAAAGGTCCCAATGCGACTTTTTCCAGGCTTCGAGCGTGCCGTTGCCTTCCCCTTCCAGCTTGGCGTAAGAAGGCGAAATGTTGAAAAAAGGCTTCAGGTGTACAGCCACAGTACGCACAATGCAACGGGCTTCCCCTTCCCAGTCGGTGACAATGGTGAAGTCGCCTATTTTGGGCAGGTTTTCCCGCCTGTGCTGCATGCCAAGAAGGGAATGGGTAATCGAGCGCTTGGTGCCCTTTAAAACCAATTTCAGGTTTTGTTCGGCCTGATCGGGCGTGGAACCCAGGGGGCCGATCCGGGGTTCACCGGAAAAGGCGTACTCCAAATGGTGGTCGAGGTAGTCACCCCACATGCGTTTGGCGGAAGTATTTTTCATGCAAATTCGATAATTAAGAGAACGCCCCTGCCTGAAATTGCCCGGCTGCATGAGCTGCAGCCCGGGCTGTAAAGGCCATGTAAGTCAGGGAGGGGTTCACACAACTTGAGGAATTCATAAAGGCCCCGTCGGTCATATACAGATTGGGCACCCCGTGTACCTGGTTGTGCCGGTTCACGACCGAAGTCCTGGGGTCTGACCCCATTCGGGCCCCACCCATTTCGTGAATGCCCAGGCCGGGCCCGGTTTCCCGCTCGTAGGTTTTTACATCTTTAAAGCCGGCAGCCTCGAACATGGAGACGATTTGCCTAAGGATATCTTCCCGCATCCGGTATTCGTTTTCACGGAATGCCACATCGAAATCGAGTTGGGGCAGGCCCCATTTGTCTTTTTCAGTCGCGCTCAGGGTTACCCGGTTTTCAGCATGAGGCAGCATTTCCCCGAAACCGGTCGCACCAATAGTCCATCCGCCGGGTTTTAAGATGGCCTCCTTCAGACCGGACCCATAGCCCATCTCGGCCACTGCCTCTGTCCAGTCGCCCCGGCTTGCAGAACCCTGGTAACCAAACCCGCGGAGGTACTCTTTCTTGCGGGTGGCTTCATTCAGGTTCACAAAGCGCGGGATATAAAAACCGTTTGGCCGACGGCCTTTGTAATATTTGTCAAGATACCCGTCTACCCGGGCATTGGCCCCCAGCTGGTAATGGTGGTCCATAATGTTGCGGCCCACCTGGTCGTGGTTGTTTCCGAGGCCATTCGGGAATTGCTCGCTTTTAGACTGCAGCAGTATTCCCACGGAGGCCATGGCTGAGGCGCACAGGAAAATAACATTGGCGTTGAAGGTGAGCTGCTCGCGGGTAACGGCGTCGATGACACGAACCCCGGCGGCGCGTTTGGTACCGGGGTCGTAAATGACTTCGTGCACGATGGAATTGGGCCTAAGGGTCATCTTCCCGGTACGTTCTGCCGCTGGCAGTGTACAGGAATTGCTGCTGAAATAGCCCCCGAACGGACACCCCCTCCAACATCGGTTCCGGAACTGACAGGGGCTGCGCCCCTCATGAGTAGCTTCCCGGTCGGTAATGTGGGCGGCACGCCCTATGGTAAGCAAACGTCCGTCCCGGAATTGGGTGGCCAATGCTGTTTTTAAATCCTCTTCCGGGCAATTCAGGCCCATGGGCGGTTCGAATTTGCCGTCGGGCAGATGGGGCAGCCCGAGCGCCTCCCCGCTTACGCCAATATAGGTTTCAACCTTGTCGTACCAGGGCGCGATGTCGGCATAGCGCACCGGCCAGTCTACCCCTATGCCTTCCTTCTTGTTTGCTTCGAAGTCGAGGTCGCTCCACCGGTAACTTTGGCGGCCCCACGTAAGGGAGCGCCCGCCTACCTGATACCCTCTGATCCAGTCGAATCGCTTGGTTTCCTGGTAGGGGTGTTCCAGGTCGTTTACAAAGAAATGCGCCACATCGGGTTTGGGGGCCCACCCCACCCGCAATTGTTTGTGGTACTTCTGCTGTTCTTCCCGGGTGAAGTTGTTCCCGTACGGCAGGTCCCAGTCGTCCAACAGGGCCGTAGGATAGTCATCCAGATGTTTTACCATGGGGCCGCGCTCCAAAACCAGGGTTTTCAGCCCTTGCTCGCAGAGTTCCTTGGCGGCCCAGCCCCCGCTTATACCGGTGCCTACAACTATGGCGTCAAATTGTTCCGACGGATTGATCACGATGCTGCGCTTATTTCTCGCGTATTTTCTATATTTATAACGGCCGCCGCTGCGGCCTGTCCAGGAATTTGGATTCACTAAATATAGGGCATTAATCACAATTATCAGATGACGGCCTGTATTAATGGCGAAACACCCGAACCTGTTGTCGGGCCCTTTTGTAAGCGGGGCTAAAGGCTGGGTTAATAGCAACCCTGCCGCGGATACATCCTGCAAGTAATTTGAAAAACACATACAATGAAGACTATCAAAGGGCCGGCCGTTTTCCTGGCACAATTCGTAGACAGTAAAGCCCCGTTCAACACCCTGGACGGCATGTGCAAATGGGCCTCCGATTTGGGTTACAAAGGCATTCAGATCCCCACCTGGGAGCATTTCCTGATCGACCTCGACAAGGCTGCCGAAAGCCAGGCTTATTGCGACGACCTCAAGGGGAAAATACAATCGTACGGCCTGGAGATTACCGAATTGTCCACCCACCTGCAGGGCCAATTAGTGGCCGTGCACCCTGCCTACGACCTGATGTTCGACAATTTTGCGCCCGATGCGGTCAAGAACAACCCCAAGGCACGCACCGAATGGGCTGTCGGGGTAGTAAAAAAAGCAGCTACCGCCAGCCGCCGCCTGGGGCTCAAGGCGCATGCCACCTTCTCAGGAGCCTTGCTATGGCACACCTTCCACCCCTGGCCGCAACGCCCGCCCGGCCTGGTCGAGCTTGGGTTTGCCGAGCTGGCCAAGCGCTGGAAACCCATCCTCGATCATTTCGACAAGGAAGGCGTCGATGTTTGCTACGAAATCCATCCGGGAGAAGACCTGCACGACGGGGATACCTTTGAGCGCTTCCTGGAAGCCACCGGCAACCACCCCAGGGTCAATATTTTGTACGACCCGAGCCACTTTGTGCTGCAACAGCTCGACTACCTGGAATACATAGACCATTACCACAGCTTTATAAGGGCTTTCCATGTTAAGGACTCGGAGTTTAACCCGACCGGGAAGAAGGGAGCCTTCGGCGGCTACAACGACTGGGGCAACCGGGCCGGGCGCTACCGATCTCTGGGCGACGGGCAGATCGACTTTAAGACCATCTTTTCCAAGCTCACCCAGTACGGATGTGATGTTTGGGCGGTCATGGAATGGGAGTGCTGTATAAAAAGCCCCGAACAGGGCGCCCGGGAGGGGGCCAGGTTCATTCAGGATCATATTATCGAAGCCACCGACAAGACTTTTGACGACTTTGCCGGCGGCGATACCGACCAGGGCAAACTCCGTAAAATATTAGGAATCTAGAAACCGACCTCATGAAAAAAACAAGCTTGATTTTACTGGCTGTCGTGCTGATGGCCGCCTGCAAGGAAAAAAAGGAATCCACCGAACCGGCTGATACGACACAAGCCATGGAACAACCTGCCCAGTCGGAGTGGGTGGTCCTCTTTGACGGGACTTCGTTCGACGGCTGGAAAGGGTATAACCAACAAGGGGTACCGTCGGCCTGGAGAATCGAAGACGGCGCCATGGTACTCGAACCGCAAAAACCCCGCCCGGAAGGCGCCAATTACAACCTGGTAACCGAGGGCACCTACACCAACTTTGTCTTGTCGCTCGAGTGGAAAATTGCCGAGGGGGGCAACAGCGGTGTTTTCTGGGGGGTTGAAGAGCTCGAGCAATACGGGCAACCTTACGAGACCGGCCCTGAAATCCAGGTATTGGATAACGAGCGCCACCCCGATGCCAAAGCCGGCACCACCCACCAGGCCGGGGCGTTGTATGATATGGTGGCCCCTGCTGCCGGGGTATGCAAGCCCGCCGGGCAGTGGAATGCCATGGAAATTACCATCGATTACGCCAACCAGCGTGGCTCAGTGGCGTTGAACGGCACTGAGATCGTTACCTTCCCACTGGGGAACCAGGCCTGGGATGATATGGTGGCCTCCTCCAAGTTTGCCGGATGGGCAGGCTTCGGGAAATACCACACCGGAAAAATCGGCTTGCAGGACCACGGCGATGTGGTGTCGTACCGGAATATTAAAGTCAAACCCCTCCAATAATGCACAACAACTTCTTGGGCCTCTGCGCCCTGATCTTCCTGGCCTCCTGCCAGGAGCAAACCCAGACAGCCCCTGAGGCCCCGGCCCCGGATGGCCCCCAGCCTATTGTCCACGCCGAATATCAGGGTACCGAGCCGACAACCCCTGAAGAGACGGAATTTTACGAGCCCGCCGTTCCCGTGGTAAACCCGACCGGGCAGAATGGCATACCCAGCGATGCCATTGTACTATTTGACGGCACCAACTTCGACGCCTGGGAAATGGTAAACGATAGTACAGAAGTGGTCTGGCACCTGAACGGCGACCGCAGCATGACCGTTAAGGATAAGACGGGAGACATCCAGACCCGCCAGTCATTCGGCGACATGCAACTGCATATTGAATGGCGCTCGCCAGCAGAGGTCAATGGGGAAGGCCAGCACCGCGCTAACAGCGGCGTATTCCTGAACGGGATCTACGAGGTGCAGGTGCTCGATAACAACGACAACCCCACCTACGTGAACGGGCAGGTGGCTTCCATCTACAAGCAGTATGTGCCCCTGGCGATGGCTTCTGTGCCCAGCGGGGAGTGGAATGCTTACGACATTATCTACCACATGCCCCACTTCAACGAGGCCGGCGAGAAGATCGAGTCGGGATCCATTACAGTGATCCACAACGGGGTCGTGGTTCAGGACCATATCGAGATCAAAGGCACAACGCCCTATATCGGCTGGCCGAAGAACCCGGCACACGGCAAAGGGCCGCTGCGGCTGCAGGACCACGGCGATAACAGCCGGGTGAGCTACCGGAACATCTGGGTGCGCGAACTATAGGGTTGGTGCATTGCCCGTAAACAGGACAAAGGGGCCGTTCTCGGGGGAGTTGCGGCCCTTTTCCGTGTTTAAATTTTACTACCTTTGGCAAAACAGTCCACACAGGTATGATCCAATCCATGACCGGGTTCGGGAAACACGTTGTTCAGCTTCCCGGAAAGAAGATCACGGTAGAACTCAAGTCCCTTAACAGCAAAAGCCTGGACCTTAATGCCAGGGTTCCTCAAGCCTACCGGGAAAAGGAACTGGCTTTCCGCAGCCGGATTGCCCAGGTGCTGCAGCGGGGCAAAATTGACCTGGGGTTGTTTGTGGAACTTACGGGCGACACCAGCTCAGCCGAGGTAAACGAAGCCGTTATTCGCAACTACATGAAACAGTTGGGGGCCATTGCGCCGGGAGAGCCGGTATCGTTGCTTGAAATGGCCCTGAGGCTTCCTGACTCGCTCAGAACCGGGCGGGAAGAGGCCGACCCCCAGGAACTGCAAGCCATTGAGGGAGCGCTGGAAAAGGCCCTTGAGGAGACGCAGCAATTCCGCCTGGAGGAGGGCAGGGTTTTGGAAGCCGATTTTGTGCAGCGTATCGCCGCAATCAAAGGACACTTGTCTGAGGTGGAAAAGCGCGATAAAGACCGGCTGGAGGCCATACGGGAGCGGTTAGAACGCGCAGTGGCCGAGTTGCGGGAAAAGGTAGATGCCAACCGCTTTGAGCAGGAACTGATCTATTACCTGGAAAAGTATGACATAACCGAAGAGAAGGTTCGACTGGCAAAGCACCTCGACTACTTCGAACAAAGCCTGCACTCAGACGATTCGAATGGAAAAAAACTCGGGTTTATCTGTCAGGAAATAGGCAGGGAGATCAATACAATCGGCTCCAAGGCAAACGATGCTCCCATGCAGCGGGTGGTGGTGCAGATGAAGGACGAGCTGGAGAAAATCAAGGAACAAATGTTAAACGTGCTCTGATGGAAGGAGGAAAGCTCATCGTTTTCTCGGCTCCTTCGGGCAGCGGCAAGACTACGATTGTACGGCACCTGCTCGCCCAATCGGACCTGAACCTGGCCTTCTCGGTCTCGGCAACTTCCCGCCCGCGGCGACCCCGTGAAAAACACGGCGAGGATTATTATTACATGACGGTCTCTGAGTTCAAGCAGCGCATCAAAAATGAGGATTTCCTCGAGTGGGAAGAGGTGTACCGGGACAATTTTTACGGTACCCTAAAGGCCGAAATTGAACGGCTTTGGGCCGAAGGCAAGAACGTGATTTTTGACATCGACGTGGTCGGGGGCCTGCGGATCAAGAAAAAGTTTCCGGAGCGCACCCTGGCGGTTTTTGTGAAGCCCCCCAGTGTGGACGAACTCAAGATACGGCTCAAGAAGCGCAGCACAGAGAGCGAAGACAAGATTAACATGCGTATCGCCAAGGCGTCGGTCGAAATGGCAACGGCCCCCCAGTTTGACTTCATCATCAAGAATTACGAACTCGACACGGCCCTGGAGGAAGCCCATGAACTCGTAGCTGCCTACCTGCGCGGCGAGCCAATACCTGCCAAACCCTGAAAGAACCGGCCATTGCCAGGCCATTACCACCATGAAGAAGACGGGCCTTTTTTTCGGAACCTTCAACCCCATTCATATCGGCCACCTGGTAATTGCCAATCACCTGGCAGAGTTCACCGACCTTGAGGAGGTTTGGTTCGTGGTAACCCCTAAAAGCCCTTTCAAAGAAAAGCAGTCCCTGCTCGAAAACCACCACCGCTATCAGATGGTCTATGAGGCGGTAAAGGAGTACCCGCGACTAAGGGTGAGCGATGTGGAATTCGGTATGCCTGAGCCCAACTATACCATATATACCCTTACCCACCTGAGCGAACAGTACGAAAAGGAACGTGAATTCGCCCTAATCATGGGAGAGGATAACCTGAAGGGCTTTCATCGATGGAAAAATTACGAAGCCATCTTGCAGTATTACCCGGTTTACGTGTACCCGAGAATCTCTGAGCTTCAGGTGCCCGAAGCCCTAAGGGAGCACCCTAATATTCACAGGGTCGACGCCCCGGTAATGGAGATTTCGGCCACCTTCATTCGCGAGCAACACAAAGCAGGCAAAAACATTCGACCCCTCTTGCCTGAAGCGGTCTGGAAGTATATGGATGAAATGAATTTTTACCGCTGAGCAATCGCGGCATCAAGCCTGGTTCTCAATCACCAGGGCAGCCCAGGCCAGGGCCTCGTCCATGGAGTGGAAAACCCCGGACGGACAGCATAGGAAGCGCTGTTCGAGTTTGGCTACCTGGAAGTTGAGGTCGTTGTAAACGATTACCCCATATCCGAGCATAAACGGGAACAGCTTATGGATTTCCCGATGCATGGTGGGGTCGAGGGAGTAGGAAGTTTTGCGGTCAGATAAGTAAACCAGAGGTTTCTCTTCGCTGTAATAGAGCGCAGCGATTGCCAGCAGGGGAAGAGCTTTGTCGAAGTTCATCCTGGCGCCTTCGAATATTTCCCCGATAATCAGATTCTTGTAAAAACGAAACCTTCCGAAATCCAGTTCGTGTTCGGCGATGAATTGGGTGTCTTGAGCGAGGAGAACCATGGCGCGACCGTATACGTGTAAATTTCACAAATATTCGCACGGGAAGGCCCGGCATACGTCAAATAATCGACGAACGGCACAAAATTTAGAGGAGTTGCAAACTACCCGGTCGGTAGGTGGGCCGGAGGCCTATTCAGGTTGGGTAATACTATCGGTTCCGAGATGTTTTTCGCCCTGGTTGGTATACCACTTCCGGATGCGTGGCAGGCGCATGTTCCCCACCTTTGCCTCCCCCTCGAGCAAAATGTACTCTCCGTCGTTTTTGGCGACGTCGTGATAAAACTGATAGGCCGCCAGGGCAAAGGTCTGGGTGTCGAAATAGAAGAACCACGTGTCTGAACCGGTTTTTGGGTCGTAGGTCACTTTAATTACCCAGTACGACCCGCCGTGGAAGTTGCGTCGTTCCACGTGTGGGTCGAGTTTCGTGCCCTTGTCTCCTAATTTCATGGGCAGCCCGTAGAGGTAGCTGTAGTAATCGCGCCAGAGTCTGGCCCGTTCGCAGCTCAGGCGGTGCTTTTCTGCCACTTCATCCGAAAAGGTCTCAGAGCCGTTGTAAAGCAGCCGGCAGCCCCCCTCTCGAAGTTCAAGCTCGGTTTTCGCGCCGTTCTGCTCCATGCGTATGCCAAAAAAGGATTCGGGCTGGTTTATGCGGATATAACTCATGCGGGGTTCTTTTCCCGGGGTCTCCGAGCGTACCGTAAAAGATCCGTCGAAACGGCCCCATTCGCCTTGAGGATCGTGGTAGGCAATGCTTTTTTCCAGCACTTCTTCCACGGTTGGAACCTGTGCGGCCAAACCGGCCGGCAAGCCCAGGAACCCAATTGCCAAACAGATGAAACCGACCGGGGAGCTGATGTATCTCATAGGGTAAAGATCGTAAAATGCTTTAACTTGTAGATCAGACGCCACGTTTATATTGGCCTTACGACCGCCCGATATGCCCTTTGGATTTGCCGATATTCTACAGCTTACAGGAGCTCTGGGCCTCTTCCTCTTCGGCATGAAGGTGATGAGCGACGCCTTGTTGGAACTCGCCGGAAACCGAATGCGCTCTGTGCTTGCCGGCATGACCTCCAACCGGTTGAAAGGGATCACCACCGGGTTCCTGATAACGTCTGTTATTCAATCCTCATCGGCCACGACCCTTATGGTGGTTAGTTTTGCCAACGCTTCCCTGTTATCGTTGCCTCAGGCCATCAGCGTAATCATGGGGGCAAATATCGGCACCACCCTTACGGCCTGGCTCATCACCCTTTTGGGCTTCAAGGTAAGCATGAGTGCCATAGCCCTGCCGGTTATCGGCCTCGGCTTCGGTTTCGTCCTTTCCAAAAACAGGAAATGGCGCGAAATCGGCTCTTTTATCGTAGGGTTCGGACTCTTGTTCGTGGGGCTCGATTTTCTGAGAGAGGCCCTTCCCAATATTGAGAGCGCCCCTGGGTTAATGCAGTTCTTGCAGGACTATCGCCAGGGGGGCTTCGGGTCGGTATTGCTTTTCTTGTTGCTCGGTACCCTGCTCACGGTATTGTTGCAGTCTTCCAGCGCAACAATGGCGCTTACCCTGGTAATGACGGCCGAAGGCTGGATACCGTACGAACTGGCTGCGGCCCTCGTCCTGGGCGAAAACGTAGGGACCACCATTACCGCCAACCTGGCAGCCCTGATTGGGAACTACAGGGCCCGGCAGACCGCACTGGCCCATCTGATGTTTAACCTTTTCGGGGTAGTGTGGATGTTGGTGGTATTCCGCCCTTTCCTGGCCGGGGTTGCCTGGGGCAGCCAGCATTTGGGCGCCGGCTCGCCTTATTTGGTGGCCGCAGCCATCCCTGTAGCCATATCCCTGTTCCACACCGCTTTTAACTGCTGCAATACCTTGTTGCTTGTATGGTTTGTCAATCCGCTGGCCCGGCTGATAAGTCGTATTATTCCCGAACGCATAGGGCCCCGGCTGGCCATTGAAGAACCCAAATTCCTGAATGAACAGGCGCTGAACTATCCACAGACAGCCATTGCCTCCCTCGAACAGGAATCGCGCTATCTGTATGAGCACGCCATTTTTGAAATCGTGGCTCATGCGCTGCACCTGCACCGTGCCGACATCCTGTCGGAGCAGAAGGCGGGAAGTGTAGTGAGTAAATCACGGGAAGACCTGAAAACAGACGTTCGGGCGCTCTACCTGTCTAAAGTGAAACGCATCTACAGCCTGATTATCGCCTATGCCACGCGAGCCCAGAGCAACCTGCACCTGTCGGAGGCGCAGCACCGACGGGTTGCCGAGATCAAACTGGCAAACCGGAAAATGGTCGAGGTAATCCGGGATGCTACTGACCTGAACCGGAACATCTCCCTTTACCTGGATGGGGAATACCCGGCTATGGCACGGGAGTACGACAAGTTTCGCAAGAAAATGATCAAGGTACTGCGGGTACTACAAGCTTTCCGAACCGAGAAGGATACCGATCGTAATTATGAAAAAATGCAGGAATTGGCTCAGGAGGCACATAGCGAACTAGAAGCCGGTAACCGGGCGATGGACAGCTTGATCCGAAAAGAGGAAATCACCCCCGAAATGGCATCTTCCCTGTTCAACGACAGCGATAACCTGAATGATATGGTACAAAACCTGATTGTAGTGGCTGAATTGCTCTATGGCCGAAAAGACCGAATAGAAACTCCCGCCCAACCAAATGGCACTCAGAGCCAGATACCGAAAACGTGAATTTTACCACCTGGGTTCGCCGCTTTCAGGAAATCGGCGGCTTTTCCCCAGGAAGGCGGTTGTCGGGCCCCTGATGAGCTATACGGTACTCTTCAAGCAGGTTAATTGTTGCCGTAATGAAATCGCGGGTCTCAAGCAGCAGTGAAAAATAGAGCGTGGTATTCTTCGGGCTGGATTCCTCGCTGCGGGTCCGGTCTACTTGCTTGTCAATTTTTTGGGAAACCATTTCCAGGAGCTCCGGATGCCGGTCGACAATTTTGCCGATCTTATCGAAAGCTGCCTGGTCAAAGATGTCTTTGGATTGGCTCAGCATTTCTTCCAATTTTTCATCGATTTCCTTCAACTCCTTGACCTGGTTGTACTTGAGCTTTTTATGCTTATTGTGTATGTGTTTGTGGCTCACCTTACCAATATATTCCAGCGATTGAGCCATGTCTTGCAAATACCCAAGGATGTTGATATAGAAGTTGCTGGCTCCAACACTGCTCTCGTCGAGGTTCTTGATGAAATAAAAGATGCTGTTTCGCAAGTCATCTATTTCAGCAGATAATTTAGCACTCTGTTTTTTATTTTTTTCCAGAAGGACCAGATCCTGCTTTGAAAGCCCATTCATTGAATTGGAGTAGATTTTGTGGCTCCGCTTCAAGACATTTGAGATGTTATGGGCGCTCTCGGTAATCACGCCATGCAGGGAGCTGCTCTCAGCCCGCCGCAGACTGTCTTCGGCCTTCAATTCCTGGCTTTTTTTCTGGTGTGAGATATAATTCCGGGCCAGAATTAAAACGGCAATAAAGAGCAAAATTCCAATGGCTGTTCCCTTGCCGAAACTGATGATGGTCAAAATCACCCCTGAGGCAACAAAGGCGATGAGCGCCGTCATGAACCACCCTCCTATTACGCTGAGAACCCCGGCCACCCTGTATACGGCGCTTTCACTGCCCCAGGCGCGGTCGGCCAGAGAAGTACCCATGGCCACCATAAAAGTGACGTAGGTTGTAGAAAGCGGGAGTTTGTACGATGTTGCAACTGAAATAAGAATTCCCGCCACCATTAGGTTTACAGCGGCCCGTACCATGTCAAATGCCGGTAATTCGTGTACTTTTCCCTTAGGGAGTTTAACTACAGGTTTTTCGAAGCGCTTGTCCAGTTTCTGACGGACAGATTCCGGAATGACGGTGCGTGTATAGGTCGCAACCATCATCGAAAACTGGACCAACCCTCTTGAAAGGAAAGTTGCCTCGAAGCGTTCCTTTGCTTCTCCTTCGCGGGCCAGGTTAATCTCGGTGGCTGCCACGTGTCGGGCCTTTTTGGATAGCCAAAGCGTTGCAACCATTACCATCCCTGAGATAAAAAGAAATAAGGTTGGCGTAGGGACCTTAGTCGCCAAAACATTCATGCTAAATTCGGAGGCTGGCAGCCCCGAAGCAGTCCAGGCTTCGAAAGACTGATAGGCAGCAATGGGCACGCCTATAAAGTTCACCAGATCATTCCCGGCAAACGCCAAGGCGAGGGCAAAGGTTCCGACACCGATGGTGAGCTTATAGATATTTACCCTCGCGAGGGAAGTGAGCACGAAGGCCATTAAGGACCAGAAAATAACACTTATCGCAATGATCACGTACACCTGGCTTTCCAAAAACTCGGAAATTTTCATGCCGCCGATAATATCGTAGGACTGGCTGGCAAATGGGGTTCCGCCAATACCTTTCATAAATATAAAATAGGTGATGGCGGTAAGGGCTATCCCCCCGAAAACGGCGCCAACCCACTTGGCTTTTTTCTGGAAGTCGTAAGAGAGCAACAAACGCGAAATCCATTGAACAATGGCCCCGATGGAGAACGAGATGATCACCGATAGCAAAATGCCCGAGATAATTTCTGTGGCTTTTGTGGTATTGATGTATTTAAGCACTTCCCCGAAACTTCCACCATCAGAGCCGATTTTAATCAGGGCCATAGCCACGGCCGCACCTAACAGCTCGAATACGATAGATACCGTTGTCGAAGTAGGCATGCCCAGGGTATTGAAGAAATCGAGCAGCAAAATATCGGTGATCATGACCGCCATGAAGATGAACATGATCTCGTCAAAGTAGAATTCGCCGGGGTTAAAGATCCCTTTACGGGCCACTTCCATCATACCGCTGGAAAAGATAGCCCCGAAAGCAATCCCCAAACTGGATACGATCATGATGGTCCGGAAAGAGATGGCTTTGGACCCGATAGCTGAATTGAGGAAGTTTACGGCATCGTTGCTCACTCCTACAACCAGGTCGGCTATAGCCAGGGCTGCCAGAGCAATGATCATCAACAAATAAATATTATCCATGAGAGCTAGTAAAATACAATGTACAAATATGTAGTCAATTGACCGGTATAGTGTTACCTAATAGTTATATTTTTAGAAATGTAATTCCATCTGAACCCTCCACAATACAACCCCGGTGTCATCATCAAGATCAAGGTAATTGACGTCTGTTTGAACCTTTAGCTTGTGGCCCACAAAAAACTTCGAGAGACCCAAGGTATATTGGCTTTGCGGACCCGTCCCGGTAAGGTTCTCATCCAGTTCAACATGGGTAAACCTGCCGGAAACTTCCCAGTTGTTTTTAAACAGGTATCCCGATTGCAGGTTTACAGCATCTCCAACCTGGACAACGACTCCGGTGGGCGTGCCGTCTGAATTGACTGCAATAGGATCATCGGCAGACCGCGAGGAGTATTCAGCCATGAAGGAAACACCCTTGTATTTGAACATCGCATCTACAAATACTGTTTTGATCGGGGTTTCGTGAAAACCAGTATCGGTGACCATGTACGTGCCCTGGTTGCTGCGATTCCTGACAGCATTGTTGTTATAATCATACGAAGCACTCAGCATCAGTTTCGGTTTGACTTCCCGGGCCAGGTCACTGCCGAAATAATCTCCGTCATTTGAGAAGTAACCCAAAGGAAGTAATTCAATACGCCCGGTATACTGGTGTCCTCCGAGGTTGCCGGTAGTCACGTTTCGCCCTTCTCCCTGAGAAAGAGCGAAAATCTCCCTGACAACAAAGGAATCTGTCAATTCCGTATGATGACGAAGCTGAAAACCGATGTCACGGTCAATATTAAACAAGGAATTTAAAAGGGAACGATCTACCAGTTGCAAGTTTGCAGAGGAAATCACGCGCTCTATATTGCCTGGTAATTTTGTTTGTCCAACCCACAGCACAAAGTTTTCATAGAAATTCCATTTCACAACGGCATCCATAATAAATCTTGGTGTATTCCCGGTGAAAGGAGAAGTCCCCGACATATCTCTATTGGAGAGCCCCATTTCAAATTTGTATTCGAGTTTTGGACTAAAAGCAAAACCATCGAATTTAAGACGTGATCGGCGGATCAGAAAATTGCTTTGAGGTTCCAGCAGAAAACCGTCATCGTTGTCTTGTTCTAGCCAAGAATTAGACGCCAGGAATTGCATCCGAAAACCGATTTTCATCTCCCAGCTGTCATCCTTTCCTTTCAGGTTAAATAAACCTTTCCCAAAAGGAGGTGCATTGTCTTCTTGAGAAAAGATGGGAGCACTAAACAGAAGTAAGGCAAGCGCCGCCCCGATACGAAGATTCATAAAGTTTAGTTTTTTGTCGCCGCAAAGGTCGAAGGAAGTTGTTAACACAAGGTTAACTGAATATTATATCCGGGGCAGAAAATAAAAAAACTGCCTTGGCCAAAGGCAGTTATGTATCCATACAAATACAGTCGACAAAAACTAAACTTTATATGAAATACAGGTTTGTGTTATAACACGCTTCAAAAGTCGTCTGAGCAGGTGACTTTATAGTAATCAGAATATTAAGGAATTATAAATATTGAGTCTGAGAAGGCTCTCAAATACATACTATGGGCGAAGTTGTCGCGTTCTAATGTAAAGAAAATGTTACGCAAAAGTTGCGCCATCGTTAAAAAGAATGTATTTTTATAATTCTAAAAGACCAAGGCATGAAGAAGTTAATCATATGTCTGTTGTTGCTTGCCCCGGCACTTGCGCTTGCTCAACGAGAGCGCAAAGTGGTTTTTCTGGAGGATAAAGACCTGTATCAGGTAGTCTATTATCACGAAAATGGTTCTATAAGCCAGCAGGGAACGCTTAATATCCAGGGCCAACTGCATGGGCAGTGGGAAAGTTTTGCCGAGAATGGCGAAAAGATTGCCCTGGGAAATTATGTAAATGGTAAAAAGGACGGTAAATGGTTCTTTTGGACCAATGACGGATTAAGTGAAGTTGATTATAATCTTAACGGTATTGCCTCCGTTCAGCAATGGAAGGAAGGTTCCAAAGTGGCTCTGAATCAATAAAGGGACGCTTGAAACCAAAAAAAGGCCGCAACAACGTTGCGGCCTTTTTTTGTTCCTGGCCAAAAATTATCGGATGCCAACCGTCCAACCGCTACCCCAGCTGCCGATGTCGGTGCCTGTGCCGTTCCCGTCCCCGGAAATAAGGTCGGCCTCGGTGAAGGTATAGCCGGTGTCATTGGTTACTTTGGTAGTTACATTGTTGAAGGTAATGTCGATTATCTGCAACAAGCCGTCCAGTACGCCCTGACCAGTGGGGTTGGTGCCCGTGTCACCGTCGAGGTCGAACCCTTCGTCAAAGTCGTTGAGGACCAGGTTGGTAAAAATGCCCTGCGTGCCTGCACGGAGGCGGATGGCCTCGCTGGCATCATTTGCGCCCATTACCATGACATTATTGACGTTTGGTGCTGAGTAATACCCGCCTTCATTGCTGAAGTCTGTGTTGTAGCCATCGCATTCGAAAGCCTTGTCGTGGGAAGTGCCATGCTGAATATAAACATCGGTGATGGTGCCGATATAGCCTTCGGTCCAGTCGATGGAATCGTCCTCGCAGTTCACCACGGCAATGTGGTTAAGGTTTACCGTGCCGCCGAAAAATTCAACGCCGTCGTCTGAGGCCTCATAAATCTGGACGTGGTCGATGGTGGTGCCGCTTCCAACAGCGTAGAGGGAGAGCCCGTTGAGCTCTGCATTCCCGTCGATAGCGCCCCCCGCGTATTCGATACGCACGTAAGACAGGGTACCGGAATTATCGGTGGGGCTGTTTCCCCCGTAAGACAGGCTGCCCACTTCCGAAGTGGCCGTGTTGTCAGAGCCATCTGGGGTGCTATTGATTGGGGCACGTCCGCAAAGTACGAGTCCGCCCCAGTCGCCCGACCCCGGTGTACCCGCATTGGACGTGAAAACAATAGGCTGGGAAGAAGTGCCTACTGCATTAATCTGGGCGCCTTGCTGAATGGCAATGTAGGCATTAACCCCAACAGGCTGTGCTTTGATGGTTAACCCTGCGGGGATGCTTAAGGTAGTGCCGCTTGCCATGAGTACCGGACCGGTAATCACGTAGTTTGTGTTGGCATCCAGCACAAGGTTTTCGGTATATACACCACTGAGGTTTACAGTTTGGTCTCCTGGTCCATCGCCCCCACTGGAATTATTGTTGACAACGCTGTTATCATAGATAACGATGTCGGCGGTATCATCGCTCCCGCAGGCGGCTAATAAGGCAGCGGCAACACCTAAAATAAAGTACTTCGTTTTCATTTTTTTGGTTTTAGTAGTATTAGAATTTATAAGCGAGGGTAAGACCCAGATTGACCCCCAGTTTGTATTCTCTTAAGGTTATATCCCCTATACCGGTATTCTCACGAACGCGCGATATAGTCGGGTTTAAAAGGTTTTTGGCGCTCAGGTTTACTTCGAAATGATCCCCGATTTGGTTCTGCCATATAAAATCGAGGGTGGGCACGGCCCGTTCTACAATATTTCCCAGGCTTCCAGACCCCAGTGAATAAATTCGGTCTGAGAAATACGAGAATACCACGGTTGCCTTGGGTTTGTAATTCCCAAAAACGGGGCTGTAGTTCAGGTCGGTGTTGAGGATGAAAGGACTAGCCCCTTCCAGTTTATCAGAGTCGCGGTCAAAGGAGGTTCCAAAGGTATTCTTCTCGCCTGCCGGAATGTCTTTCAGGTCTTGTTTTGTATGTGTATAGGCACTGTTAAGGCCGAAAGAAAGCACGGCTTTGTCGTTGGCATCGCGAAGCAAGTCTTTGCGAAACTCCAGCTCCAGGCCGTAGATATCGGCTTTTTCCCCGGTGCGGAAATACCGTTGAGTTCCAGTGGCGTCGGCCGCTACCACACGGTTTACCGGGTTCTTGATGGTTTTGGCAAAGGCCGAGAGCGAAACGAGTTCGCCCCGGTTCATGAACCATTCGTATTTCAGGTCGTAATTGTACACATCTGAATAGGTGGCGCCTGAGCCATCAAGGCCGCCCAGCAGATCGGGGTTGCCTCCTACGCGCTGAGTAACCGATTCATAAACGAAGGGTGCAACTTCTTTGAATTCAGGAAATGAGGCTGTTTTACTGAAGCCCATCCGGAGGTTGGCGTCTTCGGTGAGGGCGTACCTGAGGTTCAGGGAAGGGGCGAAGATGTTTTCATAGGCCTCGCGTCTGCCCGGGTCATCAGGCCGGATATTGATTACCTCGTATACCACCTTCTGGGAATAGGACTCCAGGCGCACACCGGGCACGATTAGCCATTTTTCAGTGGGCGTCCACTGAGCTGTAACATAGCCGGCATGAACGTTTAACTTTCCGTTATAGGTGTTCTCAGGGAGACCGGGACGGTTGCGATTCCCTATCTTGTCGTTTATGGGGTTCAAAACTACCAGATCCCACAACCCGCTACCCTCGGGTATATTAATGTTTGAGACATTAAAGATGCTGTTTAAATTGTTCACATCGGTTACCGGTGTGTTGTCGCGATCAACCAGGTCGTATCCGTAGCGAATGCTATTGAACTGGCGTTCTTTCTGACGTCCGTTGTATCCGAATTCGAAAGCGATTTTTTCTGAGGGCTTGTAACCGACCTTCATGTAGCTGTTGAGCTCGTCGTCTTCGATGCTCTGGAAAAAGCGCTGGTTGTCGAAGGGGATGTTGGTGTAGAAGACCGGGTTTGTATCCGGGTCATCGTCCAGGGCATACTGGTAGTTCTCCAGGGTAATCCGTTTCCGGTCGGGTTCGTCTGAAAACACCTTGTTGTAGCCGGTACCCCAGTCCAAGGTCCAGCCATCGTCAAAATTGTGCTGTCCATTGAGCTGATTGACATAGATCCTATTCTGGTTAAACTGCACGTTCATCACGTAAAACCCGCGGTCGGTGTTGAGAATTGCGTCGCGGTTGGTGCCATCTCCGTTAACCCCGTAATAGCCGACGGCATCGGTGGCACTGTTAATGAACAGCGAGCTGTAGCTGAGTTTGTGGAAGGGGTTAATCCGGTAGGTGGCGTTGCCAAGCAATGTAGTTATGGCTTTATAGGAGTACTCGTTAACTTCCGGAAAGTCAACCTTGAGCACATTGGTGAAATCGCGTGCAGGCCCTTCGCGGTACTGGTAACCGCTGTCAAAGCTGGCCGCCCCGAATACGCTCAGGCGCGACTCTTCGCCCACCAGCCAGGAATAACCGCCTTCGGCAGCTCCGTTCCGGTTAATTGGGTCGAGGGCCCCTTGCGGATCTACCCCGTGGGAGAGAACAACTGCAAAGGGGTTATGGTCATACCGATTGTAGAACCCAAAAGCACTGGGCCCTTCAGAACGAACAAAATCAAGGCCTGCGGCGTTGGTATTGAGCCCGCTTCCGAGGGAAAATTTGAAATATCCGTCCCCCAGGTATTCCTTAGAATCAATGTTTACATTCCCGGCTGCGAAATCGGAGTAAAATGCTGCCGAAAAGGCCTTGCTCACGGCTACATTATCGATAATGCCCGATGCAAACAGGTTCAGGTCTATATTCTTTTTATTTACATCGTTGGAGGGGAGGGAGAGGCCGTTCATCGTGGTATTCTGGTAACGGTCTCCCAATCCCCTGACGTAAACATCATTGGATCCTTGTTGTTTGGAGATTCCTGAAATCTGGGAAACAGCGGCTGCGGCATCGTCTATGCCCTTAAGCCTCAACGCCTCAGCGCTGATGGCTTCCTGAATAACGGTGGCATTCTTTTGTTCGAGCAGCAGAGCAACTTCAGAATCTTTGGCTACTGAAGACGTAACCACCACTTCATCCAGGGTCATGCCCTGGCTGGCAGAAAGGGGTACGTTTATTACGGTTTCCTGACCGGCCGTTACCTGCACGTCTGCCATTTCCACGGTTTCATACCCCAGGAAGCTGTATTGTAATGTATAAGTGCCTTCTTCCAGCCCGTCTATCCGGTACAAGCCATCAAAATCTGAGGTAGTTCCCTTGGTGGTTCCCTTCACCAGGATATTGGCGAAGGGAAGGGGCTCGTCATTCATCTCCCGGTCGATCAGCGTACCTACAACAGAGCCGGTAGTCTGAGCGCTTGCAGCAAGACTCATCGAGAAGAGTATAACGTAAAAAAATTTTTTCATTTACTGTGAATCGAATTCGGGAGCAAAGGACGCTCCATACTGTAAGCATGGAGTTAGCCTGTGATTAAACCTTCTTGATCATATTGTTAGCAAAAGGTTATGCGGTTAACTTACTGTTAACAGGGTGTCAACAAGTACTTCCCGAAGGCTGCAAAAAGTGGTATCTTGCGGCTTTAGCGGATTTGTATGATGTATTGGGAACAATTGTTATCCCTTAAGAGACAGGGAGATACAAGCAAACGCCTAAGGCGGGAACAGGACCCGACGCGCCTGGGGTTTGAGGTCGATTACGACCGTATCATTTTTTCACCCTATTTCCGCAGCCTGCAGGATAAGACCCAGGTAATCCCCCTTTCCAAGACCGATTTTGTCCACACCCGCCTCACGCATAGCCTGGAGGTATCGGTTGTGGGCCGCAGCCTCGGGCGCCTGGCAGGTACCCGGGTATTGGAGCGCCACCCGCACCTGGCCGAAGTGCACGGGTACGGGTTTAACGACTTCGGCGCCATCGTGGCCGCTGCCGCCCTGGCCCACGATATCGGCAACCCCCCTTTCGGGCATAGCGGGGAACAGGCAATCGGCACTTTCTTCAGCCATGGCCCGGGCCTGAAGTTCCGGGAATCGCTAACAGACAAACAAGCCGAAGACCTGGTTCGCTTTGAGGGGAACGCCCACGGGTTTCACCTGCTCACCGCCTCGCGCGAAGGAGTGCCGGGCGGCCTGCGCCTGAGCTACGCTACGCTAGGGGCATTTATGAAATACCCAAAAGAGTCACTGCCCTACCGGCCCACCCGTCATATTGCCGACAAGAAATACGGGTTTTTCCAGGCCGATGTGGCTGGCTTCGGGGAGGTGGCTGCCGAACTGGGCCTGCTTGAAACGGGTTCCAAGGGCGCCCTGGGGTTTTGCCGGCATCCGCTAACCTATCTGGTAGAAGCCGCCGACGACATTTGCTATACCATTATCGATTTTGAAGACGGCATTAACCTGGGCCTGCTCCCTGAAGATTATGCCCTGGAATTTTTGATCAAACTGGTGCAGGATGGGATCAGTGCCGAAAAATACCGGGCCATCCCGAATATGCGCGACCGCCTGGGTTACCTGAGGGCTATTGCGATCAATACGCTCGTGCAAGACGCGGTGCGCGTTTTCATGGAAGAGGAAGAAGCCATACTGAAGGGTGAATTCCCGTCGGCCCTGCTCGACAAGAGCAGGTACAAGGCCCAGATTGCCGATATCATCAAAGTTAGCGTAGAGCGCATTTACCGTTCCCCGGAAGTGGTCGAAAAAGAGGTGGCGGGGTACAAGATTCTGTCAGACATTCTTGAGGTGACCACCGACGCCCTGGTAAACCGCCTGGGGGGCAGGGCCTCGGCCTATGACGAACTCGTTCTGCGGATGTTGCCTGCAGATGCCACCGCGGCCGGGTCGGGCACCGTATACAGTCTGCTCATGCAGGCCTGCTCTTTTGTCGCTTCCCTTTCGGACAGCGCTGCGGTGCATATGCATAACAAGATTACCGGAAAGCAGCTATAGCCCTCACCCGGGAGATTTGCCTCTTGCGGGGATAATTGGCTCGTCGCGCTTGCAGCGCGACTCGCTTCTTTAGCCACTTTTTTCTGGCGATAAAAAAGTGGCCAAAAAATCGCTGCGGCTGAACTTTTGGGGCTTGAAATGCAACATAAATCTCGCACCCTCGCCGGTTAACCTCCGGGCTTTGCCCTTCGAACCGGCTCCCTTTAGCCAGTTGCAAGATTTACTGCATTTCCTACGCCCCAAAACTTAGGCCGGATTCCCTCCAATTCCAGATCTGCGCATTCCGCCCTTTTCTTTCCCTCTTTCTTTTGGGCGAGCAAAAGAAAGAGGAAATAAGAGCGAACCGTGGCGCAGCCACGGTGAGCAAAACTTTAAGGACGAATCTTAAAGACCATCAAAAGAAAGGGGAAATAATTGGCAAGCAAAGAAAATGAACAGAAAGAGCGAGTCGCGCAAAGGGCGCGACGAGCCATCAAGTTCCGAGGCTAAAACTTGTAGTTAATGCCAATGCCCAGCTGTTGCCGAAACTGCGTGCGCGGCGACCCGGGGTTGATCACCGTGCCGTCGGGGGCTACCTCCCGGTCGAATTTGATATCGTCGTCGTAGATGATCTGGGTGAGCAGGGTGGCACTCAGAAAGTCGTTCACCTTGAAATTGAACTTCAGGGTCCAGTCGATATCGACATTCCCGAAGACCCGCAGGTAATCGGTATATAGGGTAAGGTCGTGGGCCACGACCACATTCTCAACCAGCGGGAATTCCCATTTATGGTTCACTAAAAACCCAAGTTCTGCAAAGAGCTTTTTCCCGGGCTGCAGCACATTGCCCTCGGCGTCTATAAAGGCGCCCTGTACCCCGAAAGCCCCTTTGTTTGCAAGGTCTTCGTCGAGCACAAAGGTGCCTTTGAAGGTGAGGGGCGACAGGTAAAGGTTGAACTTTTTGCCCTCGGGAATATAGGAAATACCCGCCCCCATGAAGAGGTAGCCCGGGGCCATAAAGCGCGAAATGGGCGTGGTGCGGTCGGGGTATTTGAAACCATCGGCGAATTGGGTATTGAAGTTCAGCTTGGCCGAGAAGAACCAACTTGAAATAGTATCCTGGCGGTACCCGAGGGTGCTGCTCAGGCGAATCGCATCGTCTGTTTTGCGCCATTGCCGCCCTTCCTGGGCGTTCCAGCCGAAACGAAGCTCCAGGTCGTTGTTGTACTGGAAATAGCGGAATTTGTAATTGCGGGCGAAAAACAATTTTGCATTGGCCGAAACGGCATTGTCGCCCCCCGCATTCCAGTTGACAAAAGCCGCTTCGCTCAGCTGAAAGTCCAGTTCGTTGATTTTTTCCCAAAAGGAAGGTACCCTGAACCGTTTGAACCGCTTCAGCAGGGGTTTGGTGGCGTGAAAGGAAATACGCGGGTTGGTGAGCGAAACCCCCCGGGGGACAATTCGGATGGGGTATTGTGCCACACGAATGACCACCGTATCGAGTGCCATGGTATCTGCTTCAATCGGGGGAATGCTGTCTTGCGCGAAGAGGCCCTGGTGCGTAAGTAATAATAAAGCTAGGGACGCCAGCAGCCGGCAGCTGAAATCACTTTTCATGTACAATCCGGTTCAAAAAGCGAAGCAGCGAGGCCGGGTCGAGGCCCTGCTCTTCCAGAAGTTCTTCTATGGTTCCGTGGGCCGGGAATTGGTCTGCCAGCCCTAATCGATAAATGCGCCCTGTATAGCTCAGGTCAGAAAGCGCTTCGAGCACTGCACTGCCAAAGCCTCCGTTCAGACAGCCGTCTTCGAGGGTCACTACCTGGCTATAGGCCCCGGCAACCTGGCGCAATGTATTTAGGTCAAGGGGTTTGACAAAACGGAAATCGTATTGCCCGAAGGCATCCGGCATGTCAGTTTTCGGCAGGATGTCTTGAATGACCTGGCCCAGCGGTCCCAGGGTCAAAACAGCAACCCGGCTTCCTTTCTTCAGTGGGCGGGCCTCGCCAGGAGGAATGGCTTCAAAGGGTCTTTGCCAGTCTGGCTCGCGGCTGTACCCCCTCGGATAACGGATGGCGACCGGCCCCCGGGGTTGCAGCTGGGCGGTGTAGAGCATATTCCGTAGCTCCGTATTGTTCATGGGCGCCATCACGGTCAGATTCGGGATACACCTCAGGTAGGCGATGTCGAACATCCCATGGTGGGTAGGGCCGTCCTGGCCCACCAGCCCGGCCCGGTCGAGGCAGAATACCACCGGCAGGCGCTGTATGGCCACGTCGTGGATGAGCTGGTCGTATGCCCGTTGCATGAAGGTGGAATAGATGGCGCAGAAGGGGAGGAGCCCTTCGGCGGCCATCCCGGCAGCGAGGGTTACGGCATGTTGTTCGGCTATGCCCACATCGAAGGCCCGCTCGGGGTAGGCTTCCATCATGTATTTCAGGGAACTCCCGGTGGGCATGGCCGGTGTAATGCCCACAATGGATGGATTGAGACCGGCCAGTTCCACCAGGGTATGGCCGAACACGTCCTGGTAACGGGGCCCTACTGCGGTGTTTTTTTCAGATTTGATCAGGTCGCCCGTGGTGCGGTCGAAGCGACCCGGGGCGTGATAGACTACCTGGTTTTCTTCGGCCTGGCGCAGGCCTTTTCCCTTGGTAGTGACCAGGTGCAACAATTTGGGTCCGGGTTGGTCGCGCAGTTCGCGAAGTACACTGAGGAGCATCGGCAGGTCGTGCCCGTCTACCGGCCCGGTATAACTAAAATTAAGGGCTTCAAAGAGATTGCCGGCTTTCGGAGGTCCGTTTTTTACCTGGGTGAGGTATTTTTTGAGAGCCCCAACGCTTGGATCTATACCAATGGCGTTGTCGTTCAGGACAATCAGCAGGTCTGCGCCGGCTACACCGGCGTGATTCAGGGCTTCAAAGGCCATGCCGCTGGCGATGGAGGCATCGCCGATTACTGCTACATGCCTCCGCCCGGTTTGCCCCTGCAGGCGCGCCGCCAGGGCCATGCCGAGCAGGGCCGAAAGGGAGGTGGAAGAGTGCCCGGTGCCGAAGGCGTCGTAGGGGCTTTCATCCCGGTTCGGGAAGCCGCTTATACCGCCCTTTTGCCGAATGGTGGCAAAGGAACCGCGCCGGCCGGTTAGGATCTTGTGCCCGTAGGCCTGGTGGCCCACATCCCAGATAAGGCGGTCTTCCGGGGTCTGGTAAACATAGTGCAGGGCCAGGGTGAGCTCCACCACGCCCAGGCTGGCCCCCAGATGCCCTTCCTTGGCAGAAACCACGTCGATAATGCAATCACGCAGCTCGCGGGCCAGCTCGGGGAGCAGGTTTTCGGGCAGTTTTCTCAGATCTGCCGGATCGTCTATATGCTGCAGCAGGTTCATCGGCAGGGTAAATGTACGGCAAATAGTCATTTCAGCAGGCGACGCTGCAAGGTCAGAAATTGTATTTTTGGGGCATGGAATTCAAATTGGACGACCAGTTTTTCATGCAAAAAGCCCTGCAGGAGGCCGAAACTGCCTATGAGAAAGGAGAGGTGCCTGTCGGGGCGATCATTACCGTGCAAGACCGCATCATCGCCCGGGCACACAACCTTACGGAACAGCTTAACGACGTAACGGCCCATGCCGAGATGCAGGCAATTACGGCGGCAGCCAATTTCCTGGGAGGCAAATACCTTACCGACTGCACCCTGTATATTACCCTGGAGCCGTGTCAGATGTGTGCCGGGGCCCTGTACTGGAGCCAGATATCACGGGTGGTTTTCGCGGCGGCTGACCCGCAGCGCGGCTTTACCGCCATGGGGGGGCAGCTGCACCCTAAAACCCGGCTTGAAGGAGGAGTGATGGAAGCGGAAGCCTCGGAGTTGCTCAAGCGGTTCTTTATCCGGAAACGCAACCTGAACTAAAAAAAAACACCGCCCTGGAGGGTGCGGTGTCTGCAGTCTTCAAAATAAAATATGCTATCGGAGCAGGCGCACATCGGAAGCTACCATTCCTTTGCGACCTTCGGTTTCCTGGTATTCTACTTTGTCTCCCTGATTCAGTTGCAACCCGTTTAATGCGGTTACATGGACGAAGATGTCCTTCCCTGTGGCGTCGTTTGTAATGAATCCGAATCCTTTGGACTCATTGAAAAATTTAACTGTTCCAGTCATTTAAGAAAAAATAAATAGTAAATAAATTATGGTGCAAGGTAAAAGAAATTTCGGCTCCCCCGCTTAGAGCCCTATGAAATTAGTTAAAATTATTGATTTTCAGAAGCCTTCTGTTGCTTCCCCTGCATTTTCCGGATATTTTCTTCATTTAGCATATAATCCTGCATTTTTTTACCCCGGCTTTCTGTAACCAAAAAGAGGGGCATGGCCAGTAAAAACAGGCCAACTACCCCGAAACCAATACATTGGTTGGCCAGGGTTTCGTTTTGGGCCATTGCGTTAAACCCATAAATTATCGAACCCAACGAGGCCAGTACGATTAGCAACACAAGGTAGCGGAGGGCTCGTTTCATATCAGTGGGAGAAATTGATCAGTTTGCGGCGGTAGGCCGTGAGGAGCTTCGACTTGGAGATAAACCCGATGTACCGCTCGTCCTTAATCACCGGAAGGTTCCAGGCGCCGCTGTTCTGGAACTTTTCCATCACCTGCTGCATGCTGTCGGTGCCGTAGAATATCTGTTCGGGCGGGTTTTGCATAAAGGAGGCGACCTTCAGCTTTTCGTAAACGTTCACATCAAACATAAATTCCCGGATATCGTCCAAAAGCACAATGCCTTTTAAGTGCCCGTCGGCATCCAAAACAGGAAAGATGTTGCGTTTCGATTTGGCCACCGAATCGTGGAGCATTTCGCCCAGGCTCATTTCGGCGCGCACCACTTTGAAGTTGGTCTCAATAATATCGTCGAGTTGCATCAGGGTCAAAACGGTCTGGTCCTTGTCGTGGGTAATAAGGGCACCGGTACGTGCCAGCTCACGGGTATAGATGGTGTGGTCAATCAGGCTTCGGGTAATAAGAAAAGACATGGAGGAAGTTATCATAAGGGGCACAAACAGGTCATAACCCCCAGTGATTTCGGCTATGAGGAAGATGGCCGTAAGTGGGGCCTGAATTACCCCCGCAATAAGGCCTGCCATGCCGATCAGGGTAAAATTGGATTCGCTTACCTCGAAGCCCAGCCCCAGGTTGTTCAGGGTTTTGGCCAATACATTGCCCAGGGCGCTGCCCATGACCATTGTGGGGATGAAAATCCCCCCGGAACCTCCGGCGGCAAACGTGGTGGTCATCGCAATCGCCTTGAAAAGCGTTATGCCTATGAGCAGGGCAATCACCACCCAGATGTTTGAAACAAAGGCATCAAAAGGAGTGGAACCCAGTGCTTTCATGTGGTCGCCGTGCAGCAGGCTGTTGATGAAGCCGAAGCCTTCCCCGTAAAGCGGCGGGATGAAATACAGCATGATGCCAATGGCCAGCCCTCCCACCAGCAGCCGGTATTTTGGGCTGCGAAGTGGCTTGAACAAGTTCATGATGCCGAAATACATGCGGGTAAAGTAGACAGAGGCTATCGCAGTGCCAATACCCAGCAAGACGTAATAGAGGCTGTCGCGGACCCCGAAGGAATCTGTTAAGTCGAAGGTGAAAAGGGATTCCTCACCCAGAAAGAAATAAGAGGTAAGCACCCCCGAGATGGAAGCCAGCAGCAAGGGTAGCATGGAAAGCATGGTCAGGTCAAGGCTAAAAACCTCGACGGCAAAGATGATGGCGGCAATCGGGGCCTGGAAGACCGAGGCGATGGCCCCGGCCGAGGCGCACGCGATCAGCAGGGTGCGATCTTTGGCACTGATGTGCAGCAGGCGAGACACGTTGGAGCTGATGGCCGCCCCGGTTGCCACGGCTGGCCCCAGCAGCCCTACGGAACCCCCGAACCCAACCGTAAGCGGAGCGGTTACCAGGGGCGTCAGGATTTTTTTGGGATGAATGATGCCTTTTTTGCGGGAAAGCGCAAGCAAGATGGATGAAATGGCGTGGTCCAGGCGCTCTTTATGTACATACTTCACGTACAGATACACCAGAGTAAGCCCTACGATGGGCAGAATAAAATACAGCTCGTTGCTCAGGAAAAGGATGCCATGGTCCAGGGCAGACTCAATGAAGTAGGTGGCATTTTTCAGGGTTACCGAGGCCAGACCGGCCAAAAACCCAATCACCAAACTCATCAGATAGGTAAAGGTCTTGTGGGAAATGTGCTTATACCGCCATTTCAGAAATCGGGTCAGAACATGTTGCGGTTGATTTCCCATAACCCTGCCGTGCCTGCTAAAGGTATTAAAAAAATGCCGGCGCCAAAGCCAGTGACCCCATCAGAGCCGCAGCGCCAGATGCAGTTCTTCCAATTGTGCCGGGTCAATTTCGGCAGGAGCGTCTATCATTACGTCGCGGCCGTTGTTGTTTTTCGGGAAGGCAATGAAATCGCGGATCGATTCCTGACCTCCCAGAATGGCCACCAGCCGGTCAAGCCCGAAGGCGATGCCGCCGTGAGGCGGGGCGCCAAACTGGAAGGCGTCCATCAAAAAGCCAAACTGGTTCCGCGCCTGTTCTTCAGTAAAGCCCAGGTGTCGGAACATGACCGCCTGGGTTTGTTTGTCATGGATCCGGATGGAACCGCCCCCGATTTCGTTCCCGTTCAAAACCAGGTCGTAGGCATTGGCCCGTACGGCAGCCGGGTCGGACTCCAGCATTTGGAGTTGGCCGGGTTTGGGAGCCGTAAAGGGGTGGTGCATGGCGTGGTAGCGCCCGCTCTCCGGGTCGAATTCGAGCAGGGGAAAATCGATCACCCAAAGTGGGGCGAACTGGTCGGCCTTGCGCAGGCCCAGCCGCTGGCCCATTTCCATGCGCAGCATACCGAGCCGGGTGCGCGTGCTCTCGGTTTCTCCCGAAAGGATACAAATGAGGTCGCCGGGTCGGGCCTGTGTGGCCTCGGCCCATTGCGCCAGGTCTTCGGATGTGTAAAACTTGTCTACCGACGATTTATAGGTGCCGTCTCCGAGACAGCGCACATAGACCATGCCTGAGGCGCCCACCTGGGGTCGTTTAACCCAGTCGACCAGGGCGTCTACTTCCTTCCGGGTATATTCGGCTGCGCCGGGCACGGCAATCCCCACAACCAGCCCGGCCTGATTGAACACCCCGAAATCGCGGTGTTGAGCCAGTGAAGTAAGATCGCCGAATTCCATCCCGAAACGGATGTCGGGCTTGTCTGAGCCATACCGGCTTACGGCCTCGTCGTAGGTCATGCGCGGGAAGGGCCCGGTTTCGACTCCGTTGATGGTTTTGAGCAAATGGCTGGTAAGCCCTTCGAAGGTGTTCAGGATGTCTTCTTGTTCCACGAAGGCCATCTCGCAATCGATCTGGGTAAACTCCGGCTGGCGGTCGGCGCGCAGGTCTTCGTCCCGGAAGCATTTGACCAGCTGGAAATACTTGTCCATGCCCCCCACCATCAGCAGTTGCTTGAAGGTTTGTGGCGATTGGGGCAGGGCGTAAAACTGCCCTTCGTTCAGCCGGCTGGGCACCACAAAATCGCGGGCGCCCTCAGGGGTCGATTTGATGAGGTAGGGTGTTTCGATTTCGACAAACCCTTTTCCGGACAGGTAGTTCCTGACCTCCAGGGCAACCCTGGCGCGGAAGAGCAGCTTGCTCTTCACGGGGTTGCGCCTGATATCGAGGTACCGGTATTTCATGCGAAGCTCTTCGCCCCCGTCGGTTTCGTCCTCTACGGTAAAAGGAGGGGTCAGGGAGGGGTTGAGCACTTTGAGCGATGTTACGAGTATCTCGATGGAGCCGGTGGGAAGCTTAGGGTTCTTGGAGGCCCGTTCCACTACCGTTCCAGTAGCCTGTACCACAAATTCACGGCCGGTGCTGCGGGCTTGCTCCAGGAGCCCGGCCTCGCTTCGATCCTGGTCGAAAACCAGCTGGGTGATGCCATAGCGATCGCGCAGGTCTATCCAGACCACAAAGCCTTTATCGCGCACCTTATGGGCCCAACCGGCGAGTTGCACGGTTTGGCCGAGGTGCGATTCGTTGAGTTCCCCGCAGGTATGTGAACGGTACATAGGCGTGTTTTTGATGCCCCCAAAGGTACAATGTTAAGGGGGAAGCATACAAACAAATGTACAGTTCCCCCTCAAATCTTTATGCGGGCCTAAACAGCTTTCAGGCTGCTTCCTTATGGAGCTTGCGGGCCCTGGGGCTGGCGTCCTGCCTGCGGCCTTTAAAGGCCAGCTTGATCCTGTAGGTGATGTTGAACAGCACCGGCACGATAATCAGGGTCAGGAAGGTCGCCACGATGAGCCCGAAAATTACCGTCCAGGCCAGTGGCCCCCAGAAAACCACGTTGTCGCCTCCTATGTAAATACCGGCATCAAAACTGGCAAATAGGCCGAAGAAGTCGATATTGAGGCCTATGGCCAGGGGCACCAGCCCGAGCACGGTGGTAATGGCCGTAAGCAAGACCGGCCTGAGACGGGCTTTCCCACCCTTGACAATGATATCGGTCACATCTTCGATGGGCAGCAGGTCTCGGGTGTCGAGGCCAAGCTTCACCTTGCGGCGATCGATCAGGATCTGCGTATAATCCAGCAGCACCACCCCGTTGTTCACCACGATCCCCGCCAGGGAGATAATGCCCATCATGGTCATCATGATCACAAATGACCAGCCGGTAGCGATTAGCCCGCCGAAGACCCCGATAAAACTCAGAAATATGGCGGTCATGATTATGGACGGCTTAGAAATGCCTCCGAACTGGAAGATCAGCAGCAGCATAATCAAGCCCAGTCCGCTGAAAAAGGCACCCACCAAAAACTGCATCTGCTTGTTCTGCTCTTCGATCTGCCCGGTGTAGTCTATTTTGACCCCCATGGGCATGCTGTTGAATTCTTCCATGGCATCCTGGATTTGGGAGACGATGGCCCCGGCATCGGTATAACCCGGTTTCAGGCCCGAATACACCGTAACCACCCGCTGGGCGTCGCGGTGCTTGATGGCACTGAAGGCCGAGGTGTTGCGGTGTTCGGCCACAGCCGAAACCGGGATTTCCTTGATCTGCCCGTTTGCGGGGTCGCGGAAGATGACCTTCTGGTTGAACAGGGCGCTGGTGTTGTACCGCAAGTCTTCGCTGAAGCGTACATTGATGTCGTAGTCTTCCCCGTCTTTTTTGAAAACCCCTGCCTTGTCGCCAAAGAGGGAGCGTCGGAGTTGCTGGCCTACCTGGCCTACAGAAACTCCTAATTCCCCGGCTTTTTTGCGGTCGACCTCCACCAGCATGGAAGGCTTGCTCTTATTCACATCGATCTTGAGCTCTTCAATGCCCGCAATGCCCTGCTGGTTGATGAAGGTGCGCATGCGTTCGGCCAGGTTGATCAGCGTATCGTAATTCTGCCCCTGCAATTCAATGTTTATCGGGTAGCCCGCCGAAGGCCCTACAGGATCTTTCTCCACCGAGATCTCCACCCCCGGGTAAATTCCGGCCAGGGCTTCCTGAATCTTGAGGCGCAGCTCTTCGGTGTTGCGGCCTTCCCGGTATTTGAATTCGCGCATGGTAAGGGTAATCTTGCCACGATGCGGCATCTCGGCTGCCGATCCGCCTTCTGCAAAGGGGTTTTCGGCCCCCCGCCCTACCATGGAGACAGCCGATTGCACCAGCAGGTTTTGATCGCCCTTCATGTAGGCATCCGCTTCCATGATTTGGTATACCCGGTCTTCAATAGACTTGGTTAGGGCGTTGGTTTTGTTGATTGATGTGCCGAGCGGATATTCGATATAGACATAGATCTCATTCGGGGTGTTGTCGGGGAAGAATTCCACTTTGGTACGCTGGGTTGCCAGGGAAATACCGAAGCCGATAAAAGAAGCCAGCAGCAGCAAGAACATGACCCCGGCATACCAGTACACATTTTTTCCACGCAGGGCTCTTTTCAGCTGGTTTTCATAAAAGTCTTCCAGTTTCTTCAGGGTATGGCGCTGGAACCGGTTGGCCCAGCTCTTGATGAAGTAACGGTAAAGCCAGAACATGCCTGCGGTTACTACCAGCAAGGTGCCAAGTCCCCTGATGCGCCCGCCTACATAGAAGATCAGCAGGCCCAGGGGGACCAGAATGAGGGTTAGGCGAACGAGTTGCTTGCGGCTGAGCTCTTTGTCACCGGTTTCCATAAAGCTGGAAACCAGCATGCTGTTCATGAAGATGGCCACGAAAAGGGACGAACCCAATACCACGGACAGGGTTATCGGGAAAAAGATCATGAATTCGCCCATAATGCCAGGCCACATACCCAGGGGCACAAAGGCTGCTACGGTGGTAAGGGTCGATATAATGATTGGCAGGGCGATTTCCCCAATGCCTTTCTTGGCCGCCGCCAGACGGTCCATGCCTTCCTCGTCCATAAGGCGGTATACGTTTTCGACCACGACCACCCCATTGTCGACCAGCATCCCCAGCCCCATGACCAGGCCGAACAAGATCATGGTATTCAGCGAATACCCGATGGCCGAGAGGATCATGAAAGACATGAACATAGACATGGGGATGGCGAAGCCCACAAAAAGGGCATTGCGGAACCCGAGGAAGAACATGAGTACGGCTACCACCAGTAAAATCCCGAAAATGATGTTGTTCACCAGGTCGTCTACCTGGTTCAGGGTACGGCCCGAAGAATCGTTGGCAACGGTTACGTTAAGGTCTTTGGGCAGGTAGGTGTCGCGGGCCTCCTTAATGATTTCCCTGATTTTATTCGCTGCAATTATGGTATTCTGCCCCGAGCGTTTCTTGATGTCGAGCATGACCACGCTTTCGCCTTTTTCGCGGGCAAAGGTGGTTTTTTCCTCTTCCTGGAAACGGATTTGGGCGATGTCTTTCAGGTACACGGCATCTCCGTTTTCCGATTTAACCACGAAGTCTGCCAAATCAGAGGGATTGTCGATCTCGCCCACGATCCGCAGGGTACGTCTCTGCCCGCCCAAGTCGAGGTTGCCGGCAGAAAGGGTCATGTTCCCGTTGCGGATGGCATTCAATACATCGTCGAAGCTCACTTTGGCGGCCATCATCTTGTAGATGTCCACAGCCACCTCCACCTCGAGATCCTGGGCCCCCCTTATATCGACCTGCTTGACTTCGATGAGGTCTTCAAACTCATCCTGCAGCATTTCCCCGTAAACCTTGAGCTGCTCAACCGGGTAATCGCCGGTAATGTTCACATTCATGATGGGGAACGATTCGGCCAGGTTCAGGTTAAAGACATTGGGTTCTACCTTGGCCCCGTTGAAAATGGGCCAGTCTTCCCCGGCCTTCTCGGCATCGACCTCGTCCTGCACCTTGAGCTTGGCATCCTGTACGCTGATGTTCTCGTCAAACTCCACCACAATCATGGAATAATCTTCCTGGGAAGTGGAGGTGAGGTCTGCCAGGTTGCTCACGTTCTTGAGCCTTTCTTCCAGCGGATCGGTGATGAGCCGTTCGATGTCTTCGGCCGTGTTGCCCGGGTAGGGGGTGCTCACATAAATCTTGGTCTCCTCAACTTCGGGGAAGTCTTCGCGGGGCATGTCGAAATAGGCCGAGAGCCCCATAACGAAGAAGATTGCAATCATCACATAGATTACCGAAGGGTTGTCGATCGCCCAGGAAGCGAGCCGGAACTCCTTATCTGCGTTGCGTTTCTGCTTGCTCATATCCCTTCGCTGATTTCAATTTGCTGTCCTTCGCGGATGCGGCGGGCGCCTTCGGTAATGATATGATCCCCGGGCTCAATGCCGCTGAGTACTTCCACATCGTTCCCCTGCGATTTTCCGGTGGTGATAACCCGTTTTTGGGCTTTTCCGATGCGGTTCTCCCCGATTTCGACAGCTATATAAACATACTGCTCCCCGTCGGCATTTTCCGAGATAACCGTCGGCGGAATCAGCAGCGCTTTTTCATTGGTGTAATCGTTGATGCGCACGCGGGCGGTCAGATTCGGTTTAACGCGGCCGCTCTGGTTCGGCACGGGCACTTCCACGCTGAAGGATCGGTTGGTCGGGTTGATGTAATTGCCGGCCTGGCGCACCCGGGTCTGGATGCTGTCGCCCAGCACGGGCAGGTAAATGTGTACTTCCTTGCCTGGACTTACGCTTTCCAGGTAGCTCTCAGGCACGTCAATGGAAACATACATCTCTCCCAGGTTTACTAGTCTGAAGACAGGCATTCCGGCTGCCGGGTTAACGGTACTGCCCTGGTCGAGCATCACGTCGTCAATGATGCCGCCGAACGGGGCCCTTATGGTTGTCTTGGCCAATTGCGCTTCGGCCTGACTGACCGAATTCTGGGTGGCCTCAAAATTCGTTTTCGCCTGCAGGTACTGGATTTCCGAGCCAATATTCTGTTCCCAGAGCCGCTTCTGGCGCTCAAAGGTGGTCTCGGCCAGGGCGGCCTGGGTGCGCAATTGTTCCAGGCCGCTGGCCATCCCGCCGTCGTCTATGCGGGCCAGTAGCTGGCCTTGCCGTACCTGGTCGCCCTCTTTCACCAGCACTTTTATTAGCGTACCGGCCATTTCGGGGTAGAGCAGGATGTTTTGCTTGGTCCTAACATCGCCCTGCAATTCCAGAAAGTGGTCAAAGCGGGCCGGTTCGATTTTCAGGGTGCTTACCAGCGGAATTTTACCAACACCTTCTTTGGCTTCTATGGCCGAATCGAGCTGTTTCAAACTGGCGTTAAGGGCCGCTTGCTGGTCGACAAGTTCTTTTTTATGGGCTTTCAACGCTTCCAGGTTGCCCTGTGCGATCAGGCTTTCGACAGAAGTATCTGAATTCCTGCCACAGGCTGCCAATACAAGCAGGGCTACAGACAGTACGTATAAAGACTTTTTCATAGGTGATATGACTGATGATTGAAATTTAATTGCTGTTGTTGTCAGGGATTCAGAATATTCTCCAGGGCTGTTTTCCGGTTGATTACCGAAATCATGGCCTGCAGGTATTCCTGCTGGGCCGAATACAACTGGGTCTGGGCCTGGCGCAGTTCAAAACTGGTGGCAATTCCCTCTGAATATTTGATATCGTTTTTGTTCTCGATGCGTTCGGCCAGGGCCAGGTTGTCTTTGCTGGTCTGGTAAGTCTCTATGGCCAGCTGGTAATCGTTGCGTGCCTGTTGCAATTGCAGGGCCAGCTGTTTTTCGGTTTCCTGCAACTCGGTCTTTGCCTTTTCAAGGGCAATTTTGGCACGCTGGGTGCCTGCGCTGCGCTGCAGGGAACTAAAAATGGGGATATTCAGGTCAAATCCCAGAATGGACGATTCAAAATGCTGGGCATCGCTGTCGACAATTTTAAACGGATCGCTAAAGGCGGTGCGCCCGTAATTTATAAAGGCATTCAGGGTAGGCAAGGCCTTGCTTTTTGCCAGTTTCAACTCGTAGTACCGCTGTTCATTGTAGTTCAGGGCGAGTTTGTAGTTCACGTTATTTTCCAGGGTAAAGGGAGCTTCAAGCAGCTCCAGCTGGGTTTGCTGCAACACCAGGTTGTCGAGGTTTTGCGTGAGCTGGGTAGGATGGTCGAGCGGCAACCCCATGATGGTGTTGAGCATCTGCAGGGTAATCACGGTCAGGCGCTCGGCATTGTTGAGGGTATTCTTGAGACTGGCATTGGTAATCTGCAATTGCTCCACGCTTTCTTCCTCGGCCAGGCCGTTTTCGAACAGCTTCCGCGTTTCGAACAGGTTTTTTTCTACCGCGTCGATGTTCTTCTGCAAAATGGCCACGCTCTCCTGGGCCAGCAAGACATTGCCGTAGGCTTCAACCACATTTTGCCTGACTTCCTGGTCTGTTTTTTCCTTGTTGTTCTGGCTGTATCGCATAAAGGCCTGGGTAGCCTGAACGCCGACAATGTATGAACCGTCAAAAATTTTCTGGCGAAGTGTGGCCGTGGCGACAGTTGACCGCGGCGGGCCAAAGGTAATGGGCACGAACGTTCCCGGTTCGCCGCCTAAGAATTCAGCCGGAATAAGGGACAGGGGCTGTTTGATCTGGTCCTGGTAGCTGAGCGTACCGTTTACCTGTGGCAGACCCGAGGCAATGGTTTCCCATTTTTGTTTCTGGGCATCCACCAGGTCACGGTTGGCATTAACCGAACTGTAGTTGTGCTCCAGGGCATAGGAAATGGCTTCTTCCATAGTGAAATGCACAGGGATTTCCTGGGCCGATACCGCCAGGAAAGAGAGCAACGCGATGGAACAGGTGGTAATTAATCGCATTTATTCGTGATTTGAGTTGATGATAGTATTTAGTTTGTTTCTGCCCTTAGGCGTTACAATTCCCCGCAGGTGGTATTCCAGATAAATGTCCATAAGGCGCACCATGGGAAAGGTATGCCGGGGGAAGAGCCCGTCGTCTTTCAGGCTGTTTGTGCCTGCGAAATAGATGCGCGATACGAAATCGGCATCCAGGTTTTCACGGTAGATACCCATAGCCATGCCGCGTTGGATGTTGGTCAACACGCAGTCTTTCATTACCTCGAAAGACTTTTTCATGAGCATGTCGCTGATTTGCGGATAGTATTTCTTGAGTTGGTACTGGGGGGACGATTTCTCATTTTTCAGGTTGAGGAGGGCAAATTTCTTTACCTCGTAGAGTTCCTCAATCGGATCCATGCCCTGGTCGCAGATGCAATTGATCCCGTGAACGATCTGATTGAAGAGCTTTACCGTACACTGCTCCACCAAATCGGTTTTGTTGTCGAAGTGGGTATAGATCGTTTTTTTGGAAATACCCATCTGCTCGGCCAGATCGTCCATGGTAACGCTCTTGAACCCCAGGTTCAGGAATAGGTCACAGGCGGTATCGATAATCTTGTCTTTCATGGGAGGTCAAAAATACGCAGGAAACTTTAAAAACAAAAAAAGTTTCCTGCGTATTACGATTATTTAACATTTGCTTTACGTTTTGCCCCCTTCAGCCCGTAAAAGCGCTTAGTTTTCCCTGGTTTCGGGCGAGCCGGCCTCTCTTTCTACACGCGCCACGAACTGCTCGTAGGCGGCTGCTCCCTCCTCTTTCCAAAAGCGGTCGTAGTACCACCATTTGTCAGAGGCCTTCCCGCTTGGGCGGCATGCCTCCCTCTTAAATTTCCGTTTGCTGCGACCCCCGCGGTGGCAGCCCCCACCCATCCCGAAAATGAGTTTGGCAAGTACCAGAATACCCAGGGCCTGCCAATAGGATATTGCAACCAGGCCGAAAAGCTCAGGCATGAGCCAGTTCCACAACAGTTGCAGGGCGTAAATGGCCAGCAGGAATACCCCGATACCGAAAACCACGACAAAAAAGATTTTCACGCCTTTGGTTACTCCTTTCCGCACACGCGATTCCATGCGCTTTTCCATCTGTTCCTTATAGTCCATTTCTTTTCAATTTTTAGTTAATGTTTGTTTTTTCAGCTCATTCTGCAGCAGCGATAGGGCCCGGTGCCTTCGAGACATCAGGGTTCCCGGCGGTATACCGGTTTCCCCGGAAATCTCACGGTAGGTAAGGCCCTCAAAGTCGACCGCAATCAGTATTTGACGGTAGGCCGGTTTCAGGCGGCCCATTGCCGATTTCAGCTGTTTTACCATGCCATCCCCGTAAGGCTTTTCCGAAGGCACGTAAAACGTTTCGGCGAATTCGGTCCAGCGTCGTTCCACTTCTTCCGGGTCGTAAGACCGTGATTTTCGTGTGCGCAGAATGTCCACAATCCGGTTGCGAACAGCATGGTAGACAAAACCGGCAATATTGTTAATGGGGGTCAGGTCCTGAGCCCGCGAAAACACATTCAGCGCCACCTCCTGAATAATGTCCTCGGCATCGCTTTCGGCCGTATCGTCGATACGCGAACGAACATATCCCTTAAGAGAAAGGTACTCTTCCCGGAAGAAGTCTGACAGCTTAGAATAATTCTCTGATTCGGGTGCCACAGGGTTTTTTTAGCAGGCTTTCACTTAATAAGACGAAGAATTTAAAAACTATTGCATTTTTTCGGCATTTTCTTTTAGTGCAAAGCAGTGGTATGACGTGTGGCTGCTTGGAAAAACAGCGCTCTTTGGTGTATTTTTGGGCCATGATCGATTCCATATCCCGCTATCGGGAAGTTTTCACAAACCACCTGGCCGCCAATCAGCAATTCGGCGATCCCTCCGGCCTTTATGAACCCATCCGATACATTCTCGATTTGGGGGGTAAACGGATGAGGCCCGTATTGGTGCTGCTGTCGGCAGATTTGTACGGGGCAGCTCTGGAGTCTGCCCTGCCCGCCGCCATGGCGGTGGAAGTATTTCACAATTTTTCCCTGGTGCACGACGACATCATGGACGCTGCGCCCCTGAGGCGGGGCCGTGCCACGGTCCACCGCAAGTGGGATACCAATACAGCCATCCTCTCGGGCGATGCCATGCTGATCAAGGCTTATCAGCACCTGGAAGCCTATCCGCCGGAACTATTCAAACCCCTCTCGGTCCTTTTTTCCCAGACAGCCCTGCAGGTATGTGAAGGGCAGCAGTTCGACATGGAATTCGAAAACCGGGATGATGTGACCCTTCCCGAGTACCTGCGCATGATTGAACTCAAAACGGCTGTACTCCTGGGCTGCGGCCTTCAGATGGGTGCGCTGGTAGGGGGAGCGCCTGAAGCAGAACAACTGGCCATCTACGATTTTGGGATATCCCTGGGCATCGCTTTCCAGTTGCAGGACGACTACCTCGACGCCTTCGGCAACCCCGAGACCTTTGGAAAGCAGGTCGGGGGCGACATCATTGAGAACAAGAAGACCTACCTCTACCTACAGGCTCTGGGGCTGGCCTCCGAAGCCGAAGCCCGGGAATTGTGCGACTTGTACACCATTAAACCCCATGACCCTAGGGCCAAAGTGGAGCGGGTCTGCCAGTTGTTCCGGCAATGCGGGGCCGATACGGCCACCCAGGCCCAGATTGCAGCATATACCGCCCGCGCCTTTGAACAACTCGAAGGGCTGTCGGGGAACCCGTCGGCCAAGAAGGCCCTGCGGGGCTTCGGGGAATGGTTGCTCAGGCGAGACTTTTGATCAGGGTATACCAGGCTGCTTTTAGGAACATGCCTTTTGGGCAGGCTGCGATCACCCGCAGGTCTTCTGACACCGAGGTCTGCCCATGCAGGAAACGCAGGATGAGCGGTGCCGGGAGTTTCCGGAACATACCGCTGAAGATTAAGCTGCCCCGGGCATTCTCGCGGGCCAGCACTTCGAGCATGACCAGGTCGTAGTACCAGAACCGGTCTTTGCGCCACATGCGCAGGTCCCCGCCCGTTTTAATCGCCCGAACTAGCCTGTCCGTGTTTTGGACGCTGTTCCAGAAGGTGTATCCCGTACTGGGTTTGGCCCAGCCCCCGGCTATGCCGATATGGGTAATGAGCCGGCTGTCGGCTGCGCTGAAATCATTGCAGGTCATCGGGATGCTCCCTTTTTCCCGTTCCAGGATTTCGTAATCGGCACATCCCAGGGTAGTTCCCAGGTACTCGGCCAGGGCCGCTTCGTATTCGGCATCGGGGAGGAGCGATCCTGAAAAAAGGGTGTATTCCACCAATGCTTCGTTTGGGCCGAAGGGCAGAATGTACATAAAGCGGGTGTTGCCCCGCTGTGCTATCCCGAAATCCATAAAGGTAGGGGTTGAGGCGTCAAAGACCGGGCGACTTGTTTTTACCCGCCAGCCGATAAAATGTTGTTTCAAAACCGGATACGGCTTCATCAGGGTTCCGGCGTCCTGGAAGGAAACGCTGCTAAACACCTGCCCGGCCCTGAACAGCCCGCGGGAGGTGTGTGCCACTATCCCGTTGGGGCCTTCTTCCAGCGACTCGACCCGGGCATTTACAAGTTCAACATTCGAAGAGCCGGCCACCCGGCCGTACCATTCGCGGTAGAAGTCGGCCCCCCTGAGCATCTTGTAACGCAGGGGCCCAATAGGTTGGGTAAGCTCTCCCGCTCCGTCTTGGAAAGTAAGCCGGTCCCATTGGCGGTACACCAACTGGTCGAAGCGCCCTTCCCCGGCTTCCCAGAAACACCAGGTACGGTCGTTTCCCTTGTCGGGTTCGGTTTCAAACAGGGCGATCCGCTTCGCGGCAAACCACGAATCATTTCCCATGGCCTCGGCGAGCAACAAGCCCGAGGCTCCTCCTCCCACGATGATATAATCGAATTGTTGCATGTTATGGCCTCTCGAAACTCAAAAGTACGAATTCAGGCAGATGCTGCTCCTGACGCATCAGACACAAAAAAAACCGGCCTGAACGGGCCGGTTTATATGGGTTGCCGGGCGGTTATTCCGCTCCCTGGCTCCAGGGCGGAACCACTCCGTTGGAACGGGCATAGGCAATCAACTGGCCTTTGTGCTCAGCATTGTGTTCCAGGATGAGCATGAGCGCCCCGATCCGGGTTTGTTTCATGAAGCCGAGGTCGACCTCTTCGCCGAAGGAAGCCGGGTCTACCATTTGCGCTTTCTCCAGAATGAACTGTGACGATTTCTTAAAGGCATCTACAATGGCTGCCTTGTCCTTGATGGATTCCATAGACATCATGTCTACGCCTTCCGGCGGGGCAAAGCCCATTTTCATGGCGAAATAATAATTTGCAGAGGCGGCGTGCATGATGGCTTCCCCGGCAGAGCGTACCCCTTCGGCCGGCCTCCAGTCCATTTGTTCCTGGGTAAAGGCCTCGGCCAGGGCCTGAATGTTGCTTTGCGAATACTGTAACATGCCATTCAGGCCGGCCAGTACTGCATCGTCCTGGGCAAGGCCACTGAAAGCGGTAAGCCCTAAAATCAAAGCGAGTAATTTTTTCATTTTCGTGATAATTAAGGAGTTGATGGTTTTTTTAGTGTGTCAAAGAGAAAGGTAAGATACAAAAATCAAGTGTATCTGCAGGCATTGGTCGCAGCTCCTTTGCCAACCTAACAGAGAGGCCTCCAAAAATGAACCACAGGTGGGAATAGTGGGGTATATGTAGTATTTTAGGACCACAACCAAACCGCCGCTTCGCATGATACGATTACTCGCCTTTCTGACAGCGCTGGCATGTTTTGCACCGTTGTCGGCCACAGCCCAGGAAAAGCCCCTGGAGTACCTCGATGTGTTCGGGCTCCAATACGCCAGCGACCCGCAGATCAGTCCAGACGGGGAGTGGGTTGTATACCGTCGGATGGGCTTCGATATTCTGACAGACAGGGCCGAGGGTAATCTCTGGATGGTACGCGCCGACGGAAGCCAGCACCAGAAGCTCAGCAGCCGCGAAGCTGCTGAGTCGAGTCCGCGCTGGTCGCCTTCGGGCGATCGCCTTGCCTTTGTCAGCAGCACCGACGAGGGCTCCGAAATATATATGTACTGGCTGGCCAGTGGCAAATTTGCCCGGCTTTCACAGTTGCCCGGAAGCCCTTCTTCCCTGACGTGGTCGCCCGACGGTACCCGCCTGGCTTTTTCGATGGTGGTCGAAGCCGAACCCCCGGTCCTGGCCAAACTGCCGAAGGCGCCCAAAGGGGCCAAATGGGCAGGTGCCCCCAGGGTTACAGACCGCCTTTACCACGAGGCCGACGGGCTTGGGTATATTCCGCCGGGGTTTTCCCAAATCTTCGAAATTCCGGCCGGGGGCGGGGCTTACCGCCAGTTGACTTCCGGCGATTTCCAGCATCGGGGGCCGTTGTCGTGGGCGCCTGACGGCCGCGAAATCTATTTCTCAGCCAACAGAAACCCCGACTGGGAATACGATTTTCGCAACAGCAACATCTATGCGGTTTCGGTGTCAGATGGCAATATTAGAACCCTGACGGAGCGCCCTGGCCCCGAAGAAGAACCTGTAGCTTCGCCAGATGGAAAGTATATCGCCTTCCGTGGCTTTGAAGATAAAGTACAGACGTACCAGGTCGACGCCCTGTATCTCATGCGCCCCGATGGCGGCGAATTGCGGGTGCTTACCCAGGGTCTCGACCGCAGTGTGAGCGACCTGCAGTGGGACACTGCCGGCAAAGGCATCTATTTCACCTACGACGACCTGGGGAATTCCAAAATCGGCTACGTTTCCCTCGACGGCAGCTTCAGAAAACTGGCCGACAACCTGGGGGGGACTTCCATAGGCAGGCCGTATGGAGGCGGGAGCTACAGTGTCTCAGAAAAAGGCACTATTGCCTATACCTTCACCAGGCCCGAATTCCCGGCCGACCTTGCCCTGGTTGAAAAGGCCCGCGAACCCAGACGCATAACCCGCCTGAATGAAGGACTGCTCGGCCACAGGCAGTTGGGCAGGGTGGAGGAAATCTGGTACGATTCTACGGTCGATGGCCGGCCCATACAGGGCTGGATCGTGTATCCGCCCGATTACAATCCGGAAAAGGCCTATCCCTTCCTGGTCGAAAACCACGGCGGCCCCATCTCCAATTATGGCGACCGCTTTTCCATGGAGATGCAGTGGTACGCGGCTGCCGGCTATATTGTTTTTTATCCGAATCCCAGGGGGAGTACCAGCTATGGGGAAGCATTCGGCAACCTGCTGTACCACAACTACCCGGGCGACGATTATCAGGATGTGATGGACGGGGTAGATGCCTGCATTGCAAGGGGCATCGCCCACGAAGACCAACTCTTTGTAACCGGCGGGAGCGCCGGGGGCATCATGACCGCCTGGATTATCGGGAAAAACAACCGCTTTGAGGCGGCTGTGGTGGCCAAGCCGGTTATGAACTGGATCAGCAAGACCCTGACGGCCGACAATTATTTTTATTATGCCGAAAACCGTTTTCCGGGCCAACCCTGGGAAAATTTCGAGACATATTGGCGCTTTTCGCCTTTGTCGCTGGTGGCCAATATAGAAACCCCCACCATGGTGATGGTCGGGATGAACGACCTCCGCACCCCGCCTACCGAAGCCAAGCAACTGTACCATGCCCTCAAGCTTCGGAAAATTGAGACCCTGCTGGTCGAGATTCCGGAGGCCGGCCACGGCATAGCCAACCGACCCAGCAACCTGATCAGCAAAATTGCCCAGACCCTGGCCTGGCTCGATAAATACAGAAAAACAGCAACGCCATGACGGCCCGACAGCGCAGACACTGGTTCTGGAGTATGCTGCTGGGGGTAAGCCTGGTCGTTTGCCTGCTGGCCTTTGTGGCCCATTACCAAAACTGGACCCGCCTGCAGCCAGACCGGATGCAACTGTTGTCTGGGCTTTATTGGGTAGAAGTACCGTATGCGGAAATAGACAGCGTGGTGTGGCAGCAGAAACTGCCCCATATGCAGCGCGAACATGGGTTTTCTGCCGGGGCCCGCGAAAAAGGGGTTTTCAGGGATTCGTTGAACCCTACCCAGAGGGTGCATGTTTTTGTTGACAACCTGCGACAGGCTAAAATCAAGATCCGCTACCGCGATTCCCTGCTGGTGTACCTGAATTTTGCCGACTCTACCGAGACGGTGTCTATGTACCGGTTGTTGGAGCAGAAAATGCAGGGAAACAATCCGGAACCTCAACGATGAGCAAAAATCAATTGCCCGGATCCTGGCCGGAGTACTTACTTTTGCCCTTTGTTAAAAAAAGTCGGATGAAGGTATTCTGGTTGTTGGTCTTCCTTACCCCATTGCCCCTTTTGTCTCAACATCGCCTGGAAGTACGGGTAGCGGGTGTGGAAAACCCGGAAGGCACCATTGAGGTGGCCCTTTTTACTTCGCAGGAAGGGTTTCTGAAAAGCGAGGCAGCCTTCCGCACCGAAAGCGCCAAAGCCCTGAAAGGTACCACGAACCTTCTTTTTGAAAACCTTCCCGAGGGCACCTATGCCCTGGCTGTATTCCAGGACCGGAACGAAAACAGGAAGCTGGATACCAACTGGCTGGGCATCCCCAAAGAACCCATGGGGTTTTCCAACGCAGGCATGAAGGCCTTTGGCCCGCCCAGTTTTGAAGACTGTCACCTGGACTTGCGGGAAGATTCCCGCATCACCATTACCCTTAAATAAATAGCTTCCAGATCTTACGACCTGCCCTTGCGGGTGGTAATTACGATTACCCCGCTGGCCCCTCGCGAGCCATAGAAGGAGGCCTCGGCCCCGCTCAGGGCTTTAATCGATTTAACGTCAACGGGCTGTACAATGTCTTGCACCAATTGGAAGGAATTTCCAATGGCAATGCCGTCTACCACATACAAGGGCTCAGAGCGCGCCCCATCCTGGATGGAGTTATTTCCTTTTACAAATACGGGCACCCCGAATTGCACGGCAATGCCTGGGAGCTTCCTGATTTGGGTGAGAAGCGGTAAAACAGCCTGGTTGCGTGCCTCTACCTGCTCTGCGGTAACGGCTCCGTCTGCCGGGGCGCTCTTGCTGCTTCCGCAACTTGTCAGGGCAAGCAGGCAACAGCCCAGAGCCATGACTATTAGCTTTTTCATGGTGATGGATTTGCTGTTGAAGGTACGGCGATTCAACCCGTCTGACAACCTATTGCCATGTTTTTGAACCTAAAAAAATGGTCAATGGCATTTGCAGTCGTCTTCCCCGCAGCCTGACACCTTGCCTTTCTTTTTCCCTTTTGGCCAGAGGAATTTCCCAACCAGGTAGGCCAGGGCAAGGGCAAGGGCCGAGTAGGCCAGGAGGGTCTGCCAGTGTGCCATATCAGGACAAAAGTTGGTAGGCCGTGAGTGCGACCAGATAGGCAAAGGTACTCATAAATGTCAATTGCAGCATGGGCCACTTCCAGCTGTTCGTCTCGCGTTTCACCACAGCCAGGGTGCTCATGCACTGCATGGCGAAGGCGTAGAATAACAGCAGGGAGATGCCAGAGGCCAGGTCAAACAGAGGCGATCCGTCGTCGGCCCTTACTTCGGCAGCCATCCGGTTTTTGATGGTTTCCTCTTCATCGCTGCCCACACTGTAAATGGTGGCCAGAGTTCCGACGAATACTTCCCTTGCTGCAAAGGAGGTAATTACCGCAATGCCGATTTTCCAGTCGAAGCCCAGGGGATGCACCAGAGGTTCTATGAGTTTGCCGAGCTGCCCGATCAGGGAGTGCTCCAACCGGTAACTCGAAATTTCCTGATTCAGGGCCCTGGCTTGCAGGTCGGCACCAAAGGCGTGCAGCGAATCTTGAAGCGCCGGGGGAGGAAGGGCAGGAGAGGCATTATCAAGGCTTTCCCGGTATTCGGCCAATTTGTTGGCCATATAGGCCTGGCTGTGCGGGGAATAGCCCTGCCGGGCAACCCGCTCCTCTACCCGGGTACCGGCATTGCGGAAATCGTCGCTGAAACCGTTTGACCCAAGAAACCACAACACAATCGAGATGGCCAAAATAATCTTGCCCGCCCCGTAAATGAAGCTTTTGGTCTTTTCGACCACCGTATAGAACACATTTTTCCAGAGCGGCATCTTGTAGTTGGGCATTTCCACCACAAAAAAGTTTCGGCTGGGCACATGCAATATTTTGTCGAGGGCCAGGGCCGAGATAAGGGCGGCCAGAAATCCAATCAGGTACAGGCCCATGAGCGTCAGGGCCTGAAAGCTGAGCCCGATAAAGCGGCCTTCGGGTATTACCAGTGCAATAATAATCAGGTACACCGGCAGGCGGGCCGAACAGGTCATAAACGGGGTCACCAGAATGGTGATGAGGCGTTCCTTCCAATTGTCGATGTTGCGGGTGGCCATTACGGCCGGAATGGCGCAGGCCGTGCCCGACATTAGCGGCACCACGCTCTTGCCGCTGAGGCCGAAGGGCCGCATCAGGCGGTCCATCAGAAAGACCACCCGGCTCATATAGCCCGATTCTTCCAAAATGGAGATAAAAAAGAACAGGAAGGCGATTTGTGGGATGAAAATCACGATCCCGCCGATTCCTGCAATGATCCCTTCGGCAATGAGGTCGGTAAAGGCCCCTGGAGGCAAAGAGGTTTTCACCCATTCGCTGGCAGTGGCGAAAGCCGCGTCGATGAAGTCCATGGGCACCGAACTCCAGTCGTAAATGGCCTGAAATATGGTGAGCAGAATCACGAAGAAAATCAGGTAGCCGAATATTTTGTGGGTCAGCAGTTTGTCCAGGCTGGCCCGCAGCCCCCTGGCGGCCTTAAGGTCGACCTTGTACGTCTCTTTGAGCAGGGCATTTATGTGCTGGTAGCGCACAATCGTCTCGCGGTGCTGCAGCTTTTTGAGCTCGGCCCGCGATTTGATTGAAAAGCTCTGTTCTCCGCCGGGCACTTTTTTCTGAAGCGGGGTAAAGTTGACGTCCTGGGTAATGACCACCCACAGTTTATAGAGGTCTTCATTGGGAAAGGTCTTGCGAAGACGCTCGAAGTACGCGGGTTCAATAGAGGCAATATCGACGCAGGGGGCGCACGGGAGCGACCGGTAATTTTCAAGCAGCTTTTTCAGGTGCTCAATACCCGTGTTCTTCCGTGTGCTCACCAGGGCGATACGCGTTTTGAGTTTCCGCTCCAATCCGGCCACATCGAGGCTGATCCCTTTGCGCGACATGCGGTCGGCCATATTTATGACCAGAATGGCCGGAATGCGTAGGTCTTTGATCTGGGTAAAGAGCAGCAGGTTCCGCTTCAGGTTTTCCACGTCGCTGATTACCACGGCCACGTCGGGGAAGTCGGGCGAATTTTTGTTGAGCAGCAGCTCCACAGCCACGCTTTCGTCCAGGGAGGTGGTATTGAGGCTATATGTGCCGGGCAAATCGAGTATATGCGCCTTGATGCCCCTGGAAAGCTTGCAGACCCCCTGTTTTTTCTCAACCGTGATGCCGGGGTAGTTACCCACCTTTTGGTTGAGGCCGGTGAGCCGGTTAAAAACCGAGGTCTTGCCCGTGTTCGGGTTCCCGATTAGCGCTACCTTGATATCTTTACTCATGCCCGGGGATTGGTTCCAGTTCAATCTGCAATGCCATGCTCCTTCGAATGGCGATATGCGAGCCATTCACATTGATATAGAGGGGGTCTTGCAGGGGTGCGATCTGGATGAGTTCCACTACGTTGCCGGGCAGGCAGCCCAGCTCCAGTAACTTGATGGGGATGATTTCTTCCGGAAATTCCTTGATTATCCCTTTTTCCCCGCGCCTGAGGTGTGCGACCGTGAAACCCAATTTTTATTTAGATTGATTTTAATCTATTGACAAAAGTAGCTAAAATGCAGTTCCCGGGGAAACGGAATCCAAAAATTCTGGCCCCGTTTCATTCTCTCTCATAGGTAGTTTTGAGGATCTCCAGATCGGCCAGCAGGCGGGCCATTTCTTCGCGTTGGGTGCCATCGTAGGTGCCGCGAATGCGACGCTCCTTATCGACCAGGATAAAGTTCTCGGTGTGGATCATATCGAATGGCCCACCGTCCCCATCCGTTTTCACAGCCATATACGATTGACGGGCTAGGCGGTAAATCTGTTTCTTGTCGCCTGTAACCAGGTTCCACTTGGCGTCGACCACTCCCTTTTCGAGGGCATAGGCCTTTAGCCGGGGCACCGAGTCGATCTCCGGGGTTACCGAATGCGACAACAGCATAACCGAGGGCTCGTCGAGCAGCTGCTCTTGCAGGTACGCCATATTGTCGGTCATTACCGGGCAGATGGTAAGGCAGGTGGTAAAGAAAAAATCGGCTATGTAGATTTTTCCGTCGTAATTTTTCTGGGTCACGGTATCGCCATTCTGGTTGACCAGGGCGAAATCGGCCACTGTATGGTATTTCTTGATGTGGCTCATCTCCGGGTCTACCAGTTCTGGGTTGAAATCGGCCGGCTGATAGACCGGAAGCACCTCCCGGGGCTGCAGGGCCCGGTAGAAAAGCACCATGATTACGGTTGCCAGGGAAAGGAACGTAATGAAGAAAAGTCGGTAGCGGGCAAAAAACGATCGCATGGCGGTCAATTTTGTGCAAAGGTAGGCAACTAAGCGGTTTGGCCCGTCCGCCCGCGTTGCCTCCCCGTGCTAAATCTATGCTAAAGTGCCCGACAGCCCGGTTTTTCTTTTGAAAGCGGGCGCAAAAGCGTACTTTTGTGCGTTTAAAACCAGCGAGTCATTATGTCGCCCATCCTTATTCAGGCCCTGCAATTCCTCATGAGCCTATCCCTGCTCATCGTCTTGCACGAACTCGGGCATTTCCTTCCCGCCAAAGCGTTCAAAACCCGGGTAGAGAAATTCTACCTCTTTTTTGACGTTAAATTTTCCCTTTTCAAAAAGCGGATCGGGGAAACCGTATACGGCATTGGCTGGCTGCCCCTGGGCGGGTATGTGAAAATCGCCGGGATGATCGACGAGAGCATGGACACCGAGCAGATGTCCCAGCCGCCCCAACCCTGGGAGTTCCGATCCAAGCCGGCCTGGCAGCGTCTCATCATTATGTTGGGCGGGGTTACTGTCAACTTTCTGATAGCCCTGTTCATTTACATTTTTGCCTCCTTCGCCTTCGGCGATGCCTATATTTCGACAGACAGCATCAAGGATGGCTATTATGTGACCAACCCGGTGCTCAGGCAGCTCGGCGTTCAAACGGGAGACAACCTGGTCTCCATTGACGGGCAGCAATACGACAGCTACGAAGACCTGCGACGCCACCTGATAACGGCCGAACAAATCACCATTGAGCGAGACGGGCAAGAGCAATCCATTACACTGCCCGAAGATTTCCTGGGCCAGCTTTCCACCGGAGAAGACCTGAGCCTGTTCCAGCTGCGTTTCCCTTTTATGGTGGGGGAAGTCTCCGACAGTTCGCGCAACAAGGCAGCAGACCTGCGGCCCGGAGACCTGTTGCTTTCCATCAATAAATACCCCGTGCGTTACTACGATGAGGTAGGCCCGTTGCTCGATACCTTGCGCAACCGGGAAGTAAGCGCCCTGATAGCGCGCGATGGCCAACAGCAGAGCCTCCAGCTCCAGGTAGACGACAAGGGCAAACTCGGGATATTTCCCGGGGGCAGCCTCAGGCGATTCTCCGAAATGGGGTATTTCGATACGGTAATTCGCGAGTATGGCTTTTTTGAGAGTTTTGGCGTGGGCGGGCAGAAGTTCGTGGCCCAGCTCTCGGGCTACTGGCTGCAACTCAAGAAGATTTTTACGCCGAGCACCGGGGCCTATAAAGGTGTCGGGGGCTTCAAGGCCATTTTTGATATCTTTCCCGATTTCTGGAGCTGGCAGGGCTTTTGGGAAATTACCGCCTTTCTCTCTATCATGCTGGCGGTGCTGAACCTGCTGCCCATCCCGGCGCTCGACGGGGGGCATGTGATGTTTCTGCTCTACGAGATGATCTCGGGCCGCAAGCCCAGCGACAAGTTTATGGAGTACGCCCAGATGGTGGGATTCTTCCTGCTGCTCGCCCTGATCCTCTTCGCTAATGGGAACGATATTTACAAGGCCATCTTCCGATAATATCCCGGTTTTTTTGTTGGGGTATTTAGAAGAAAACTTTATATTTGCGACCTCAAAATACGGAGTTGTATTCCTGTTTTGAAATTTATTCCTCCTTAGCTCAGTTGGTTAGAGCATCTGACTGTTAATCAGAGGGTCGTTGGTTCAAGTCCAACAGGGGGAGCAAGTAAAATGATAAAACCGTTATACTATTATAGTGTAGCGGTTTTTTTATGATTAAAAGTCAAATGTCGTGTCCATGACGTGTCTCATTTCTAATAAAAATTCAAAACAATTCTAATTTTGCACTATGGATTTAGGAGATAAAATAAAAGCTGCCAGAACACTGAAAGGAGTCACCCAAAAAGAATTGGCAGAAAAAACAGGACTTACAGAACGTACGATTCAAAGAATCGAAAATCATGAAGTAGAACCCTCTGTTTACTCGTTAAACAAGATCTCTGAAATCTTATCATTTGATTTTAAAACCGAAAAACTCCGCATGATGAAACGACGCAACCAAATTATTTACACTATCATGATTGTTTGGACGATTGCCCTTGTCTTCAATCTCATTTTCACTGAATTCAATTTTGAAAGTCGTTGGTGGGAAATCGTAATATGGTTCATGACCTTAGTATTTGTTGTTACTGGTCAGATTTATGTTCCCTATCGTAGAAAGAGATAGACTAAATTCTCAAATAGATTTTGTGCTGCAACTTTGAATAATAGGGGGAGCAACATATTATGATAAAACGGTTATGCTATTATAGTGTAGCCGTTTTTTTATTTTTACTACAAACTTGACTTATGAAAAGCTTTCTCATTGTACTTATCACTTTGTTTTCCCTTGGCACTTACGCACAAACTAGTGAATATAAATTATCCTCATATTTCGAGGAGGGATTCAAAGCTCCAAATGTCAACTACATAGGTGAAGCTTGGTTGAATCCATTGATTCGATCTGATGAATCGTTATCATTTAATATAACTAAGGCAACTTTTAAGGCCAACTCTACTTTGAATTGGCATAAGCACACAGCCCCACAGGTGCTCATCATTGTTGCCGGCAAGGGATACTATCAGGAAAGGGGGAAAGACCCTGTAACCATGAAAGTCGGAGACGTTATTACCTGTGATAAAGAAACCGAACATTGGCATGCCTCTTCAAAAGACCAGGATGTCACTTACCTGGCCATATACAGCGGGGAGACCATTTGGACCGAGGTGCTTTCACAGGAAGATTACGATACGGTGGCTCAAGCCTTGAAAAGCAATTAACCGCGCTTGCTCTTCATTTCAATATCGGAAGCCCGCCAAACCGCCGCCGACTATTCCCTAGGCCTGGTACCTGGTAAGGCGCGCCCGGCAGGGGGTAATCCAATGGGACAGAACTGTTCGGCTTACCAGATACGGCGGTTTTAATTATATTGGGGACATGATAAAATTCTTGTTGTCATGAAAAACTTCCTTGTTGTGTTATTGCTTGTTGGGCTGGTTCCATTTGGCTACGCTCAGGTTTTGCAGGCCGACCCGGTCGATCAGCAGGTCGCCGCCCTAAAAGCATATGTACAGGATGCCTCAGGCTTTTCGTATCAGCTTGTCGATTCGGTGGAAATGCCCGGGGCCTCGGTCTATCGGGTAAGAATGATCTCGGGCACCTGGCTTGAACCGACCGTGGTCGACCAGCCTGAGTGGTGGCACTGGCTCGATATCGTAGTGCCGCAGCAGCGAGATCGTTCAACCGCCTTGGTTTTTATTGGGGGCGGGAGCATCCACGATACCCGCTGGGAGATCGATTCGCTCAACGTGGCCAAAGCCATACAAACCCGCTCGGTGGTGGCCCATATCAGCAATATTCCGTTTCAGCCGCTTACCATGATTCAAAACGATACGATCCACCGGTACGAAGACGACCTGATCGCCTACGGGTGGAATCAATTTCTGACCAGGGGGGCACGCGAAGAAGATACGAAGTGGCTGGCGCGTTTTCCAATGACGCGTGCGGTGGTGCGCGGCATGGACGTAATACAGGAACTAACCGAAAAGACATCGGTCCCTGTTACCGGGTTTTTTGTCTCCGGAGCCTCAAAAAGAGGCTGGACCACCTGGACCACCGCGGCGGTCGACGACAGGGTGATAGGCATGGCCCCTTTGGTGATCGATTTGCTGAACCTTGAAGACTCCTTCAATCATCACTACCGCGTATACGGGGCGTGGTCGCCGGCTGTAGCCGAATACGAGCATTTCCATATTATGGATTGGATCGGGTCATCTGAATTTGAGACCCTTCTGGACTATGTGGAGCCCTACCAGTTCAAAGAGCTGTTCGACATGCCCAAGCTCATTGTGAATGGCACAATTGACGAGTTCTTTGCGACCGATTCCTGGAAATTTTACTACGACGACCTGCCCGGCGAGAAGCACCTGCAATATGTCCCCAATGGCAACCACGGGTTGGCCGGCTCCTATAACACGCAAAACGTGTTCTCGTTTTACGACCAACTTATTCACGGGCGGGCCATGCCTGCCTTTGATTGGGAGGTAACCCCGCAAGGCTTTGAGGTACGTGTAGACCCCGGAGCCCCGGTCGAATTGTCGCTTTGGCAGATAACCAACCCCAAGGCCAGGGACTTCCGGATTTGGGAAGTTGGGCAAAACTGGACGAAAACGGTTTTAAGCCCTGAGGCGTCAGGAATCTATGTAATTGAGGCTCCCCAGGGCGAGGGATACACCGCCTCCCTTATCGAGGCAACCTTCAATCCGGGCAGCGACAGGGAACTTATTTTTACCACGGGCACCCTGGTTAGGCCCGATAGCTACCCTTTTCCGGATTTCAAGTCGTCAAGTCCAATGGGAACAATGGACCGGTAATTCCTTGTGGGGGAAGCCCTGTTTGCATGCAGGTCGGAGACGTTATTACCTGTGATAAAGAAACCGAACATTGGCATGCCTTTTCTAAAGACCAGGATGTCACTTACCTGGCCATATACAGTGGTGAGACCATTTGGACCGAGGTGCTTTCATAGGAATCTTATGATCAGGTTGCTCAATATTTTAGTAGAGAATAATGCTTAGGAGTTTAAATTAAGACACAAATAAATTTAGTTCTGCTGCATCCTTAAGTAATAGGAGGAGCAAAAAAAGCCACTTAAAATCAGGTGGCTTTTTTCGTAGAGGCAGATTTTATCACTTTGCCAGGACTTCCTTTAAAAATCGTTTCAGGTCCATGCCAGCGGCCAAAGATTCCGGAGCATTGGCTACAAAACCGTAATCGCCGTGAGCGTATCCTTCCAGAAGGACTAGTTCGGTGGCAACGCCCTTATCCTTTAGCATCCTTTGTATCCTGGAGGTATTGCTCTGAAACAAGTCTCGTGTGCCGGTAAGAAGAAAAGTAGGGGGAAAGCCAGAAACATCTCCATAAACAGGCGATAAGTAAGGATCTTTAAGGTCTTTACCATTCGCGTACAGGAGCGCACTTTGCTCGAGGAATCCTTCATAAGTAACCAATATTCGATCGATCCCTTCCATGATGTAATAACTATCGCCTGTTTTGGTAAGGTCCGACCATGGGGTCCCGGCGAAGAGCGCTTTGGGAAGGCTAATCTGCTCATTTTTTAATCTCAACGTTGTTGAAAGCGTCAATCCACCTCCCGCCGAAGTACCCCCCAAAATCAAATGATGGTTCGGAAAATCCTCCACAATCTTTTGGTAGACAGCAACTGCATCGTCCTGAGCCGCGGGAAAAGGGTGATCGGGAGGCATTCGATAATCTACTGAGATAACGGGGATTTGTATCAGGTTGGCAAGGAAGATGCCCTCATAAATGCCTGCCAACCCTGCATCCATGGTATAGGCTCCCCCATGGAGATGAATAAAAAACGCATTGCTGAAGGCATCATCAATGACTTGCGGCGTTATCATCCGGGTCAAAACTCCGCTAATTTCCTTTTCCTCAACCTTTACCTGCATCAACTCTATCAATTCCATGGTCTTTTGGGCAGCGGCCGAGTCTCTGCTTTTTTGAAAGGATTTCCATGCAGCAGCCCCCTGAGGGATATCAGCATTCCGGCTGCGAACTGGGTCAGGTTGTGTAGTAGCCTTAATGGCATCATAAAACACCGCACTTGCACCTGAAGGAGGGGGTAGTGTCCGTTTTTCTATGATCCAAACGCCCGAATCTATGGCTGTAATAGTCTGATCTTCAGGACTTACTATTTTTTGTGCGTGCTGGCACGATAAGAACAGGATCATCAAAGAACACGAAGTGATTCGAAATAATGGTTTCATAATTTCAGGAATTGGCGTTGTTGAAAAGAACAATCGTGGTTTTTAAGATAAACATTCTCAGCATAGGAGGGAGCCAGAGAATAAATATTGGCCGCTATAATACCAGCACACCATTTAACTCCCAACCGTCAAAGGTCCATTGAGCCTATGATGTGCTAACGGCCGGGCTAGAGAATGCCACATCAAGGAGAGCCCGAAATGCCGGCCTTTTATTGCAATGGGTCCGGCGTGATCCCATTAGGGGGGCAGCAACTATTTCTGAACAACCTGTTATTATAGGTTATCGATCTTCAATAATTGC
>JAHECA010000071.1 GCA_024642005.1 Robiginitalea sp. | reverse complement strand
CCATCCAGGCTACCACCAGATAGGCCAGGGCCGCTTTGGGTACATTCCGACGTTTGAGCTCGGATAGGATTCGCTTGAACTTCATGCTACGGGTACTAGTATCTGTCCGAGGGTTTCCGGTCTCCCGACACGGTATGGGCCTGCTGCCAACCACATCGGGCACTGGCCGCTCCTTTTCACTTAAAGGTAAGGAAACCTTGCCATTTTCTATTTCCGGAGCACGGAATTAAGACCAGGTCCCTGCCGATGGGAATGGAAGAATATGTTAGGTGTGTTTGCTGTCCAATCCTGTTGAAAGCCCCAAACCAAAGCTCCCTGGCTTCCCCGCAGGACGCTAAAGAATATTAGGGGAAATAATGTACATTTAGAATCGGCGCGATTCTTACGTATAGGGCGTGCGTATAAACACATAAATACTACGCAATGATTCTGAAGATAAACGATGAAACGAGGGAGGTCGCTGTTGATCCGGCAACTCCTCTATTATGGGTCATCCGCGAGCAATTTGGCCTTACCGGAACGAAATTCGGATGCGGCATTGGCCAGTGCGGCGCCTGCACGGTGCATCTCGAAGGCGTGCCCGTGCGTTCCTGCCTCACCCCGGCAGCCCTGGCCGCAGACAAGCAGGTGCGAACGATAGAAGGTATTTCCCAGGCCGATACGGCCGGACAGCTGCTGCAGCAAACCTGGATAGAGCAGCAGGTTCCGCAATGTGGCTATTGCCAATCGGGTCAGCTCATGTCGGCCCACGCCCTGCTGGCTTCCAATCCTTTCCCTACTGAGGCGGAAATTGAAGTGGCCATGAACGGCAATATCTGCCGCTGTGGCACCTACCCGCGCATAAAGAGGGGTATTCAGCAGGCCGCTGAGCGGCTGGCACTATCGTCTAACGTCAAACCTTCAGAAAATGGGTAAGTGGACCAGAAGGGCTTTTGTGACCACAGGGGTGCTCACAGGAGGTGCGTTGGTTTTGGGGATCGCCATACGGCCCGGAAACCGGGCTAAAAAGGTAAGGGATTTAATTGCCGGAGCAGATGAAACAGTGCTCAACATATGGTTGAAAATCGCCCCCGACAATACCATAACCGTAGTGGTTCCACATGCCGAAATGGGGCAGGGGACCCATACCGCCCTGCCCATGATGCTGGCCGATGAGATGGATGCAGACTGGGACCTGGTGCACATGATGGAGGCCCCTGGCGATGCCGAGTATGCCAACTATGCCATCGGAGAGGGGTTTATACTGGGTGAGAAGGATATCCCATCCTTTCTTATCGGGACGGTAGACGGGGTATTTCTGACCATCACTAAAAAATTGGGGCTGCAAATGACCGGGGGCAGTTCCTCGGTCCGCTTTACCGGGATGATCGCGATGCGCGTGGCCGGGGCGGCAGCCCGGGCCGTCTTGCTGCAGGCTGCGGCCGACCAGTGGCAGGTACCGACAGAGGAACTGCAGGTCGAAAAGAGCTTTGTTTACCATCGCAGCAGCGAGCGTTCGGCTTCCTTCGCAAGCCTCGCACCAAAGGCAGCCAACCTTTCGCAACCTGCCAAGCCCCGGTTGAAGAACCGGGAAGAATTTACCCTTATGGGAACCTCTCCCCAGCGGTTCGACGCCCCGGCCAAAGTGAACGGTGCGGCCACGTACGGGATCGATGTGGCCCCGGAAGGCTTGAAATATGCGGCCATCAAGTTGGCCCCGGTTTTTGGAGCAAGGTTGAAACCGATTCCACAGGAAATCCTTTCCAACATGCCTGGCGTTCATAAGATTGTAAACCTGGAAGGTGCCATCGCGGTGGTAGCCGACGGCTACTGGGTGGCCCAAAAAGCACTGGAACAAATACCCCTTGAAATCGAGGAAACACCGAATGACGGGGTGCGTCAGGAAGACATCTATCGGCAATACCTGCAAGATATGGATGCTGCCGTAGCCAACGGAGATGAGGAAAAAGACGTCAGCAAGGGCAATGTGGAAAAGGCTCTGAAAGGAGCTTCCAGAGTTGTGGAAGCCCAATACCGCGTTCCTTACCTGGCCCATGCCCCCATGGAACCCATGAATTGCACGGCACATGTGCAGGATGGGCAGTGCGACCTTTGGACGGGCAGCCAAAACCCGCTGGGGTTTGCACAAAGCGTCGCCGAGGCCCTGGAATTCGACAGCGAAAGCGTTAAGGTGCACAATCAGTTCCTGGGCGGGGGCTTTGGCCGTAGGATAGTGCCCGACGTGGCCGTTCAGGCCGCCCTGATAGCCCGGGAGGTGGATTATCCGGTAAAGCTCATCTGGTCGCGCGAAAACGACATACAGCACGATCATTACCGGGAAGCGAATATCAGCCGCTTCAGGGCAGCCCTTGACGCGAACGGCTCCATCACCGGTTGGAACAATCAGTTCCTGTTTAAACACGAACCTCCGGAGGCACCCCATATTCCGTATGGGGTGGCCAATCAATTCATCCATTATGCCGAAAGCGAAACGCATGTGCCCTGGGGCTACTGGCGGAGCGTGGATTCGTCCATGCACGGGTTTTTCACCGAGTCGTTTATGGATGAGCTGGCGTTTCATGCCAATAAAGATCCTTATCACTACAGGCGCGAGCACCTTGAAAACGCCCCCCGATTTTTAAAGGTACTCGACCTGGCCGCCGAAAAAGCGCAGTGGGGCTCGCCCCTGCCAGAGAACTGGGGAAGGGGCATTTCGATCCATGAGTCCTTCGGGACCATTGTGGCCCAGGTGGCCGAGGTGGAGATTGTGGGGGATTCCGTTAAAGTACACCGGGTGGTCTGTGTGGCAGATC
>JAHECA010000047.1 GCA_024642005.1 Robiginitalea sp. | reverse complement strand
AGTTCTCTAAGTACCGGAATGAGTTTGTTTACGCCTTCCTCAAGGGGGAGCAGTACCGGCCTTTTGAGCCGGGCCTGGTAGGTTTCCTGGAGCTCATGGGCTTCTGTCGGGGTACACCCTTCGGTATGTATGGCGGTGGCGATAACCCGGGAGCCAAATTTTTCGATGAGTTCAATCTCGCTTTCGACCGAAGGAATTGGCCCCCAGGCTTCGATATGGTCAAAGAAATGGCGTTTTGGGGCAAAGAGGAGTACCACGTGTTTGGCATTGCCGGAAATTAGTAATTCCGGCCCGCAGGGGCCGCTGGGGTTCCGCAGGGAAGACTGGCCTTCGATAAATATAAGATCGGGTGAGGTCTCTTTCCAGGCGCTCACTATGGCGTGTTCGAGTTCGCCCGACACAAAATCATTCAGGGTGGAATCAAAGATAAAGCCGTATTTCCCCCCTTGCAGCCAGCCGGTTTGCCCGGTGTAAATCATGATGGCTTTAAGACCCTGAGCGGTGGCTTCCTCACAGAGCATTCTGGCTGTGGTGCGTTTGCCCAGGGCACAATCCATGCCGATTACGGCGATGATGGGCACCGGCACCTCAAATATTTTCCCGGTCCAGAAATGGAGTTGGTCGCGGGTCTTGGGCTTGCGGATATCGATCAGCGCCACCTTTTTCTCTCGGGCAATGGCCACCAGCTCGGGATGGTCGTTTAAAAAGTCGTGCAGCCCGTTTACGATATTGAGCCCTGCTTCTACAGCCTTTCGCACAACCTGCAGCACGGCCTCGGGTAAAACTCCCCCGATGGTGGCAATGCCAATGATGAGGTAGCGGATCTCCTTCGTTTCCTGAAGTGCCTGCTCGAGATTGGCAAAAACCGGAATATTTCGGGGAATGCCGTCGAGCAGTTCGCCCGCATCCTGTCCAGCCGTTTCGGGGCCGTCGACGATGCCGGCAATGTGAAACCGGTCGGTACCGCGAATGAGGCCGTGGGCGGTTTTGGCATCATTGCGCTCTAAATAGCCCTGGGTAAGCACCAGGGCCCGGGTCGATTCGTTAGTGTGCATTTTGCTGGGGAGTTCGTTTGATAAGGGTGCCCGGGCGGGCGTCCAGGGCTTTTTGATCTGCGTAAACCAGTTTTCCGGCTACCCATACCATTTTTATGCCGTTAGCCAGGGCATGCGGATTTTCGATGCTCGCGCGATCCTGCACGGTTTCAGGGTCAAAAAGGACCAGGTCGGCGTCGTAGCCCGGCTTTATGAAGCCCTTCTGTGCAATCCCAAGGTTAACGGCGGTTAGTCCGGTCATTTTATGAACGGCTTCTTCCAGGGAAAGCAAATGTGAATCGCGAACATACCGGGCCAAAACACGCGGGAAGGCCCCATAGCCTCTCGGATGCCCCCCGGCGTTTCCGTCTGAGCAAATGCCTGTATGCTCCCAGGCCATGAAGGTGGCAATGTCGGCTTCCGACATCCCCTTGGCTGCAATGGCTTCCACGGAGCCTTCAAAATTTGGGTGTGCCTCTTGAAATTCGGCAGCCAGCCGTATGAGGGCGAGCAGGGTTTCGGCCGCGGTTTCACCACGCTCCTGGCTAATGGCCTCGATAGTCATACCCTTGTAATGCGTTACAGGGGCAAAGGCAACCAGATACGATTCCCCTGGGTTGAACGTTTCGCGTACCGCAAATTCGGCGCTCTCCAGGTTGTCGTAATCGCGCTTGGGAAACAGCACCCGCAGGGTGGAATTCCAGAAATCGTAAGGGTAGATGTCGGCGGTTATATCGATGCCACGGGTTCGGGCACTGTCTAGCCGTTCCAGTATCTGACCTGCCTCCCCCCATTTGGAGGCCATACCGATTTTGATATGGGTAAGTTGTACGGGCATGCGGGTAAGGTCGCCAATCCGGATAATTTCTTCTACGGCGTCTTCAAGGGTAATGTCTTCACTGCGGATATGGCTGATGTACCTTCCGCCCGCATCGGCAGCGACCTGTGCGAGCGAGACCACTTCTTCCCGGGAAGAATAAAACGCCTCTTCGTATTCCAGCCCGGTAGAAAGCCCCAGGGATCCTTTGTTCAGGTCGTCACGGAGCAATTCCTTCATAGCTTCCAACTCAGAGGCTGTGGCGGTCCGAAATACATCGGTTGCTCCCATGGCTTCCTCACGCAGGCTGGAATGCCCGGTAAAGGTGGCGACGTTTACGGCTACGGGTTGTTGTTGGAACCAGGTTTCCAGCGAATCTACCTGATCGCTAAAGCCGTCTTGCCCCACTACAATGGTCGTAATGCCCTGGCTAACTACGGGAAGGCCTTCGGGATGTTCTCGAAGGTAGCCCCAATGGTGGCTGTGGGCGTCGATAAAGCCCGGCGCCAATACCAACCCCCCGCCTTCCATGATTATTTCCCCTGCCTTTGGCTGCAAGGCGCCTGTTTCGGAAATTTTTCCGTCCAGAATCCGAACCGATCCAACCCTGGCCGGCCCTCCGCTGCCATCCAGGATGGTAACACCGGTTATCAGTTGGGCCTGGGCAGCCATACAGAGCAAGCCTGTTAGGGAACAAAGGAGGAATCTACGCATGAATCGCTGGTTTACCGGGTTTCTTGCAATGAATTACCCGTGGAATAACCGGGCATACCCTGTTTTCTGCGGCCTAATATCGGGTAAATTTGTACGCCTTGGAAAGGCATTCCACATACAATTCCCTTCGGGTTGCGAAAATTTAAAGAATCCGTAACAGCCGGCATGCCCTAGCTGTCCGGTTCAAGCTGCTCGAACGAGGCCGCCGATTTTTCGACCGCCTCCCGGGTATACGGTACCCTGAAATACCCGTCATTGGCCCAGGTTTCAAACAGGTTTTTGTAGTAGGGGCTATTGGGGTTCCCCGACTGGCCGGGGGTGTTTATGCCCCGGGTGCGTTCCCAGTCTTCCGTGTCGATCAGGATGCGGAACGAAGCCCCTGACACGTTGTTGTCCCCATACGAATTGGCCGAGGGTGTAAAGCTATAGCCGCCTCTGGGCAGCGGCCCGGCATTCAGTTTCGCCCGCCACTCTTTCGACAGGGCCGGGCTCAGCGGATGCCGTATCAGGGCGTGCTTGTACTTCTCCTGCCCGTACTGCCATTTGCCCATGTCGGGCCCGAGCTTTTTTTCAAGGGCTGCAAGGGCTTCCAGCAGGCTGGCCTGCAGCAAAGCGTCGCGCTGCTGTTCGGGGTTGGAATCAAAGAGCTTTGCAGGCTGGTCCATCCATTCCAGTACCCGCATCATTTGCACGCTGCCCGTTAAATCGAGAACACGTGCATCGACCACCAGGGTATCTACCTTTTTGCGGAGGGTGCGCTCAAACATGACATAGATGCCGGCCGTGATTGAGTTTTTGTCGAGAACGTAATCCCAGCGGCGCAGGCTGTCGAGGGCGGTTTGTGACCGGTCGGTCGTAGCCGGGAGTGCGAGCAGGTAGGGCACCAGCTTTCGGGCCGGAAGGGAGAGGTAGTCGTTCTGTAGCCGGCCCATGTCGTCCAGGGTGATTTTTTTGCCGCTGCCCAGCACTTCCCGGATGCGGCGGCCCCGGAAATCGTCAGCCCACTCGTAGCCCAATGCCTCCGGATGCGGATAGTCGGGTGGGGTGACGTTCTCGTTGGCGGTGGCAATAATCCCCGAAGCCGGGTTATAGGCATGCGGACGGTCTGCGATGGGCAGATAGCCCTCCCAATCCTGGGAGCCGTCGCCAAGGGTAGCCACCAGGCCCGAGAATCCTTTTCGGATAGGTGGCAGGCCGGTGGCCTGCCAGCCGATATTGCCTTCACGGTCGGCCCAGATCATATTCTCGGCGGGCACGTGGTTGTAGGTGCAGGCCTCCCGGTATTCCTCCCAGGTCTGGCTCTGGTCCATGCGCAGGCTGGCCAGGTAGGGCGCGCCGCCGGGCTCCAGCCAGGCTGCCTGCACGGCGGCAGCCTTATTGAGCAAGGTGTCTATGAAGGTAACCGGCCCGTGCAGGGTGTAGTAATGGGTGGTCAGCACATCGCCCTGCCCCTTCACGCGGATGGTGTCTGCCACCGTCTCCATATCGCGCCAGGCACCTTTGTACTTGTACTGATGCGGGTTATCCGGGTTGATGTCGTAGACCTTCAGGTCTTCCTGGTCGGTGTCGAAAATGGTAAGGCCCCAGGCCCCGGCCTGGTTATGCCCGATGGAAACCCCCGGAATTTCAGGTTCGCCAGCCCCGATCACATTCCATCCCGGGGCGTTGAGGTGCACCCAGTACCGCAGAGAGGGGATGGCGTGCGAGCGGTGGGGGTCGTTGGCCAGGTACGGGTAGCCGCTTTCGGTATGCGCCCCGCTCACCACCCAGTTGTTGCTGCCCAGCCCAAAGCGGTCTGTCATGCGGCGGTCTGCTTCAGCTTCGGCCAGGGTATTTTGATCGGCTTCGAAATCGAGTGCGGCGGCCCTGGCCTCAGGGAGCACGTCTGCCGGCTTAAAGGAAACTTTTTGGCGGAAAGCCTTATACGGCCCGAGCAGGTCTTTGAAAAGCAGTTCGGTGGGAATTTCAGGGGAAATTTCCAGTTCCGGGTCGTTAGGGTGGAAATTATAGACTTTTTTGCTCGCTTCAGTGCCAATGGTTCGCACCACCCTGCTGTAGTCCAGCTCATATTCCACGTTTTCGAGCAGGCCCTGGTGGCGGGAAACGACCACTTCCCAGGTCCAGGGCTCGGGCAGGATGCCCAGGAGCCGGAATTCAACGGGAAGGGAACCGGGTTGTTTCCGGGCCTCTTCGATATAGGTATTCACCCCGGCTACAAATGCATCTACAATTTGTTCGCCCCGGGAATGGTAGCGGGAAAGTTCCGTCTTTTTGTCGCCCCTGAAACGGAACAGCCGCACGCCCCGGTCGCGTTCGAGCTCCCGGGGCCCCAATATCTCAGCCAGGGTTCCGGTGGCCTGACGCCTCCAGACTTCGAACTGGAACAGGCGGTCGCGTGCTGCCAGGTACCCCTGAGTAAAGAATAAATCGTTTTCATTCCGGGCGAAGATGTGGTTGATGCCGCTCGAGTCGCGGAATACCTCTACTTCATCCTGAAGGCCGGGTAGTTGCAACCCCCCGGGCTGGCAGCCGGGCAGCAGGAAGGTAATCGAACAAAACAGGGCAATCGGGTACCAGGATCGGTGGAGCATGTGGTTCGGTATTGAGCAGGTTCAATTTAAGGAATATTCTGTGAAGCCGAAGCCCTTTTAATTTTGACCCGTCGCCTGCCGGGGTTTGGTTTTATGTTTTTACTTTTGAAATCCATAAGGGCTAACGTCCTTCCCTTAAAATGAAAGTACCATGCGCACCTATACCGTCGCCGTTGTTCAGCTGAACCTGAACGACACTCCCGAGAAGAACCGGAAGAAATGCTCCGAATGGATCCGCAAGGCTGCGGCAGGAGGGGCCAGGGTTATCTGTTTGCCCGAACTGTATTCCAGCCATTATTTCTGCCAGAGTGAAGATGTTGCCAACTTTGAGCTGGCAGAGCCCCTGTACGATGTTTCGTTCAAGACCTTCAGTGCCCTGGCCAAAGAGCTCGGAGTGGTGATTATTGTGCCGTTTTTTGAAAAACGCATGGCCGGGGTCTACCACAACAGCGCTTACATAATCGATACCGACGGCAGCGAGGCCGGATTGTACCGGAAAATGCACATCCCCGACGACCCGCTCTTTTACGAGAAATTTTATTTCACCCCCGGCGATCTGGGCTTTAAAACCATTTCCACCGAGGTGGGCCAGATCGGCACGCTGATTTGCTGGGACCAATGGTATCCGGAAGCGGCCCGGCTCACCGCCCTGCAGGGTGCCGAAATCTTATTTTATCCTACAGCCATCGGTTGGCACCCCTCTGAAAAAGCTGAATACGGCGAAAAGCAATACAATGCCTGGATGAACGTCATGAAGGGGCATGCCGTGGCCAATGGGGTCTTTGTGGCGGCTGCCAACCGGATTGGCCTGGAGACTCCCCTGCCACAGGGAGACGGCATTGAATTCTGGGGTGCCTCTTTCATAGTAGGCCCGCAGGGCGAAGTACTGGCCCAGGCCAGCCACGACCGGGAAGAAATACTCTATGCCGAGGTAGACCTTGGCCTGCTTGAGAATGTGCGCCAAAACTGGCCCTTCTTCAGGGACCGCCGCATCGATGCCTACGGGGAGATCACCAAAAGGGCCCTGCGCTGAGATGGGAACCAAAGACCTAATCCGCTATCCCGCAGAATGGGAACCCCAACAGGGGATATTGCTCTGTTATCCGCATAACGGGAATGACTGGCCGGGGAAGTACGGGGCCATCCAATGGGCCCTGGTCGACTTTATCAAGAAGGTTGCCGAGGTTGAAGAGGTATTCCTGGTAGTACGTGACCTTGCATTACGCGACCTGGTGCAAGTAAAGCTGGAAAAGGCCCATGTACGAACCGAACGGGTACAGTATATAATCTGCAAGACCAACCGGAGCTGGATGCGCGATTCGGGCCCCATCGGCATATACCGAAACGGCAAACGTGCCTTCCTGAAATTTGCCTTTTCCGGCTGGGCCAAGTACACCAATTACCGCCTCGACCAGCACGTGGCCCGGGTGGTTGCCTCCCACTTCATGCAGCAGCCCCTTACCGCCACCTACAAGGGCCAGGAAGTGGTCATGGAGGGTGGGGCACTTGAAACCAATGGGAAGGGGACCCTTATCACCTCGGAAGAATGCCTGTTACACCCCACTGTGCAGGTGCGCAACCCCGGCTTTACCCGGGAAGATTACGAAGCGGTATTCCGGGAATTCCTAGGAATTTCCCATGTGATCTGGGTCAACAAAGGCATCGTGGGCGACGACACGCACGGCCACATTGACGACCTTTGCCGGTTTGTTAACGCGAATACCATAGTTACCGTGGTGGAGGAAGACCCGCAGGATGCGAACTACGCCATTCTCCGGGAAAACCTGGAACTGCTGCGCAAATCGCGCCTGCAAGACGGCACCAGGCCAAACCTGATTACCCTGCCGATGCCCCAACCTATCATTTACGAAGGGGTAAGGCTGCCCGCCAGTTATGCAAATTTCCTGATCCTCAACCAACGGGTGCTGGTGCCTACCTTTAACGATGTGAATGATGCCAGGGCACTGGCTCAGTTGGCGGCTTGCTTCCCCGACCGGGAAGTGATCGGCATCCACGCCCTCGACCTGATCTGGGGTTTCGGAACCCTCCACTGCCTGAGCCAGCAGGTGCCGGCAGTGACATCCAAATGATGAATACCGCTGTTATTGGCTGACCGCATGCGCTGCTTCCGCTAAAACCCTACTTTTATCAATGGGTACACCTATAATGCACATAGAGCCTATGAAAAGAAGCAAGTTAGTAAGCTGGCTGCTGGTAGGCCTTACCCTGGCTTTTGCCAGCGTTTCCTCGGGTTGCGGCCGGGCTGCCGGGGATAACACCCTCACCATAGCTACCGCTGCCAGCATGCAATTCACCATGAAAGAACTGACAGAGGGCTTTACCGCTAAAACGGGTATCGCCTGCAATCTTGCGGTTGGTTCCTCGGGAAAGCTAACCGCACAAATCCGGGAAGGAGCGCCCTTTGACCTTTTCGTGTCGGCCGACATGTTATACCCGGAAGCCCTTTTCAGCGAGGGGCTGGCTGAAAATCCACCGGAGGTATACGCCTATGGAAGCCTGGTTATCTGGACCCTCAGCGATTCCCTGGAGCCCGGCATGGAAGCACTCAAAGGGGAGACAGTGAGGCACATAGCCGTGGCAAACCCCAAAATTGCGCCCTACGGCAGGGCCGCCATACAAGCCCTGGAGTATTATGGCTTTTACGAGGCCATTAAGCCGAAACTGGTCTATGGGGAGAGTATTGCCCAAACCAGTCAGTTTATCCTTTCAGGGGCTGCTGAGATGGGGATTACGGCCCTGGCGACGGTGCTTTCGCCCGGGATGCTGGGGAAAGGGCATTGGAAGGCTTTGGATCCCAATTCGCATGCCCCAATTGCCCAGGGGGTGCTGCTCCTTAAGGCGCCGCCCCGGAAGCAGGCCGCGGCGCTGGCCTTTTATGAGTATCTTACATCGGCCGAAGCAACCGAGGCATTAGTAAAATACGGGTATTCGATAGATGAACAAGTTCCAGGGGAAGATTGAGGATATTCAGGTGAGCGGACACCTCTCACTGGTTACCGTTTCGCTCGGGAGTGGTTCCCAATTACGGGCTATTGTCATTGATACGCCCCAGACGGCTTCCTATTTGGCCGAAGGCGGGCCCATTGGGGTGCTCTTCAAGGAAACGGAAGTGATCCTTTCCCTGGCGGAAGGTTTTCAAACCAGTGTGGAGAATCAACTTATATGCCGGGTCGAAAGCCTGGAAGAGGGGGTGCTATTGAGCCGGGTTGCCCTGCGGTCAGAAGACGGTCCGATTACAGCTGTGGCCTCAAGCGCCTCGGTCAAACGACTCGGACTTGAGTCGGGCAGGGAGGTTTATATCCTTATCCCTATGAACGAAATGATGCTGGCTGAGCTATGAATTGGGATCCGCTTTATCTCACTTTTAAGCTGGCATTGGTAACCACCGTGCTCTTGTTGGTCATCTCGATGCCACTGGCTTACTGGCTTGCTTATTCCCGCTCGCGTGTCAAGCCTTTGATTGAGACCCTGGTGAGTATGCCTTTGGTACTGCCCCCCACAGTCCTCGGGTTCTATTTCTTACTGGCCTTTAGCCCGGGCAATGCCTTCGGCCAATGGATGAATGATTGGTTGGGGATTAAATTGGTCTTTTCTTTTCCGGGGCTGGTGCTCGCCTCGGTAATTTACAGCCTGCCCTTTATGGTACACCCCATACAATCCGGGCTTAGCTCCCTTCCTGATTCGCTGCGGGAGGCTGCCTCGGTCTTGGGAAAAAGCCGTACTCAGACCCTGGTTCATGTATTGCTGCCCAATATCAAGGCCTCGCTGCTCACAGGAGTTGTTTTGGCTTTTGCCCATACAGTAGGGGAATTCGGTGTGGTGCTGATGATAGGGGGAAGTATTCCGGGCACCACCCGGGTGGCTTCCATTGCCATATATGATGAAGTGGAAGCCCTGAATTATGAGGCAGCCAACTTCTATGCCGCGGTCTTGTTTGTCATCACCTTTTGCATCCTGTTGGCCGTTTATCTCATAAACGGCGGTTATTTAAAGCGATTCTGGAAATGATCTCCTGCCGAATAAGCAAATTACTTCGTGACGCCGGGGGCCCCATGCCCCTGGAGCTCGACCTGAAAATCGGGAAAGGGGAACGCCTGGCGCTTTACGGCAGGTCGGGGGCAGGGAAGACCTCTACCCTGCGCATGCTGGCCGGCCTGATGAAGCCCGACGCCGGACAGATTGCGGTAAACGGCCAATGCTGGTTCGACGCGGCAGAGGGTGTTCACCTGAACCCGGGCAAACGCAATATCGGTTTCGTATTCCAGGATTACGCCCTGTTCCCCAATATGTCGGTTCTCGAAAACCTGCAATTTGCCCGGGGGAAACGGCGGAACCCCGGCCGGATTGCAGAACTGGTCGAGATCATGGAACTGGGCGAACTGCAAGACAGTCGTCCGGGCCGGCTTTCCGGAGGGCAACAGCAACGTGTGGCCCTGGCGCGCGCCCTGGTTTCCGAGCCCGCCTTGTTATTGCTCGACGAGCCCATGGCGGCCTTAGATCCGGAAATCCGGCACAGGGTGCAGGATTACCTGCTGAATGCCCACCGCCAGCTAGGCTTTACCCTGGTCGTGATTAGCCACGATGCAGGTGATATTTTTAACCTGGCAGATCGTGTTTGCGTTATGGAACGTGGAATTGTAACCCGGGAAGGCACTCCGGATGAGGTTTTCCTCAGCAGGGCCTCCAGTGGGAAATTTCAGTTTATCGGAGAGGTGCTCCGCCTCGAAAAGGAAGATTTGGTTTGGGTGGTAACCGTGCAGATCCAATCCCAGCTCGTAAAAGTGGTAGTGCTGGAAGAAGAAGCGGCTGGTCTGGCCGTCGGAGACCGGGTCAGGGTCGCTTCAAAGGCTTTCAACCCCATACTATCGCGTCTCAATCCTGGCAGCATATAATTTTCAGGAGCGATTAAACCTTACCCCCCGATCGGTATCTAAAAGGCGTTAAGACCAGGCAAACAGGCCAGTCGCCCTATGAACAGAGAAATAGTACTTCCATGAAATTCAACAACCGCGAAATCAGCAACCAATTCAGAGTGTTTCACCGCTACCTGGGATTTTTCCTGGCGGGTATCATGGCCGTTTACGCCATTAGCGGCATTGTGCTCACGTTCCGCAACACCGATTATATGAAAAGCGAGGTGGAGGTAGCTGTCACCCTGGAAAAAGGCCTGGAAGGGGAAGCCCTTGGGACCGCCCTGCGCCGGCGTGGCTTCCAGGCGCAGAAAACCGAGGGCGAGCTGATCTATTTCGAAGGGGGGACCTATAACTCGGCCACTGGCGAGGCCAAATACCTCGAGAAACGACTCCCGGTAGTGCTCGAAAAGATGAACAACCTCCACAAGATGCATTCTGGCAACCCGTTGTTCTGGCTGGCCATCTTTTTCGGGTTGGCCCTGCTCTTCTTTTCGGTGTCGGCTTTTTATATGTTTCTCCCCGGTGCACCTGTCTACAAAAAGGGCCTGTATTTTGCCGGGGCCGGGTTCCTGCTTACGGTAATTTTGTTGTTTGT
>JAHECA010000046.1 GCA_024642005.1 Robiginitalea sp. | reverse complement strand
CATCAAGGAGAGCCCGAAATGCCGGCCTTTTATTGCAATGGGTCCGGCGTGATCCCATTAGGGGGGCAGCAACTATTTCTGAACAACCTGTTATTATAGGTTATCGATCTTCAATAATTGCTTCTATTACCTTGTAACAAACCAACCCATATGATTAAGAATCTGGCCCTTAAAGGGGGAGGAGTAAAAGGCATTGCGTATGTCGGAGCCTTGTACGAATTAGACAGTAAAGGCCAATACGCTAGCCTGGAGCGGGTGTCAGGCACCTCGGCAGGAGCTTTGGCCTCGCTTACCTCATCCAATGGAATCAGTGGGTTGTAATCGGCCAGTGCCATGGAACCCAGCCTGGAAAGAGCAGAAATAGCTGTCGATTCGGGATGGAGTAAATTTTTTAAAATGCATTACCGCAAAAGGCAATCATGGTGTATGGCTTAACCGCCGTTTTCGATGCACATCCGGGCGTTTTGGAGGCTTTGTTCCATGAATTTCCGGAAACTTTTGGTTAGCATTAGGCCCAAGATAATCCTGGAAACGGCATTTTTATGGCTAAAGGAGTATTCCCAGGTTACCCGTGTTTTATCATCTTCCCTGTCGAACCAGAATTGTCCGTATGCATGAGTAGAAAAACGGCTTATTATGTTCGTAAACTCCGAAATCTTATAGGAATAATTGGCATGCGGGTTATAGGTGAGCAATTCTTCCAGTACTGAGTTGCCACCATCAAAATAAACGCGACGTCTGGCACCAACGTTAAGATAAGTTCCTGTTAATACCTCAGCGTTCAGGGCTGCATGTACCATGCCGCTTTTTTTGAGCCAGTTGGGCAGCTCATCATTACTGGATATAAATTCAAAAGCTTCTCTCTTACTGCAATTAATAGTGGTCTGGGCGACTAAAGTTAAAAGGCCTTTTTTAGGGATTTTGAATCCAATGTCGGGGTTTACAGGCCACGATGTGTTTTCCAGAAAATCCGCGCTATCCTCTGGTTCCTTGTCTTCTTGACCATTGGCTTTGTGCCTTAATTCCGACATTACTACATAGGCCCGCTTTCTTGCCCTGTTGAAACTTCCCAATGGCGCGTGCGCCACCAGGGAATGCCAACTGTTAAACGACAAATTCTGGCCATGTCGCATTTGGGCTGTCGTATCAAACTCCTGTGAGGGAATCTCTAAGGTGGCAACCTTGATGTAGTCAGAACCCCAGGCTACGGTAGGGTCCTCAATAGGCATCGTTATGGCATCGGTCTGGAACTGAACGAAAAAATCAAATTTGGCAGCATTACTGGCAAGCGTCTGCCCCAGATTGATTCTCAGATATTCGGCTTCCTTAAGGTTTTCATTTATTATTCTGTTTTCCTCAGATGGCTTTAAATAATATTTAACAGCCCTGTTTTCACTGCCGAAACGAAAAGGCTGGGTGCTCCAGTAGGACATGCTTAACGGGTTGTCGCATTTCACCATCGATTTTATCAATCTTCTGAATAGGCTCCAATGCCAGGGCTTAATAAAATATAAAAACAATGCAGCTTTGTTTTTGGCTGTAAACGCTTTAAGGGCATGCTGAAACTCGCCAATATTTTTGGAAAAAAAAGTTTCGCTGCTCATCAGCAGGAAGTCTTGAACTAGTCCGTCTTTTTTGTCGCGTAATGCCTTTTCTCCAGGCACGTTTAGGAGTTTGATGGCGATTCCTCTTATATCTTTTTTAGCATCCGGCCTTGGGATGGTCTGAGAGTTCGAAAATCGCACAAAGCAGTGGTATGTCTTGGCGTCTTTAAAAACACCCACTCTTAAGTCTTCTGACAATCCTGGCTCAATAACGAATTTCCCCTTAACACACCCGTGCATTTTAGTGTGAACCTGACGCTGCATGGGCTTGTCCTTATAAATGCGATTCATTTGCTGACGCATCTCATCTACCATCCCCTCGATTATCGGGTCTTCATCAAGGGTGATATATTCACGCCCTAATTGCGGAGGGGTGGTTGGCTGATTTGACATAAAGCTTGGCTAAAAGGGTTAATTGTAGTTAAATTGAGCTCGCTGCGAAAGTTTTGGGTAACCTATCTTATTAATCAGTGCGTCAAACCTTGGGTCGGTTCGCAATGGGTTGAATTCGGGTGAGTATTTAATAGAAACAACCCACTGATCTTTGTATTCGAGGGCCTTATCCAAACAATTGAACGCATTGTCATGATCGCCCAAATAGGTATAGATAAGAGCTAATCCCAAAGGTGAAATATTGTTTTTTTCTCTAGATTCCTGAAGTTTGTGCAGTATCTCTTTGGATTCTTCAATTTGGCCATCCAGTGCCAGGACAATGCCCAGGGTTATTTGCGACCATCCGAGGCCATACGATAATTCAACAGCTTTTCTGGCCTCTACCACCGCCCGCTTGCTGTCGCCTTCCAAAAAGCTATTATAAGCCAACAGCCTGTATGCATCTGAATAGTTGGGAACCATCTTGATAATGTTGTTCAACACCTCCCTGGCCTGAACGGGGCGGCTTCCCCAGGTGTAAAAACAACTTAGCAGATACTGATTAAATACGGAAAGCGGGTCGGTTTCAATCATCTTCAGGGTAGAATTAACCGCTTTGTCATAATTGCCCTCGACAAAGGCATGATACCAGGGATCTACCGTTACACCAGTCGAATAGAAAGCTACCGCAGAATTTGCGGCCTTCTCATACTGGGCAAGCGCCTTGTTAAAATCCCAATCAAACCAAAAGCTAACCTGGCCCAAAGTAAAATGGGCAGCTGCTATTTCATTATTGAGGCTGAGGGCTTTTTCGGCATAATGCCGGGTTTTGCCGAAACCTTCATGCGGGGAGTGGATCAGGTGCATGGTAAACAAAAAATGAAGGTTGGCCATTGCCGCATACGCCTCGCCATAAGAGGGATCAATTTCTATCGCCCGGGTATAGCAAGTGAGCGCCTTGTCAAATCCCTGCAAGTACATTTCTTCGTAATACCTCCCTTTCAGCAACATTTCGTAGGCGTCCATATTTATGTTTTTTGAACGGCTTTGACCTTCAAAGAGGGTTACTCGTAATTGTCGGGCTATTTTGCTGGCAATATCGTCCTGTATCTCAAAAATATCTGTTAGTTCCCGGTCATATTTCTCTGCCCATATCTGTATATTCTGGGTCACATTAAACAACAGGGCATTTATACGCAGCCTTTTGCCCTGACGGCGCACGCTGCCTTCGAGAATGTGGTTTACATTCAGGACGGACCCGATTTCCCGCTCGGAGAGCGAACTGTTTTTGAACTGAAAAGATGACTTTCTCCCAACGATCTTCAGTTCCTTGATATTCGAAAGTGTTATGAGAATGTCATCTGCAATGCCTTCACAAAAATAGTCCTGATCAGGATCGTTCGTCAGATTCGTAAAAGGCATTACTGCAATGCTTTTTACATCATCTTCAAAGCTTCTTTCATTATATCTGCTGATATTATTTGTAAGATCATTTTTGAATGCCTCCGAAGCGATTACCTCATAAATTCGGATCGCCTCCTTAACGTGCCTTAATTCAAATTCACCAACAAAATTTGTGGTTATGCCCTCCTTATTGTAAAGGTTGGTATATACTTCATGAGAGATATGAATTCCGCCTGTGGGAGCTGTTGGTTCAATTCGGGCTGCGATATTCACCCCATCTCCGAAAATATCGCCGTTTTCGTGAATGATCTCGCTTAAATGAAGGCCAAGACGAAGGTTGAGGAATTCATTGTGTTCTGAAGCGACCTGAATCTCGCAGGCCGCCAATACAGCATCGGTGGCAGTATTAAAAATGGCCATCATCCCGTCGCCCAATTCCTTTATCAGTTGGCCCCCATGCTTGTTGATGATGGTTTTGTGTATGTAGCGATTTTCATCGAGGGTCTTCAGCGCTTGAGCTTCGTCATTACTCATCAAAGATGTGTAGCCCGCAATGTCTGAAAACATGATGCAGGCTAACTTTCTCTTTTTTCTTGAGGGTAGGCTCATTAAACGTGCTCTTTAGTAAAGGTGCGCCGAGTAAATTTACGTAAAAACAGGCATTGATGACAGTTTTACCATCGTCAACCTATGGGTTTTCTGTAATTCAACAGCTCTTAAAAAACTGCTTTTGCGCCAGCTTTTGCTCGATTTCTTTGGCGGTTTTAGTAATGGAAAGCCCTCCCAGGTTGGTGCACCTCAGCGTATTGGGGATGCTTAGCCCCACCTGGTACATGGTCTCGATTACCTCATCGAGAGGGATCAGGGGGTCGTAATCGGCCAGGGCCATATTGGCACACGAAAGCGCATTGGACGCGGCCATCACATTTCGATTCAGGCAGGGGGCTTCCACCCGGTTCCCGATCGGATCGCAGATCAGCCCCAAAGAACCTTGCAGGGCCATGGAAGCCGCGGCGATGCTTTGAGGTAAGGAGCCTCCCCCCAGATAGGCCAGGGAAGCAGCGGCCATACTGGCCCCGGCCCCACACTCAGCCTGACACCCACCCACTTCAGCCGCAAAGGTAGAATGAGCAGCTATGAATACGCCGATCAACCCGGCGATCAATAAAGCCTTAACCGTTTCCACATCCGAAAGACGCAGCGAATCGGTGACTCCCAAAACGGCCCCCGGCATGGCCCCGCAGGAGCCTGCGGTAGGAGCTGCCACAATTACGCCCATCGAGCTCTTTACCTCCATAATGGCCGAAACGTACATTATGATCCGGTTGAGCACCTCCCCGTCGACCAATTTCTTGTCTTCCATCAAGGCTTTGAATTTCACCGACTGGGGGCCCAGGATCCGATCTTCGAACTGCGTGCCTTTCAGGCCTGTCTCGACGGCCTTCTTCATGATCACCCGAATCGCCTCCATTTTTGCGAAGACCTGTTCCTCGGAAATATTTCCCCTCAAGCTTTCGTACCGCGCCGCCAGCTGCCATAAGGGCAGCTTTTTCTCCTTGTTATAGGCCAGCATTTCCTCCACTGTGATAAAGGGCACCCGAGGGTCCTTTGCCGAGAGGATGGGCAGTACCGGATTGATTTGCCTGATGGCCCAGACGCCGTCAATGCGGGTTAGATGCTCCAATATGCCATCCTCCAAAGGAGCCTGGGTAGACAGCAATACGAAACAGGTCTCCCCGGCATGCTCCTCAAAGCTATCTGCCACTGGCGTTTGCCCGAGGTATTGCTTAACCTTGGCCAGATCGGCCGTGTATACCAGGGTAACGAAGCGATCCCCGGCCAGGGAAACTTTATTTTCGTCTATTTCGATCACTTCGATCATTCCGCCCCCCGTGGAAATTGCAATGACCTGGTGCGATTCCCTATGATTTTTCAAGGTAATCTTGTAGGTGTTCGGATGATTAGCCTGGATGTCGACAATGCTGATATTGACAGAGATGCCGGCTGCTCCGAGATGCCCTTCCGAATCGACCAGGCGCTCATCGTAAGCTTCCCAACCCAAAAACCCGCCGAAGAGGCCCATGTCTGAGCCCTGCCCTTTATGGGTGGTAGCCAAAGATCCGTTGGGGTCGAACTCAATTTCGATCGCTGATATATTCCCATCCATGAGGTCGTGACAAATTCGTCCGATCCGCAGCGAAGCGGCGCAGTGCGAACTGGACGGCCCCCTCATTACCGGCCCGATTACGTCATTGAAAATACTTGGATAATTCACGCGTCTTTTTTTGAGGTAAGATCTTGAATTTAATAAAAATCAAAGCCATATGACTCCGGTTTAACTATAATAAGGTCAATAAATTTATTTTTTCACCAAAGCATTTGTCAAAAGAACGCGCCCGATGCCATGTATTTTTTTGACAGCCTTTTTGCGGCGATGAAAACTTTTGTTGAGGTCATTTATTTTAAGCGCTATTCAGTTGGGGGGCTTCGGCCGTAATTCCCGTACCCGAAATGCCCACAGATCGATGTAATTAAGCATTTTCCGGTAAAATTAGAAGGTCATTGGCCATAATTGATTATATTTTGGTTAGGAAATCACCAAACTCTTATTCCAGATGCCTTTCAGATCCATTGAGATGATTCTCAGCCGCCAATTGGCTGACACGTTGTCGGTTCCGGTTTTCCTGGTGGATACGGAGGGAAATCTTGTTTTCTACAACCCTCCCGCAGAGGCTATTCTGGGCAAAAAATTTGAGGATACGGGTCCCATGCCTGTTGGGGATTGGGGCACCTGGTTTTTCCCCCATGACGAGGACGGGATACCTATTGAACCGGAAGGGCTTCCCCTGGTGCAAACCATCAGCACTCAGGCCCCGGCACATCGGGCTTTTTGGATAAAAAGCCTTACTGGAGACTCTACAAATATCTCGGTTACCGCAATACCTATTTTCGGGCGATCCGGTATTTTCTGTGGCGCCATGGCTATTTTCTGGGATAATGCAGCAAGTGTATGAAGGTAAAATTCCATGGTGTCCGGGGATCCTATCCTTCTTCTAACCCGCTGCATCAAAACTATGGGGGCAATACCCCCTGTATTGAGGTCATCGAGGGTGAAAAACGCATTATTCTCGACGCCGGCACCGGGATCCTTGGGATTGATTTCGACGCGTACAGTGATTCAGAGCGCATCGATATATTTCTGACACATCTCCATATGGATCACATACAGGGTCTGGGTTTCTTCAGGCCACTTTTCAATCCGAATCAGAAAGTACACATCTGGGGCCCTAAGGATAGCAAAGAAACCCTGCAGATGCGACTGAACCGGTTTTTATCCCCCCCGCTTTTCCCAATACCCCTGAGGGATATACCATCCCAGCTCGAGATTCATGAAATGCCAGAAACCCCATTGGATCTGGGCCCATTCCGGATTATATCTGAATATATCTCTCACCCGGGACCCACCCTGGGATACAGGATTCAATCGGGTGCCAAGGCCATGGCCTATTTGCCAGACCACGAACCCGTAATCGGCAAATCGGCCCTTTATCCTGAGGATGAATGGGTTTCCGGATTTAAACTTGCGACACATGCAGACCTCCTCATTCACGACTCCCAATACAGCTCAGAAGAATACGAGAGCAGATATGGATGGGGTCACAGTTCTTTTGAAATGGCTGTAGAATTTGGTGGCCGGGTAGGGGCGAAGAGGTTGGTTTTGTTTCATCACGACCCCACCCACGAAGACACTCAGCTTGATAAAATGTTCAGTAAGACGATGCAAAAGAAGCACCTGGATTTTTCCGTTCAAATGGCCGTTCAGGGGCAGGAAATAGAGATTTGAAACCGGTTTCTAATGCGGTTGTTCCGGGATTTGGCTTTTTGTGCATGCAGTTAATTCCCAAATTCCCCATACGGATATACCCGGCTACTGCTTTACTTTTTCAAAATATTCATTTTGAACCTGCAGGGTAATCGTATCATCCTTGACGGCCTTGATGGCATTTGTGAGGGAAGAAATGGTGTTCTCGGTAATGATCTGACCTAATTCTTTCGAGCCGAATGCTGCCTGCCCGGCGTAATGGTTTGGGTAGGAGGCGTACCACCAAATAGCCGTATACAGGGTGTTGGGTAATTTTAACCGGGATTGATTGGCCCCCGATTCCATTTCGCTGCGGTCCAGCTTTACAAGTTCGGGCCTTAAATACAATATTTCAGAGGCCTCCCGTTCTCCCCCATGCTGGTCGGTAGACGGATCTGTTTTGCGGGTTGCCGCAATTTTGTCGGCAACCGCTGCCGGTATATTGGGCTCAAAAAAATACACCACGTAGTCTTTTTTCTTTTCCAATTGATTCTGAATGAAATAGCGGATCATCTGCGGATTGCCTCCGTGGCTGTTGATGATGATGATTTTCTTAAAACCATTTCGGGCTATTTCACGGGTTGTGGCTTCCAGTAATTCCATGGCCAGGTCGGAAGGCAGGGAGAACGTTCCGAATTGTTGTTTCGCCTCGTTTATCTGCCCGTAAAAATAATCGGGGAATACTACGGCATATTCTTTTTGGGTAGCCCGGTGTGCCCATTCCCGGGCCCTGATTAAATCGGAGCCGATAGGGACCCCGGGCCCGTGCTTTTCCAGGATGCCTATGGGAAGGATACAGGTGTAATTTGATTTTTCAAGTGCCAATTCCCAATCAGAGGCCACTAATTCATCCCATCTGTTTGGCAAGTCCTGACCCAGCAAAACAGGTGATATCAAAATCATCAGCAGAAGCGTTGCTTTCATTTTCCAAAGTTTTTATGAATGTACAGAAAATAGCATTATGCCAAATCCTTCCCGAATTTGATCAAGTGTTACTTTTCCTGTTCTGAATTCCGATTGTTGTGCAGGAAGGGCCCTCCCAATCCCGGGCATCATCTGTTGTGAAAACATCCTGCATTTTTGCCGTGGCAGGCTATTAGATCATCCTTTCGCTTGCCTGAACGGAATCGGATTCGCACCTTTATCGGATGCAATGCAGGAACGATTATTAGTATGCCCGAAAAATCTTCAGCGGCCAGGCCAACCCTGATTCGGCAGATGGGGCTTTTTGCGGTCATCGCCACGGGGGTTTCCTCCATGGTCGGGGCGTCGATCAACGTGGTACCCGTGATGATCCACCGGAGTGTTCCCGAGATCGGGCCCTATGTGCTTTCGGCTTTTTTATTCGCTGCCATTCCGGCCCTGCTGGCCGGCCTGGCCTACGCCATGCTCGCCTCGGCCATGCCCCGGGCTGGGGGAAGCTACCTGTATGCCAGTCGCGGGCTCAACCCGTATCTGGGTTTTGTGGCTAGCTTTTCCCAGTGGTTCGGCCTTTCGATCGTGATCGGGGTGGTGGCCTACATCACCATTCCCTTCCTGCGTGATATTGCGCACAGCGCCGGGTTCACGACCCTGGCCAACTACCTTGACCTGCCTTTGATCAGGGTCTGCCTGGCCTTGGGGCTCCTTTGGGGATTTGTCTACATCAACATAAGGGGCGTGAAGTCATACACCCGCTGGTTATTGCCCATGGTGATCATCATTTTTGTTTTGGGGGGCATCGTAATTCTCTCGGGCCTTTTTTTCGATTCATCCGATTTTCTCAAAGTGCTTGCCCTTAAAGAAGGCGTTGTCTTCACTCCCCGGGAACCCCCCGATTTTCAATGGTCGGTTTTGGTGTCGGCCGCAGCAGTATTGTTTTCGAGCTTTATTGGTTTTGATTCCATTGCCCAGACCGGCAGCGAAGCGCTTAACCCGACACGGAACCTGCCGCTCGCCATTCTGATCGCCATTTTGGGAGTGGGGCTGTTCTACATGCTCTTTACGCTTTCGGTCTACCACATTGTGCCCTGGAGCTACGTGGCGCAAGAGGCCCAGAACAAAGATATTACGGCCCCCGGCCTGCTGAGCCTGGTGCTTCCCGGGGGCGTAGACCTGGTCATTCTGCTCGGAGCGGCCATAGCGCTTATCAACGATTTGCCGGCTATGCTCCTGTCGGTCTCGCGACTCATGTTTGCCTGGGCAACCGATCGCATATTTCCGGCAGCGATTACCCGGATTCACCCGGTATATTTTAGCCCGCACGTGGCCTTGCTCTGTGCCGGAGGCATTGCCTCCATAGGGGTGCTGGGGTCGCACTTCGCCGGGGATTTTTTCCTGGGAATAGACATCATGGTCACCTCCATGCTCGTAAACTTCCTGCTTATGAGCATCACGCTGATCGGCATACGGAGGGTGAATCCTGAACTGGCCCGGCAGATTGCCGTCTTTAAAGACAGAAAGGTGCAACTCCTGATCGGGTGGGCCGGGGTATTCTTTATTGGGGGGTTTTTGATCATACACCTTTACAAAGACCTTACCCGGCAGGTGGAGGCCTGGTATTTTCACCCTACCTATGTGTGGCTTATTGTAATGGGCCTTGCGAGTGCCCTGTTTGCCTCCAAATGGATCAGGCTTAAGAGAGAAACTTCAGACCTTTCAGCACGGTTTAAAAAACTACCGAACGCGTAAATTATGGAAAAGCAGGTACGTTTATCAAACTCACTCTCGATACCCCGCCTGGTTATCGGGTTGTGGCAGATTGCCGACATGGAGCGCAAACAGGGGGTCCTCGATCCGATTCAGACGGCCCGCTTCATGGAACCCTACGCGCATGCCGGGTTCACAGCCTTCGACATGGCCGACCATTACGGGTCGAGCGAAATCATTGCGGGTACTTTTAAAAACAACGCCAAAGGGTCCGCTTCGATAAAACTCTTTACCAAATGGGTGCCTGAACCGGGGAAAATCTCAAAAGAACAGGTGCGAAAGGCCCTTGAAACAGCCCTGTATCGCATGCAGCAACCCGCGATAGACCTCATGCAGTTCCACGCCTGGCACTACCCCGACCCCAGTTGGCTGGATGCGCTTTTTTACCTCAACGAGTTGCGGGAGGAAGGGCTGATCCGGAACATCGGGGTCACCAATTTTGATGCGGCCCACCTGCGGGTAGCCCTCTCCAGCGGCTTACCCATTGTGAGCAACCAGGTTTCCCACTCGGTACTGGATCGCAGGGCGCAGGGCGCCATGCAACAGGTATGCGAGCAGTACAACGTCAAATTGCTGGCCTACGGCACCCTGGCCGGTGGCTTTTTGACCGATAAGTGGTTGGGCAAACCCGAACCCGTGGCCGAATCGCTGGCCACCTGGTCCGAAATGAAATACAAGCGGTTCATTGACGTTGCCGGGGGCTGGCCTGTGTTTCAGCAGCTCCTCGGCGCCCTGAAACAGGTGGCCCTGAAACACCAGACGAGCCTTGCCGCCATTGCCAGCCGGTTTGTCCTGGAAAACACCTGCGTGGGTGCGGTAATCGTCGGAGCCCGGCTGGG
>JAHECA010000045.1 GCA_024642005.1 Robiginitalea sp. | reverse complement strand
CGTTTCATATCCCATGCATTCGCACTACCTTTGTGGGCTCAAAACCAGGTATGTCGGGAATCGTCGCCATTGTCGGAAGGCCCAATGTGGGCAAGTCTACGCTCTTCAACCGCATGATACAGCGGCGCGAAGCCATAGTCGATGCTGTTAGCGGGGTAACCCGCGACAGGCACTACGGCAAAAGCGACTGGAATGGAAAAGACTTCTCCCTCATCGATACGGGGGGCTATGTTATCGGCAGCGACGACGTGTTTGAGAAAGAGATCGACCGGCAGGTCGAGCTGGCCATAGACGAGGCCGACGCCATCCTTTTCATGGTAGACGCCGAGACTGGCATTACCGGGATGGACGAAGAGGTAGCCACCATGCTCAGGAAAGTCGAGAAGCCGGTTTTCCTGGTAGTGAACAAAGTAGACAATGCCGCGCGCCTGGAAGACGCCGTGGAATTTTACGCCCTGGGCCTGGGGGAATATTACCCGGTTTCGAGCATCAACGGCAGTGGCACGGGCGAACTGCTCGATGCCGTGGTGGAGGTGCTGCCCGACCGGCCCGCGGTGGAGGAGAACCTGCCCCGGTTTGCCGTGGTGGGGCGCCCCAATGCCGGCAAGTCTTCCTTTATCAATGCGCTCATCGGGGAAGACCGCTATATCGTCACCGAGATAGCCGGTACCACCCGCGACAGCATCGACACCCGCTACAACCGCTTCGGCTTTGAGTTTTTCCTGGTAGATACGGCCGGCATACGCCGCAAGGCCAAGGTTAAGGAAGACCTGGAATTCTATTCGGTGATGCGTTCTGTGCGCACCATTGAGCATGCCGACGTTTGCCTGATCTTACTCGACGCCACCCGTGGCTTCGACGGGCAGGTTCAAAACATTTTCTGGCTGGCCCAGCGCAATAACAAGGGTATTGTGATACTGGTGAACAAATGGGACCTGGTTGAAAAAGACACAGCCTCGGTGAAGGCCTATACCAAAGAGATCAAGGAAGCCATTGCCCCGTTTACCGACGTGCCCATAGTCTTTATCTCGGCCCTGAACAAGCAGCGCATATACAAAGCCATTGAGAAGGCCGTGGAGGTGTACCAGAACCGTTCGCGCCGCATCCCTACCCGCCAGCTCAACGATGCAATGCTGCCTGTCTTCGAGAAGAACCCGCCCCCGGCCATCAAGGGGAAATACGTCAAGATCAAATATTGTACCCAGCTGCCCACGCCCTACCCGCAATTTGCGTTCTTCTGCAACCTGCCGCAGTACGTGAAAGACTCCTACAAGCGGTTCATCGAGAATAAGCTGAGGGAGCAGTTCGATTTTACGGGGGTGCCGATTACCATTTTCATGCGGAAGAAATAGGCAGCCCGCCTACCACCCCCCTGAGGCCCCACCTCCGCCGAAGCCGCCTCCGCCGAAGCCGCCTGAAAAGCCGCCCCCACCAAAGCCACCTCCGCCAAAGCCCCCGCCCCGGGAGCCCGAACGGCCCATGTTGCTCAGGACAATCATGTCCCAGATATCGAGGCCGCGCTTGCGTCGGTTGCCGCGGTTTCCTTTGTTGCTGCGCGAGGCGAGAATAATGATAATGATGATGAAGATGATGAAGGGCAATATGGCCTCGAAAGGGAACCGCCCCGGGCTGCCGCCCCCGCCCGAGCCCTGGAATTGGCCGGTGAGCACCTGGAAAATGGCATCGGTGCCCCGGTCGAGCCCGGCATAGAAATCACCATTCCTGAATTCGGGGATGATCACGGTCTCGATGATGCGTTTCGAGAGGGCGTCGGTCAGGAATTCTTCCACGCCATAGCCCGTGTTGATGCCGATGCGGCGGTCGTCGCGGGCCAGCAGTACCAGAATGCCATTGTCTTCCCGCTCCTGCCCGATGCCCCATTTATGGCCCCACTGGGTCCCGAGGTACTGGATGTCTTCTCCTTCGGTAGAGGCGATTATGGCCACCACGATCTGGGTGGAGGTGCTGTCGGAGTAGCGTATGAGTTTTTGTTCGAGGGCCTGGGCCTGTGATTGGTCGAGCAGGCCAATGTAGTCGTACAGGCTGGTCTGCTGACCGGGTGGGGGCTTTTCCGGAATCTCGAACTGAGCCCGCAGCAGGTTGCCTGCCAGCAGAAGCACGGCAAGGACGGCGATTTTAATTCTTGGAAATTGCATCGCTCAATTCGTTTTGGTCGTCTGGCCTCCAGGGGAAATGGGATTTCAGCTGCCGCCCCGCCGAGAGCACCCCGGCAATGATACCTTCCTTGTAGGCCCCCTTGCGGAAGTGGCCCTGCATGAGGTCGCGTGTTATATTCCAGAAATCCGGTGTTACAACCCGGTCGATGCCGCGGTCCCCTAAAATCACGAAATGCCGGGCATGTACGGCCACATAGAGCAGCACCCCATTCCGCTGGCGGGTGTTGTCCATCTTCAGGTGGCAGAACACCTCCTGGGCCCGCAGGTAGGGGTCGCCCCTGTCTTCGTACTCGAGGTGCACCCGTATTTCGCCCGAGGTGTCCTTTTCCGCCTCCCGTATGGCCTCAACGATTTCCGCTTCGGCCTTCGGGCTCAGAAAAGATTCCACTTCAGACATGGCTTAGTTGTTGAAATCGAAATTCACTTCCGGGGCATTTTCCGACCCAGGAGCGGCTTCGTAACGCGGCATTTCCTCAAAGCCAAACATGCCGGCCAGGAGGGAACCCGGGAATTTTTTGATGTGGATATCGTAGGTGTTTACCGCTCCATTGAAGCGGTCACGCGCCACATTGATACGGTTCTCGGTGCCTTCCAGCTGGCTCTGCAGCTCCAGGAAGTTCTGGTTGGCTTTCAGGTCGGGGTAGCGTTCCACGGTAACCAGCAGGCGCGAAAGGGCAGACGACAGGCCTGTCTGGGCTTCCTGGAAGGCGGCCAGTTGTTCGGCGCTGAGGTTGTTGGCATCGATAGTGGTCGAAGTGGCCTTGGCCCGGGCTTCGATGACATCGGTAAGGGTCCCCCGCTCAAAGTCTGCAGCTCCCTGAACGGTTTTGACCAGGTTGCCGATCAGGTCGTTGCGGCGCTGATAGGTGCTTTCCACGTTTGACCAGGCTGTTTTAGCATTGGCCTGGTATTCCACTGCTGTATTGTTGAAACCCACGGCCCAGCGATACAGGCCAAAAGCGATTACCACGACTACAATCAGAGGGATAAGCCATTTTTTCATTTTATCTCGATTTAACGGTTAGCAATTAATGGGTAACAAAACAGCCCGGGTTGTTACATCAGAGCTGGTCCTTTATTTTGATCAGCTCGGCTTTTACCAGCTCCAGTTTGCGGATGATCTCGTATTTGGTCAGGGTTTTGTGCTTGTTTTCCTTCAGGTGCGTTTTGGCCCCTTCCAGGGTAAAGCCCCGTTCCTTGACCAGGTGGTAGATCAGCTCCAGGTTCTTGATGTCCTGGGGCGTGAATTTCCGGTTCCCCTTGGCGTTCTTCTTGGGCTGCAGCACATCGAATTCCTTCTCCCAGAAACGGATCAGGGAGGTGTTCACGTCAAAGGCCCTGGCCACTTCGCCAATTCCGTAATACCGTTTCTCAGGAAGCTCTACGTGCATTAGTCAAGTGATTGGTTCTCCTGGATGGCAATTTTGAGCATGTTCTCGAATTCCTCGGCGGTAAGGCTGCCGTAGTAAAAATTGATCGGGTTGATCTTCTCCCCGTCCTTCCATACTTCGTAGTGCAGGTGGGGGGCTTCGGAGCGCCCGGTGCTGCCCACAAAGCCGATCAGGTCGCCCCGCTCTACATGTTGCCCGGGCTTTACGTTGTAATTGCTGAGGTGGCCGTAAAGGCTCATGTACCCGTACCCGTGTTCGATGCGCACGTGTTTCCCGTACCCGGAGGCATTGTTGTCGGCCCGGCTCACTTCCCCGTCTCCGGAGGCGTATACGGGCGTGCCGCGCAGGGCGGTAAAATCCATGCCCCAGTGCATTTTGCGGGCCTTGGTAAAGGGGTCAGAGCGCCAGCCGTAGCCCGAGGCCATGCGGGTCAGGTCCTGGTTGCGGATGGGCTGTATGGCCGGGATGGCCGCCAGCAGTTTCTCCTTTTCTGCCGCCAGTTTGGTGATCTCGTCAAGCGAACGCGACTGGATTACCAGTTGTTTCTGGATGATCTCCATCCGTTTGGTGGTGGCGATGATCATTTCCGAATTGTTGAAGCCCTCCAGGTCTTTGTAGCGGTTTACGCCGCCGAACCCGGCCCGGCGTTGTTCGTCCGGAATGGGGTTGGCCTCGAAATAGAGGCGGTAGATATTGTTGTCGCGGTCTTCAATGTTGTCCAGCACCTGTTCGATCTGCACCATCTTGCGGTTGAGCAGCTCGAATTGCAGTTCGTAATTGTTCACCTCCCGCTGCAGGGCCAGCTCGCGGGGGGTATTGAACAGGTTGGTGTTCATCAGCAGGATGAGGCCCAGGAAGCCAAAAAGGGCCGAACCCAACAGGAAAAACACGATGTTCCGGTACTTCTTGGACTTTTTGGGTTCAATTTTCCGGTACGATAAGGTATCGGGATCGTAGAAGTACTTAACCTTAGTCATGTATAGATTTTATCCTATTTTTGTGCCGTTCTGCGGTTGGTGATTAGCAAATATAAAAATTGTTGACGCAATATCCGAGAATTTAAATAACCGCTTGTTTTGATATGACTTCCAGGGAGATAAGAAGCCAGTTTTTGACATTTTTCAAGGATAGGGAACACAAGATAGTCCCCTCGGCACCCCTGGTGATGAAAGATGACCCCACCCTGTTGTTCACCAATGCCGGGATGAACCAGTTCAAGGAGTATTTCCTGGGCGTGAGCCGCCCCGAATCGCGGCGTGTGGCCGACACCCAGAAATGCCTGCGGGTGAGCGGCAAGCACAACGACCTGGAAGAAGTGGGCCGCGACACCTACCACCATACCTTCTTCGAAATGCTGGGCAACTGGAGCTTCGGAGATTACTTCAAGAAAGAGGCCATTGGCTGGGCCTGGGAATTCCTGACCAAAGCCTGCGGCATCGAGAAAGACCGGCTCTATGTGACCATTTTCGAGGGAAGCCATGACGCAGATGCCCTGGAGCGCGACGGGGAGGCCTATGAGATCTGGAAGGCCATCTTGCCCGAAGCGCGCATTCTGCTGGGTTCGAAAAAGGACAATTTCTGGGAGATGGGCGACCAGGGTCCCTGTGGCCCCTGCTCGGAGATACACGTAGATATCCGCAGCGATGCCGAGCGCCGCAAAACGCCCGGAGACCAGTTGGTGAACCGCGACCACCCGCAGGTGGTGGAGATCTGGAACCTGGTTTTTATACAGTACAACCGCAAGGCCGACGGCAAGCTCGAGGGCCTGCCCGAAAAGCACATCGATACCGGCATGGGCTTCGAGCGGCTCTGCATGGTGGTGCAGGGGGTGCAGTCCAATTACGACACCGATCTGTTTACCCCCCTGATTCGTGAGATCGAGACGATAACCGGCTCCAGATACGGGAGCGCCGAAGACAGCGATGTGGCCATTCGGGTAATTGCCGACCACATACGCGCGGTGTCCTTTGCCATTGCAGACGGGCAGCTGCCCGGCAACAGCGGGGCCGGGTATGTGATCCGCCGCATTTTGCGCCGGTCCATTCGCTACGGCTTTACCTTTCTGGGTGCCAAGGAGCCTTTCATGTTCCGCCTGGTGAAGGCCCTCGGCGGAATCATGGCCGACGCCTTCCCTGAACTGCGGGCGCAGCAGCGGCTCATCGAGAGTGTGGTTCGGGAAGAAGAACAATCCTTCCTGAAGACCCTCGACCAGGGGCTGGCCCTCCTCGAAAATATCCTGAAGCAAACCCAGGGCCTAACCGTAGACGGGGAAAAGGCCTTTGAGCTCTACGATACCTTCGGCTTCCCGATTGACCTGACTTCCCTGATCTTGCGGGAGCGGGGCTACGAGCTCGACGAAGCCGGCTTTGAGCAAGCCATGCAGGCCCAGAAAAGCCGTTCCCGGGCAGCTTCCGAAACGGCGGTGGAAGACTGGGTGGCCATCCGGCCGGCTGCAGGGGCGGGATTTGTCGGATACGACCGGCTGCAGGCCGAGATCGGCATTGCCAAGTACCGGAAGGTCGCTTCCAAAAAAGAGGGCGTACAGTACCAGCTGGTTTTTAACCAGACCCCTTTCTACCCGGAGGGCGGAGGGCAGATGGGCGATAAAGGGTACCTGGAGGCCGCCAACGGAGACGTTTCCTACATTCTGGATACCCGAAAGGAAAACAACGAAATCCTCCACATCACCAAATCGCTTCCCAAAGACCCGGAAGGGAAATTCAGGGCGGTGGTCGATGCGAAACAGCGCCAGCTCACCGCCTGCAATCACACGGCTACCCACCTCTTGCACCAGGGGCTTCGCAGGGTGCTCGGGGAGCACGTCGAGCAGAAGGGATCTGCGGTCCACGCCAAAAATTTGCGGTTCGATTTTTCCCATTTCACCAGGCTGAGCCCAAGCGAGCTTCGGGAGGTGGAAGATTTTGTGAATGCGCGAATCGAAGAGAAATTACCCTTGCAGGAAAACCGGGGCATTCCCATTCAGGAAGCCCTGGCCCATGGGGCTATGGCCCTGTTTGGCGAGAAATACGGCGAGACCGTTCGCACCATCCGTTTTGGGGAATCCATCGAGCTCTGCGGCGGCACGCATGTGGCCAACACAGCCGATATCTGGCATTTCAAAATTATAAGCGAAGGCGCCATAGCCGCGGGGGTTCGGAGGATCGAAGCGATCACCTCAGATGCCGTATATGCCTATTTTGAAACACGGGAAACGACCCTTGAGGCCATTGCGGAATTGCTGAAAAACCCCGCCGACCCGGTGCAGGCCGTCGGCAGCCTGCAGGCAGAGAACGCCGAGCTGAAAAAAGAGCTGGAAGTCCTGAAACGGCAGAAGGCCGCCGGGCTCAAAGAGGAACTGCAGAGGGAAATCACCATCCTCAACGGGGTTGGCTTCCTGGCCCGGCAGGTCGACCTAGACGCCGATGCCATGAAAGACCTGGTTTACCAGCTGGGTGGGGAGGAAGGCAACCTGTTTCTCCTGCTCGCTTCCGAGCAGGGAGGCAAGGCCCTGCTCACGTGCTATATTTCCAGGGAGTTGGCTTCGGCCCGTGGCCTGAATGCCGGGGCCATCGTCAGAGAGCTCGGCAAACACATCCAGGGCGGGGGCGGAGGCCAGCCCTTCTTTGCCACAGCCGGTGGCAAAAACCCGGCGGGCATCGCCCAGGCCCTGGCCGCCGCCAAGACCTACCTGACAGCCCCGCCCAAATAATCGGCCCCGCTATGAAATGGAGCACCCCAGTTGGCATTCCACCCGGTCAGCCCCCCCTGGGCTACGAAGGGTCGGTGCTGCTGCTCGGGTCGTGTTTTGCGGCCCATATGGGCGAAAAGCTCCGGTATTTCCAGTTCGATGCCCTGACCAACCCCTTCGGGGTTATCTACCACCCTGCCCCCTTACTCGAGCTCCTGAAACGGGCCGCCGAAAACCGGCCCTTCACCCCCGGGGAGCTGTTCGAACGGCAGGGGCTCTGGCGTAGCCTGGAGGCGCATTCCAGCCTGGGGCGCCCTACGGCCACAGAGGCGGTTAATGCCCTGAATGTGGCACTTTCCGGGCTGCGGGCCCAGCTGCAACGGGCCACCCATGTGATCCTTACTTTGGGCTCTGCCTGGGGGTACAGGGCATTGGAAACCGACCGGCTGGTTGCCAATTGCCACACCCTGCCGGCGCCCAAATTCAGAAAGGAATTGTCAGAACCCCACCAGCTCGAAGCCTGGTTGGAAGAATTAATCGGGTTGGTGCGCGCCGCCCGGCCCGGCGCCCGTGTGCTGTTGAGTGTTTCTCCCGTACGCCACCTGCGCGACGGGCTGGTGGAGAGCCAGTACAGCAAGGCGCTGTTGCTCACTGCGGCGCACCGCATGGTCGGCAAAGGTCTGGCCGACTATTTCCCGGCCTATGAAATCGTGCTCGACGAATTGCGCGATTACCGTTTTTTCGACCGCGACCTGGTGCACCCCAATGCTGTGGCTATCGATTACGTTTGGGAGCGTTTTGCCGAAACCTGGATTTCAGAGGCTGCCCGCCCGGTTATGACGGAGGTAGACGGCATCCGAAAAGCCCTGGCACACCGCCCGCTGCACGCCGATTCTGCGGCACACACTGCCTTTGTTGAGCAGTTGGGCAGGCGGGTAGACCACTTGTGCAAACAGTATCCCTTTATGCGATTTTAGTCCCTGTGCCTCGTGCCAGCGCCATGCCCCCGTCGATGAGGTGGCCCACTTCGGGCCGCCGTTGTTTCACCGCATCGAGGTGGTCTGCAATTTCACTGGCGAAACCGGTGTCTTTAGCACCGGAAGCCAATTCGTACAATTCTACGGCCAGCAGCCAGTCGTCGGGGTAATGGGCCTGTAGTTCCTTCAGCACCTTGTTGCGCGAAATGGTGGTGTTCTTCCCTTCCCGAAACTGCCTGATTTGCCCGTACAATTGTTCCAGTTGCAGCCGTTCGGTGTCTTTCTCCACATGGATGGTGCTGCTCGACGGGGTATGGGTAACCAGGTCGAAGCTGCCCAGGTCGGCCGGGCCGTTAAAGGCCGAAACGATCGACTCCCCGACGGCCAGGTGGTACAGGCCGCGGCCCGGGTGGAACAAGATGTCGTCGCGGTGGCGCACCTCGCAGTTGTCGAGGGTAATCAGCAGGATTTTTCCCTGCAGGTTCCGGGTGCCCGTAACCACGTCGCCCTCGACATACAACTCGCCTTCGAATTCCAGGTTCACCCGTTCCCCCTCGTAGATGTTGTAGGCCTTCAGGTCACGGGGGCTCATGTTTTCGATGGCCAGGTTGATGCCTTTCAGTTTGCCAAGGGGAGAAGCGAAGCCCCCTGCATACCGGGCACTGCCGTGGCCGATAAGTTCCTTCTGCCGATAGGCCAGGGCAGTGGGCCCTTCGGTTTCGAGGTAGACCGGTTTGCCTTCGTGCGAAAGGGCTTTTCGGAATGTACCCGAAATCTGGAGTCCGGTGCTCAGCTCCACGGTGCCCAGGGCGTTCGAACCGATCAGTTTCTGCAGGCCGTCGAGGCCGCCTTTGCGCAGGGCCATGGTACCGGCGAATTCTTCCAGCACCTGGCTCAGGAAGGCAAAATCGGGGGTTACGAACAGCTGGGGCTGGGGTTTGGTGATGTCGAATGCCGTATGGGCCGCTTTTATGGAATACGGGATCTTATGAACCTGGTCGGTCATGCACCAGGCGCTTTCCCCAATGGAAGAAAGCAGGCCGGCCCCATAGATTTTCGGGTGCTCCGGGGTTCCGATAAGGCCATATTCCACGGTCCACCAATGCAGGTTGCGGATGAGCGCCATTTCGCTGGGCGGCCCCATGTTTTCCTGCAGCTCTGCTATGGCTTTTTCGGCGGCTTCTATTTCTGCCGGAGGGGTGCCGGGGGCCTCCTTGATAATCGACAGCAGGCGAACGGCCTCGTACAATTCGGTGTCTTTGGCGCTCGAAAGGGCTTTGCAGCCGATCTCCCCGAACCGCCTCAGGTATTCGGCGTACTCCGGGTTGGCGATAATTGGGGCGTGACCCGCCCCTTCGTGAATGATGTCGGGGGCCGGGGTATATTCGATATGGTCGAGCTGCCTGATGTCGGAGGCGATTACCAGCACGTTGTACGCCTGGAACTCCATAAAGGCCGCAGGAGGGATAAAGCCGTCCACCGCCACGGCAGCCCAGCCGATTTCTTTCAAGATCCGGTTCATCCCGTACATATTTGGGATGTGGTTTACCGAAAGCCCCGTTTTTTTGAGCCCGGGCAGGTACGAAGGGTGGGCCACGCGGCTCAGGTAGTCTACGTTCTTGCGCATCACATAGCGCCAGACCGCCTGGTCTATTGGGGAGTACTGCTCGTACTGCTGGGGTTTGATGTACTGCCTCAGGTGGCGGGGCAGCCGGTCGAGAATGGGGTTGCTTTCGTACTTCATAGGCCTATACAGGGATGTTTAAAGATACGAATTTTGCCTGCGGCGTTCACCCCCTGAAAAGAGAAACCCTGCCGGGGCAGGGTCTTTATACTATCTAGTTCATGGCAACCGCGCCGGGCGGGTATTTGGAAAGAATGCTGGAGACGAATTCGCGGATGCGGGCCTCCTTTTTTTCCATATTGTCGGTATTGCCCAGAATGCCGGTGCCCTTGCCCTGCCAGACCAGCTCTTTGCGGCGGGCGTCAATCAGGTCAATATAAAGGGAGCCCTCTGTGCTGGAGGTAACCGTGGGGCCATACCAGCCGCCTCCCCAGTACCAGGGGTTGTAATAGCCATATCCCCAGCCGTATCCCCAGCCCCAGCCCATGTTGTTGTAAATGTCTATCCGCTCCTTTTCTGTGGTGAAAATGCTAACCAGCAGGTCGGGGTTTTCCGATTTCACATAGCCCCGGGCCGACATTTCGGCCTCGATGGCGCGCAAAATGCGCTTTTTGTCCAGGTCGGAGATCCGGGCCTTGTCGATGCCGGTTTTGTAGAAGGCGTATGATTTGTATTGGGTAAAGTCGGTGCCCCGGTCGTAATCGGCGGCCACCTTAACAGACGAACAGCTCATCAGCAGGCCGAAACCGAGCAGGAGGAGGACAGGGGGAAGGAATGATTTCATAGGAATCGGTTTATCAGCAATTTTCTTTTAAAGTAACAAAAATCATGCCGTTTACCCTACCTTTTTTGGCCGGATTTAACATCAAAGCCATAGGGGCAGTGCCGGCACCCGCTCTGGCAGCAGTACCCCCGCTTGAGCAGGTAGCGCTCCGTAAATACGCGGTAGCCTTC
>JAHECA010000070.1 GCA_024642005.1 Robiginitalea sp. | reverse complement strand
CCGATGAGTTGCAAAAAGTGGTTCGGGTGGTGGCCCAGGAACTCAAGAAGCTGGGGGTAGTCCTGGATGTGGGAGGGGCTGTTATCTGTACCTACTTTCAGGATAACAAAGACGTTATCCATTGGACGGCCTCTGAAGATCCGAAGCATCCTTCCGTCCCTTTTTATCTGCCTTATTTCGAAGATGCCTTATTTGATGAAGCCTGGGATTCCAAAAGCAGGGGAGATTCCTATTTTGCCAAGGTTTTCCCTTATCAGGTTAAAAACGCCTGGTTCGAAAAGGCCTTTGAGACGTCAGATTACGGACAATTGCCGGCAGATTACAAAAAAGCCCTGTTAGCCAGCAAAGACCATGGCATCGCCTGGGCCTGGTCTGCCAATTCGGCCATTATGATCCCTTCCATGGTGGGAGCCCTGCCCTCTGAAAGGGAGAAAGAAATCCTGATCCGTTTTGCCAAAGTATTTGAACAGGCCTTTATTCGCTTCCTCGACCTGCAAAAAGCAGAAGCCCAGGCCCGGGAAGCGCAGATCGAAGCCGCCCTGGAACGCGTGCGGGCGCGCTCCATGGTCATGCACGCCAGCGCCGAGATGCTTGAGGTGGCCAATGTAATGTTCCAGCAACTCCGCGGTTTGGGAGACGGCCTGGCCGAGAATCTCTGGGGTTGCGGGGTGATGATCTGCAATCCTGACTCCGACCAGGACGAAGTGTGGTTTGCCAACCAGTATGGGGTATTGCCCCCCATTACCATGCCCCATACCGAAGACCCCACCCATTTGCGGATGTACGAAGCCTGGAAAAAGAAGGCTGACCTGTTTTCGGAATTCAGGGAAGGAGCCGACTTGAAAAAGCACTACGATTACATGCTAACCGTACCGTCTGTAAGGCCGTTCTTCCAGGAAATCCTGGCTTCGGGCCTTTCGTTCCCCACCTGGCAAAAATGGCATGCCGCTTGCTTTTCGCACGGGTACCTGCTCATCCTGACCACCGAAGTCTATGAAAATGAAAGGGTCTTTACCCGCTTCGCGAAGGTATTTGAACAGGCCTATGTGCGCTTCCTCGACCTGCAGAAAGCTGAAGCCCAGGCCCGGGAAGCCCAGATTGAAAACGCCCTGGAAAAAGTACGATCGCGTGCCCTGGCCATGCACAGAAGCGATGAACTCGTCGAAGTGGTGCGAACCGTACTGGAGCGGCTCCGGGAATTGGAATTACCCGCAGATGCCGCCGCCATCTTCATCTTCAGGGAAGACCATTATGAAGACTGGTTCGCTACGACCGCATCGGAATACCCTACCGCCAAACACCTGCCACTCCGGGGTGGCGCTGTAATGGATGCCATTACTACTGCCCGGGAATCCAATGAGGATTTCGTTAGCCTGTATTTGCCCTTTGAGGAGAAGAATGCCTTTTTCGACATCATTTTTGAGTATACCGATTTCAAAACAATTCCGGAAGAACGAAAAAAGTATCTCAAAGCATGTGAAGCGTTGTCCCTTTCTGCTGCAATTGAAAAAAACTCGGGCATACAACTCAATAGTTATTCGGGCAGAATATTCACCGATCAGGAAAATGAGGTCCTGAGACGATTCGCGCGGGTGTTCGAGCAGGCCTACACCCGCTTCCTCGACCTGCAGAAAGCCGAAGTCCAGGCCCGGGAGGCAGAGATCCAATTGGCTTTGGAAAGGGTGAGGGCCAAGTCGATGGCGATGCAATCATCCGATGAATTACACGAGGTGCTCTCCGTATTATTTCAGCAATTCGATAACCTGAGGATCCATCCCGTAAATGTTTTTTTAAGCCTTTTTGACCGAAAGTCCCGTACCCTTACCTATCGGGCTTCTGGTAAATCGGGCACAAGAATTCCCGGTAAGCAGGTGGTGGAGGTAGATAGCATGGAACCCCTTAAGGCACTCTTTGACAAATGGATAAATGACAATTCCGATGCTGTAGAAGTGATTTATTATCCTAAAGAAGTGCTCCCCCATCTCTTTGGGATTTTCACAGAAACCTTCGCCTCCATGCCCGAAGAAGATCGTATGGGCGTCGATGATTTCCCTGAAGGAGGCTATTCCATGGCTGGATATACCCCCTTTGGATACCTGGGCTATGACCATCAAAGACAAGCCACAGAGGAAGAGAAAGATATCCTTTCCAGATTTTGTACTGAGTTTACCCAGGTTTATCAACGCTTTCTCGACCTGCAAAAAGCAGAAACTCAAGCAAGGGAGGCGCAGATTGAAGCTTCTTTAGAAAGGATCAGAGCTTCATCTATGGCAATGCATCACAGCAATGAACTGCCTCAAGTGGCCCTTTCGGTCCTAAATCAAATTGAGGCCTTGGACATACCTCACGTGTCATGTGATATAAATATTGTTGACAATGAAACTCATTACTTCATTTCCTACGCTGCACATAGCATTGGTTCGGAGAACGATAAAGTAACAGACCAGCTTCCGCTTCTAAATTTAAACGAGATTGGTTTTATGCGAGAGGTGGTGTCGACCAAAAATAAATGGGGTTCCTACAACACATTAGAATTGAGGGGAAAGCTTTTAGAGGAAATGATGGACTTATGGAAAGTCTCGAATTTCTCAGGCGCTAAAAACCAATACATTCAAAAAAAACCAGAGGTTATTTATTTGCATTGGGCGCCTTTTAATGATTGGTCGTCGATATCCCTAAGTTCAGTTAAACCCCTTACAGATGAGCAGTTATCTGTTTTAGCCCGAATCGCTAAAACGTTTTCATTGTCCTACACCCGCTTCCTCGACCTGCAAAAAGCCGAGGCCCAGGCGCGGGAAGCACAGATCGAGGCGGCATTGGAGCGGGTCAGGTCCAGCATGATGGCCATGCATAAGACGGAAGAGTTGCACCAGGTTTTAGGCACTGTATTCGCACAGTTGCAGGCCCTGGAGC
>JAHECA010000009.1 GCA_024642005.1 Robiginitalea sp. | reverse complement strand
GACCTGCCCCCCGGGCAGGCCAAGAAAGTGACCGGCGAGCAATCGGCCAAGAACCACGCCCCCGGGCAACAGAAAAACAAAGGCAAGGGCAACTAGCCCGCCGTTACAGCGCCTCGCCCCGGTAGTATTCCAGCACCTGCACCCGCAATACGTATTCGTATCTCAGGTTTGCCAGGCTTATGCGGGCATTGTCGAGGTTGTTCTTGCTCACGATGTATTCGGTGCTGTTCGAGACCCCGTTGCTGAAGCGGATCTCGTTGATCCGGAACGATTCTTCGTAGGCTGCCACCTGCTCCTCCAACACGCGGTGGCGCTCCAGGGCAGTCTCCATATCGGCATGGGCGGTCCGGATAGACTGGTGGAATTGCAGTTCAGACTGGTCGAGCTCGGCCCTGGCCTGCTCCCGCCTGATCTTTTCGAGCCTCAGGTTGCTGTGTGCCCGGAACCCGTTTAAGATCGGGATACTGGCACTGAGCCCGTAATAAGTGCTCCGGTTGTTGTCGAACTGGTCCCAATAGGCGATCTCCTGCGAATCAAAGTCGGTCACCTCAGTCTGAACCGGGTAATTCAGCCCGCCCACCGTCACAAAATCGCCGGTTTCCGTAATGCGGGTGCCGGTTTCGTTATACAGGCGGGCCAGGCTCGAGTAATTGGTGCTTAAGCCCGCGAATACGGAGAAGGTCGGGGTAAACTGCCCCCGGGCTGCAGCCACGCCCTTGCGGGCTGCCTCCAGGCGCAGGCGGCTGGCCTGCAGGGCCGACAACTTTTCAAGCGCCTGCTCGTATACCTGCTCGGCCGTGTAGGCATAGGGCTCAAAGTCGATGAGTAGTCCCATAGACTCCGGGTCGATGGGTTCCTCTGTATTGAGCAGTGTTTCCAGTTCGTACACGGCGGCTTTCAGGGCGTTGCGGGCCTGTGCCAGGGTGGCCCGGTCGTTGGCATGCTGCCCCTGCAGGTCGCGGTACTCGGCCGGGTTGCCCAATTGCTGCTCGTAAAGGGCCTGCAGGCGGTCGAGCTGTTCCTGGGTTGCCTCGGCGCGCGCCACGGTGAGCCGTACCATTTCGCGGGCATTCAGGGTTTTCAGGAAGGCCAGGGTTACCCGAAGCACCAGGGTCTGGCGGAAGGCATCCAGTTCCATTTCGGCGGCCTCGAGGTTCAGGCGGTTCTGTTTCAGGGTGTTCAGTTGCCTGAAACCATTGAAAACCACCGCATTCAGGTTCAGGCCCAGGTTCGAGAAGGTCAATTTCTCATTGATATAGGCATTCGTGAAGGGGTCGATGGACCGCCCGTCGTTTATCCCCAGGTTGTATTCCCCGTTTACATCGGGCAAAAGGCGGTTCAGGGCAACCTTGTAGTTTACCTGGGCGGTCTCGGCCTGCAGTTCCGAGGTTTTCAGGTCGAGGTTTTGCTCCAGGGCCCGGCCGATACAGGCCTCGAGGGTAAGCACCTGGGGGTCGCCGCTCTGGGCTGCAGCCCGAAGGCCCAGCAGCAGGGTCAGGGAAAGGAAGATGCGTGTTCGGTTCATGGTTCAGGGGTTGAGGTCCAGCTCCCGTCGAGCAGGTGCAGGGTACGGCTGCCGTAGGCAGCATTGGTTTCGGAATGGGTTGCCTGGATGATGGTGGTCCCTTCGGCGTTGAGTTCCTGGAAGAGTTCCATGATCTCCCGGCTCTGGCGCGAATTCAGGTTGCCCGTTGGCTCGTCTGCCAACAGCAGGCGGGGCTTACCGATCAGGGCCCGGGCCACGCCCACCAATTGTTGCTGTCCCCCGCTCAGTTGGGCCGGGAACAGATCTTTCTTGCCCACTATGCCGAAGCGGTCGAGCATGTCGGCCACCAGGGCCTTGCGCTCGGAGGAACTCACTTTTTGGTAGAGCAGGGGGGTCTCGATATTTTCATAAACGGTAAGCTCGTCGATCAGGTGGTAGGCCTGGAAGACAAAACCGATGTGCTCTTTCTGGAAGCGGGCCCGCTGCTTGTCTCTGAACCCGTGCACGGGTTCGCCCTGAAAATAATATTCCCCTTCGTTGAAATCGTCGAGCATGCCCAGTACGTGGAGCAGGGTCGATTTGCCCGAGCCCGATGGGCCCATCACTGAGAGGAAGTCGCCTTGCTCTACAGCCAGGTCAAGGTGTTTGAGCAGGAATACGCGGTTCCCGCCCTGGGTGACCCATTTGAAGATGTTGTTCAGTTCGAGTAACATACTTTATTTTTTATCCGGTCTATGCGCCCGGCTGTTATTCGGTTCTCAGGCTTTTCACGGGGTTCTGCACAGCAGCCCTGACTGCCTGGAAACTGATGGTCAGAAAAGCCGTTGCCAGGGAGATGGCCGAGGCCCAAACAAATAGGTCCCAGCTCGAATCGATCCGGTAGGTGAAATTCTGCAGCCAGCGGTACATGAAATACCAGGCCACGGGCACTGCCACCAGGGTGGCGATACCGACCAGGCGGATGAAATTCCGCGAAAGCATCAAGACGATATTCCCTACCGAGGCCCCAAGCACTTTGCGCACCCCGATTTCGTGTACCCGCTGGCGGGTGGTATAGGCTGCCAGCCCCAACAGGCCGATGCAGGCGATAAAGATGGTGATGAACGAAAAGAAGGTGAATACCTTGCGGGCGGTGGCCTCCGTGTCGTACTGGTTGGCAATGGTTTGGTCCAGGAACTGGAAGGTAAGGGGTTTTTCGGGCACGAAACGCGACCATACCTCCTTTACCTGCGACAATACCGGCTCCATGGCCCCGGTTTCGACATGGATGGCCGTCAGGCCCAGCACATTGTTGAACGGGGCCCCGCTGGTAAATACCAATGGGGTAATGGGCTCGTGCAGCGACTGGTAATGGAAATCTTTTACCACCCCAATGACGTGGTAGGTCTTTTCGGTCCCTTCGGGGCCGTTCAGGAACTCTTCGGGAGTGATCAGGCGCTGCCCAATGGGGTCGTCGGGCAGCCCCAGCTCGGCGGCGGCCTTCTCGTTGAGGACCACCCCGAGGGAATCGGTCGGGAAATCGCGGGAAAAGAACCGCCCCTTCACCAATTCGAGGCTCAGGGCATCGGCGTAGTCTTCGTCCACCAAAATACCGCGCCCGGTTATGGGCTCATTCCGTTTATCCGGGGTTGACCAGCTAACCCCGAAATAGTTTTGCTGCCCGGGGAGGGCCGTACTTCCGGTAACATTCAGAACGCCCCTGATTGCACTCAATTCGTTCTTGAAGGCCCGGGTATTCTCGCCCAGCAGGTCGGTGCGTTCCAAAATAACGGTTTGTTCGGTGTTAAAGCCCAGCCGCTCTCCGGTCATGTAATCCATCTGCCGGTTCACAACCAGGGTGCAGATAATCAGGATCACCGAAATGGCAAACTGGAACACCACCAGGCCGCTGCGGATGCTGCGGCCATGGCTGCCCGATTTGAAGCGGCCCCGAAGGACAAGAATCGGGCTGAAGGAAGACAGCACGAAGGCCGGGTAAATGCCGGCAAGTGAACCCGTGATGCAGGTGAACACCACCAGCAGGGCCACGGCCCCGGGCGAGGCCAGTGCCGCGAAGGTGAATTCCTTGCCCGAAATATCGTTGAACACCGGCACCAGCAGCGCGAATAGCGCCACAGCCACCGCCATGGCCAGAAGGCTGATCAAAAACGATTCGGAAATGAATTGGAATATGAGCATGCGCCTTTCTGAGCCAAAGGTCTTGCGGATGCCCACTTCCTTGGCGCGCTCCGAAGCCCGGGCCGTGGCCAGGTTTATGAAATTCACGCAGGCGATAAAGAGGATGAAGATGGCCACCAGGCCGAAAATATAAAGGGTGGTTTCGTTTCCGTTCACCCGCAGCTCGTTTTCGAGGTGCGATGTCAGATAGATTTTCTTAAGCGGCTGCAAAAAATACGTATAGCCGTTCCCGGCCGCCATGAATTCGTCTATGGGCATGTAAAAGCTGCGCTGGATGGAGCCGGCGGCGAATTTGCGGATAATGCCGGGCATCGCAGCCTCCACCTTTTCAGGTGAGGCACCCGCATGCAACCTGAAGTAGGTGTGGGCCGAAAAACCGGTGTAATTTTCCTCCTCAAAGTTATCGAGCCCTGCCGTGGAGACCAGGGCGTTGAACGTGAAATGTGAGGCCTCCGGCCAGTCTGCAACCACAGCCGATACTACCAGAGGCTGTTCGTCGTTTAATTCCGGAATCAAGACCTGGCCTACAGCCCGGGCTGGGTCGCCGAAATACTTTCGGGCGGTGCGCTCGCTCAGGACGATGGAATTCGGCTCAGACAGGGCCTTTTCTTCGGAGCCATAGAGCAGGTTCGATTTAAAAATAGCAAAGAAGGTGGGGTCTGCCAGGAGCACCTTGGTTTCCTCGAATTTTTGGTCCCCGTACCTGATCTGCAGGGTGCCGTTGTTGATAAAGTTGAAGATGCGCACCGCCTGTTCCACCTCCGGCAATTCTTCCTTGACGGTCTGGGCAAACGATTGGGGGATAATCGCATAAGAGCTCTGGCGGGTCGGGTATTTCCGGATGAGGGCCATCCGGTACACGTTGTCTGCATCCGTGCGCCAGGCGTCCACGCTGCGCTCGCTCTGGATGTAAAGCACGATCAGCAGGCAAATGGCCGCTCCCATAGCCAGCCCGAAAATGTTGATCAGCGAATAGGCCTTGTGTTTCATCAGGTTCCTCCAGGCGATTTTCAGATAGTTTCGTATCATGACTTGGTTTTTTTGATTGTTTTCTTATTCGGTTCGCAGGCTTTCCACGGGGTTTTTCCGGGCGACGGCCAGGGTCCGCAGCCCCATGATAAGAAGGGCCAGGGCGATCATGCCCACCCCGCTCAATATGAAGACCCACCAGCTGAGCTCGGTGCGGTAGGCGTAGTCTTGCAGCCAGCTGTACAGGCCCCACCCGGCCAGGGGAGCAGCGATCAGAAAGGCGATGCCCACCAAAACCAGAAAATCACGGCTCAACAGCAGGCCTAACTGTGCCAGGGAGGCCCCCAGTACCTTGCGGATACCTATTTCCTTGGTCCGGCGGTTGGTGGTGTAAATAACCAACCCGAGCAGGCCCAGGCAACTGATCAGTACCGAAAGCCCCATGGCCCAGCCCAACAGCTTGGCCAGGCTGCGTTCGTCCTGGTAGAATCCGGCTATGGTTTCGTCCATAAAATTCAGTTCAAAATCCGCATCCGGATACACTTCCTTATAGCGCTCTTCAATAGCTGAAATGGTCGGAGAAAGGGACCCATCTCCCGGATTTTTCAGGTCCAGATGAATAAAGTTAAACCGCGAATACTCCCGGCTGCGGTCCCAGTCCGGCATAATGGCAATCGGTCCGATTTTAGCGGCCGCAGTGCGTGGGTTGAAATCGCGAACCACCCCCACAATGGGGCGGTTTTCGTCATTCATCCTTATGTTCTGGTTCAGGGCGTCTTCCGGGTTTTCAAAACCGATGATATGCAGGTAGGCCTCGTTGATCACATATTCGAGGATGGTATCGTTCAGGGGTTTGCGTCCGGCCAGGAATTCAAAATTGTAGAGGTCGTAATACTCGCGGCTCCCGGCCAGCATCTGGAGCGGGGACTGGATTTCCGTGCTGTCCCTGAAAAAGACAGCTGTACTGGTGGACGAACTGTTGGAGGCGGGTGGGTTTCCTCCCAGTGCCACCGCGCGAACCTGCGGGATTTTAGCGATTTCGCGGGCCAGACGTTCGTTTTTGTCGAGGCTGGTCAGGTGCCAGGGGGCGTGCAGGTAGGCAATGGCATCGGTGCGGAACCCGTGGTCCTTGTTCTGCATATACCTTATTTGTTTGCCCACCAGCAGGGTGGCGATGATGAAAATCTGGGCGATGGCGAACTGGAAAACCGTTAGTATGCGGCGCAGGGTGGGTTTTCCGGGGGTGTTCACCACCTGGTTTTTCAGTACGCGAACCGGCTGGAACCGGGTAAGCACCAGGGCCGGGTAAAACCCAGCCAGCAGGGCGACCCCTGTCAGCAGGGCGCCTGCAAACAACATTACGGGGGTTTCCCTGAAATTTCCGAAGTGTAGGCCCTCGGGCAGAAATTCCGCAAAGGTATCGAGCAGGAAATACGACAGCACAATCGAGAGCAGGGCAGCCAGCAGGGTTAGCAGGAAAGTCTCTCCGAGGAACTGCAGCAACAGCTGTTTTTTGGAGCTGCCCAGGGTTTTGCGGATGCCGATTTCACGGGCACGCTGGTCGGCCTGGGCGGTACTGAGGTTGATGAAGTTGATGCAGCCCAGCAGCAGCAGGAAGAGCGCGATACAGCCCAAACCGGTCAGTACGGGCCGGCTGGTGGCCGGCTGGCGGCCATTGTCAAAAGTCTGCAATTCTGAATTGAAGTGCAGATCGGAGAAGGGTTGCAGTTCAAAAGTGCGGTGGTGGTTGTACTGCCGGTCGTAGTCAGATTCCTGGGCCTTTGCTATACGGTCGAGCTGCTTCTGTACGGCGGTCGGGTCAGTGCCGGGGCTCAGCCTGACGAACAGCTGGTCTGAGGAATTCGTACTTCCCCAATCGGCAGCTATCGCGTAGTGGCCCCGATCCGTTTTTTGAAAGGTGCCTGACGACAGGAATTCTTCGAATACCAAATCGGTACGGCCCTGGGGTGCAGCTACAATACCGGCCACCGTTGCAGGAATGGAGTCGTTGTATACCAATGTTTTACCGAGGGTCTGTGCGGGGTTGAGTTCTGGAAAATAGCGGGCTGCACGCTCCCGGGTCAGCACCACCCGGTACGGCTCCCCGAGGCCCTCGGGCGTGCCGGCCAGCCAGTCGTATTTGAACAATTTGAAGTAGGCCGCATCGGCAAATACCTGAGGGCCGGGGTCTTTGAAATCAAGACCCGACTCTGGGTTCCCGGCCTTGTGGAGATCGACGGTATTGAAGCCCGCCACGATTTCCAGGCCGGTCATCTCCTCCCGGGCCGCCTGAGGGAGCGGAATGGGCACGCCGGGATTTACGAATTCATCTTGCGGGCTCGTGAATCTGGAGGTTACGCGGTAAACGCGGCCTGAATCGGGATGGTAGGTGTCAAAAGTGAGGTCGTAGTACACCATCAGCCCGATCACAAAGGAAGCGCTCAGGCCTATGGCGAGGCTTATGATGTTGATTCCGGTATTGAGTTTATTCCGGAGCAGGTTTCTAAGGGCGATTTTCAGATAGTTTCGAAACATGGGTTCGGGCTTATTCGGTTCGCAGGCTGTTGACGGGGTTCGAGAGGGCGGCCCGTGCCGATTGCACCCCGATGGTAATCCAGGCAATGCTCAGGGCAGCCAGGCCGGCTATGGCAAAAACCCACCAGGCCAGGTCGATGGGGTAGGCGAAGTCGCGCAGCCAGTCGCTCATAAACCACCAGGCCAGCGGGAAGGCGATGGCCGAGGCAATAAGGATAAGGCGTGCGTAGTCGAGCGAAATCAACCGCACGATGGCGCCAACCCCGGCGCCCAGCACCCTGCGGATGCCGATCTCTTTCCTGCGCCGTGCCAAGCTAAGGGTAACCAGCGCAAAAAGGCCCAATACGGCAATAAACACTGACAGGCCGGAGGCGATGTTTACGATATCGCCTGTACGCTGTTCGGCCTGGTAGCGGGCCGCCACGGATTCATCCAGGAAGCTGTGTTCGAAATCCAGGTCGGGGGCCACCGCAGCCCACACCTCCTTGAGCAGGGCCACCTGCCCGGTCAGGCTTCCGCCCTGCAGGCGCACCGAAATCCGGGGCTGCGGGCCGTAAGCCATTCCCACGTTTTCGGTATAGCGCATCATGGAATCGGGTTGCAGGGTAAGTACCAGGGGTGCAACCGGGCTGTGGAGCGATTCGTAGTTGAAATCTTCCACCACCCCAATAATGCGCGAGGGAAAGCGACCGGGGAGTTTCTTCCCCACCGGGTCACTGATTCCGAAGTGACGCACAAAGGCCTCGTTGACCAGGGCCCCTTGTGCCAGGTCTGAGGTAACTGCGGGGTCGAAGGCGCGCCCCTCTTTGACGTGCAACTTCATGGTTTCCACGAAATGCGGGCCTACCATATTGTATTGAAAGCTCTGATAGGCTTTTTGCTCGTCGGTGAAGCCCAGGGTTACCCAGGGGGTCTCGGCGAAGCTGTACAGGTCTACCGATGCCGCGGCCACCTCCGAATGGGTGAGCAGGGCCGTGCGGTAGCGTTCGGCCAGGGGGGTGCCCTCTTGCCGGTTCATATTGGTGGGCACCACTACCACATGTTCGCGGTCGTAGCCGAGGTCTTTCTCCTGAAAATAGCGGATTTGCTTTCCGATGAACAGGGCGCAGATAATCAGGGCGATGGAGGCGGCAAACTGCCCCACTACCAGGCTTTGCCTGAGCAGGCCGCGGCCCCCGGATACCAGCAAGCGCCCCTTCAGCACCCTGACCGGGTTAAAGCGCGACAAAACCAATGCCGGGTAAAAGCCAGCCAGCCCGGCGATAACCACTGCCAGCAAGAGGGTAAAACCCGCGAAACCTGCGTCGAACGGGTAAGCAAGATCACGGCTTATAAGGGTGTTGAACGGGCGCAGCAGCAACAGGGCCAACCCCAGGCCGAGTAGCAGGGAAAGTACCGTTACCAACAGCGCCTCGCCCATAAACTGGCTTACCAACTGGGCCCGCTGGGCGCCCATTACCTTGCGCACGCCCACCTCCCGGGCGCGACTGTCTGAATGCCCCACGGAGAGCAGCACGAAATTGGCGCAGGCCACCAATAAGATGATGAGCCCGACGGTTGCCAGAATGTAACTGTATTTCGGGTCGCTTATGGGCTCATTGCCGGCGGGCAGCGTGTTGTTCAGGTGGATGTCGGCTATAGGCTGTAAGTAAATTTCGAACCCGCCCTTGGGGTAGTCTTCGCCCAGGGCGCGGCGCATCATCTCCGGGAACTTGGCCGAGGCGGCCTCGAGGGAGGCGTCGTCCCGGAGCAAAACATAGGTTTCCGTGTTTACGTTAAACCAGTTTTCCCGGGCCTGCTGCGGTATGAGCGTCCCCGCATTGGCGTAGGAGATCAGCATCTCATATTGGATGCTGGAAGTTACCGGGGCGTCGGCAACAACGGCTGAAACGGTAAAGCGGCGTGGCTCCTCGCCCAGTTCCATTTCCAGTTCCTGCCCCACGGCCTGCCCGTCGCCGAAATATTTGCGGGCGGCCGATTCGGAGAGTACCAGGCTGCCAGGCCCCGCAAGGGGTTCCACACTATTGCCCCGGAGCAGGGGAAAGTCGAACAAGTCAAAAAAGCTCGGGTCGACCATCAGCACCGATTCGGTGAAGCGGTTGGCCCCCAGGCTCACGATGGGCCTCATGCTCATGATCCGGCAAGTATGTTCCACCTCCGGGATGTCGGCCTCCAGGGTGGGCCCCAGAATCAGGGGGGTAATCACGTTTACAAAGCGCTGGTCCTGGAAGGCTTCGTCTTGCCAGGCCCGGTACAGGCGGTCCGATTTGGAGTGCGACCGGTCATAGCTCCACTCACTGCGCACAAAGAGCATGATCAGCAGGCAGCAGGCCACCCCCACGGCCAGGCCGGCCACTTTAACCAGGGTGTACGTCTTGTGCCTCATCAGGCTCCTCCAAGCGATTTTCAGGTAGTTGCGGATCATGTTCGTTCGATTTTGATGATGATGAATTATTCGGTTCTCAGGCTGTTAACCGGGTTGGCCAGGGCGGCACGGAAGGCTTTGAAGGCCACCGTGAGCAGGGCGATGCCCAGGGCTGCTCCCCCGGTAACCGCAAAGACCCAGATGCCGATGGGGGCCCGGTATGCGAAATCCTGCAGCCACAGGTGCATGGCCCACCAGGCCAGCGGGCTGCCGATCACAAAGGCGATCAGCACCAGTTTGAGGAAGTCGCGCGAGAGCAGGGCCAGGATGTTGCCCAGGGAAGCCCCCAGCACCTTGCGGATGCCGATTTCCTTGGTGCGCTGCTCGGCCACGTAGGTCACCAGGCCGAACAGGCCCAGGCAGGCGATCAGGATGGCCAGGGCGGCAAAGCTGAGGGCCACCTGCCCCATGCGCTGCTCCTGCCGGTACATCTGGTCGAAGGATTCGTCGAGGAAGGTGTACTGGAAGGGCATACCGGGGGCCAGTTCGTGGTAGCGCGCCTCGATATCGTCGAGGGTCTGCTCTATTTTCCCGGGCAGTACCCGGAAGGCGGCCTCCCAGTTATTCCGTCCAAGCCGCAGTCCCAGGGGGCCGACATTCTCGCGGAGGGATTCGAAATTAAAGTCGCGGATCATGCCGATAATCGTGTAAACCTCGGGCTCTTCCATGTCTGGTGACTTAGAGTAGAGTTTTTTGCCGACCGGATTGTCGACCCCCATCAGGGCGGCCGCCTTTTCGTTGATGATAATTGCCAGGGAATCTGAACCGTATTCGGGCGAAAAGTTGCGGCCTTCGAGGAGCTCCATGCCCAGAGTGGGGATATAATCGTAATCGGTGCCCCAGATCTGCATGTTAAAGACGTTGGTTTCCGTCGAGACCGGGTCGGTCGAGAATGAGGTGGAGTTGCGAGACGAATTGGCCACCGGCAGGTAGCCGGCGAAACTGGCGCGGCTCACCGACGAAAGGGCTGCCACCTCATTTTTAAAGGCCTCCCGGTTCGCCTCAGCAATGCCGCCCGTATCGACCACTACTACCTGCTCTTTATTAAAACCGAGTTTGGCGTGACGGATGTATTCGAGCTGGTTGTAGATCACCAGGGTGCCGATGATCAGGATCATGGAGGCTGCAAATTGGAACACCACCAGGGCGCTGCGGAACCGGGGTTCGGCCCCTCCCGTTTTTTTGTGGCCTTTCAGCACCCGGATCGGGTTGAAGGCCGCCAGGAAAAAGGCGGGGTACAGCCCGGCCAGGGTGCCCACCACGAAGGGCAAGAGTAGTAAAAAAAGCAAGTAGCCGGGCCGGAGCAGGTCGGCCAGGTGCAGGCTTTTGCCCGATATGTCGTTGAACCAGGGCAGGGCCAGGGCACAGAGGCCGAAAGCCAGGGCCAGGGCCAGGGCCGCCAGCAGGATCGATTCGATCAGGAACTGCCCCACCAGGGCTGATTTTTCGGAGCCCAGGGTCTTGCGGATGCCCACCTCCCGGGCCCTTCCGGAAGAACGGGCCGTAGAGAGGTTCATGAAATTCACGCAGGCGATGACCAGCACGAAGAGGGCCGCCAGCGAAAAAATATACACGTTCTGGATATCGCCCCCCGGCCGGAACTCAGATACCCGGTTGGAATGGAGGTGGATGTCGGTCAGCGGCATGAGCGAGTATTCGATCTTGTTGCCGCTTTTCCGGAACGACTCCAGGTCGGTGTTCATGAACTGCCGGAGCAGGGGGGAGAGGTATTTTTCGATAATGACCTCGAACTTGTCGGGGAACCCGGCGGCATCGGCCGGGTCGCGGAGCAAGACATAGGTGTTGAAATTGTGGCTTGCGAAATTCCCCCAATTGTACTGCACGTTGTCCATCGAAAAAAAGAAATCGAAGTCCGTGTGGGACTGTTCGGGTATGTCTTTGAAGACAGCCGTCACCCGGTAGCGGGTGCCGTCCCCGTCCTGGGTTTCCAGGTCCTGGCCCACCGCAGCCTGGGGGTCGCCGAAATAGCGCCGGGCGGCCGATTCGGAGATCACCACCGTATTGGGGGCATCGAGGGCATGCTCGGCCCGGCCGGCCACCACGGGCAAGGTAAATATCTTGAAAAGGGTTGAATCGGCATGGGCCACCCGGTCTTCCTGCAGGAATTCCGCGCCGTGCCGGATGAGCTTGGAGCCCGAGCTGGCATATATGCGAACGTACTCTTCCACCTGAGGGAACTCTTTCTTGAGGGTTTCCCCCATGGGGTCGGAGGTCACGGAAAGGCTCAGGTCGGTGCCCCCCATCCGGATGTCGGAATCGACCCGGTAAATGCGGTCGGCGAACTCGTTGTACCGGTCGTAGCTCAGCTCATCGGTCACATAGAGGGAGATGAGCAGGAAGGAAGCCAGCCCAAGGGCCAGGCCGAAAATATTGATGAAGGAGAACACTCGGTTTTTACCGAGGTTGCGCCAGGCGATTTTCAGGTAGTTGCGGATCATGTTCGTTCGATTTTGATGATGATGAATTATTCGGTTCTCAGGCTGTTAACCGGGTTGGCCCGGGCCGCCCTAGCGGCCTGGTAGATGATGATGCCCATGGTGAGCAGCAACACGCCACCCACAGCAGCTGAGAAGACCCACCACTCCAGGGTGGTGCGGTACTCATAGCTCCGCAACCAGCGGTCCATGGCGTACCAGGCAATTGGCACGGCGATGAGCCCGGCCAGCAATATGAGCTTCAAAAAGTCGCTGGTGAACAGGCGGATGATGTCGCCCACACTGCCGCCCAGTACCTTGCGAATGCCGATCTCCTTGGTTTTCTGCACCACGAAGAACGACACCAGGCCGTAAATGCCCAGGCAGCCGATCAGGATGGCCAGCAGGGAGAACCCCTTCCCGAGGGCGAGGAACTCCTGTTCGGATTGGTACTGCTCGGCAACGCGCTCATCCAGAAAGGAGTACCGGTAGGTATTGTTCGGAAATACGGCTTTCCATTCTTTTTCGACATGTGCCAGTGCGTCGGGGAGGCGGCCCGGTGCAACCTTCACGGCGATCTCCGAGTAGGTTTCCGCCACCGGGGCAATAAAGACCGGGTTAATGCGGGCCCTGAAGTCCTGATCGTGGAAGTCTTCGATCACCCCCACGATGCGGGCCTTCATGTAGCTGGTCCCCAACTGTACCTCCTTGCCCAGCAGGGCTTCGGGATCCGGAATGCCGAGCAGGCGTCCGAAAGCCCGGTTTACCAGGGCCTCATCTACCGTGTCGCGCTTGATGAAAAAGTTCCGCCCGGCCACCAGTTCCAGGTCAAAGGTTTCCAGGTAGGCCTGGTCGGCCATTTTGACCTGGATGGAGAATTCTTCGGCCTCGGGCCGGTGGTCATACCGCACGATGGTTCCCCAGGTATTGTCGGGTGCGCCGGGGCTGCTGAGGCAATTGGAGGCCGATTCGATGGCGGTGGAGGCTTCAAGCCGCCCCCGGAGCGCCTCCAGGCGGGCAGGCTCAATCTCAGCCGCCACCGGTACCATGACTACCGAGGTATTGTACCCCAGGTCGGAATGTACGGCATAGTTGATCTGTTTGGCCACCACCAGGGTGGAGGCGATTAACGCCATGGAAATGACGAACTGTACGGTAACCAATACCTGCCGGATGCGCAGGCCGCCAACCGTCTTCTGCGACAATTGCCGTTTGATGGCCAGCACCGGCGTGATGCGCCCGAGCACCAGGCCCGGGTAAAAGCCGGCCAGAAAGGTGACCCCAAATACTGTAGCGGTCAGGAATGACACAAATTCCCACGTATACAGCGCCTCGAGGCCGAGTTCGAGGCCCACCGTTTCATTAAAATAGGGGAGGGCAAGCCAGGCCAGGCCCAGGCCGACAGCCAGGGAAACGGCGGTCAGCACAAAGACCTCGGTGAGGAACTGGGCCAGCAACTGGGAGCGGAAACTGCCCATGACCTTGCGAACGCCCACCTCCTTAGACCGGTAGGCCGATTGTGCCGTGGAGATGTTGATGTAGTTGATGCAGGCCACCAGCAGCACGATAAAGCCGATCAGGGAAACGATCCATAAGACCCGCGGGTTGATGCCGCCGGCATAGCGCCCGTCGAGGTGCAGTTCCGTCAGGGGTTGCGCACCGTAGCGGTGGTGGTTCCGGGAATTGGGCCGGTATTTCTCGGGTAGCTGCTGTAGGCTCGACACCACCTTGGCGACATCCTGGCCCGGATAGAACAAGGCGAAGCACTGCATGTTGCTGCTGATGCCGTTCCAGCTTTCCCCGCCAAGGAAGCTGTTCAGCGGTTCCAGAGTGGGGTAGGAGATCATGAGTTCGCCGCGGATCAGACTGTTTTTGGGCCGGGGGGCCAGAATTCCCACCACCCGTATGGTGGCTGAATTCTGTAATTCGAAGGTTTGCCCCACCGGGTCGCCGGGCCCGAAAATCCGCCGGGCAGCGGCTTCGGTCAACAAGGCGGTATTGGGCTCCCGAAGCGTCGCCGCATCTCCCCTCAGCAAGGGGATGTCGAAGATGTCGAAGAGGTCGGCCTCTGTAAAGGAGACATCCTCGAGCAGGTGAACCGGTTGCCCGTCTCGCTCCAGGCTTACCTGCCACTCTTGCCACTGGGCCAGGCGGGCCACCTTTTCGGCGAATGTGAAATCATTTCGGATTACCCCGGCAAAGCCGGGGGGCACGCTGGCTTCATACTCCACAATGTCACGTTCCTCATCGGTGGTGAAGCGGTAGATTCGGTCGCCCTTGCTATGGAAAGTGTCGAAGCTCAGGTGAAAGGAGACGAACAGGTATATCAGGATGGCACAGGCGAAGCCGGTGGCCAGCCCCACGATGTTGATCAGGCTGGTCCCTTTCCTTTTGCGGAGGTTGCGCCAGGCGATTTTCAGGTAGTTGCGGATCATGACAGTTCGTTTTTTGATGCTAGATTATTCAGTGCGCAGGCTTTTTACGGGGTTCTGCGTGGCGGCCCGCACGGCCTGGAAACTTACCGTGATCACGGTAATAGCCAGGGCACCGGCTCCGGCCATCGCGAATAGCACCCAGCTGATACTGGTGCGGTAGGTGAATTTCTGAATCCAGCCGTCCATCAGCCACCAGGCGATGGGAAAGGCCAGCAGACAGGCGATGGCAACCAGTTGTAAAAAGTCGCGCGAGAGCAGCACCCAAATGGTCGAAACCTTGGCACCCATCACTTTTCGCACCCCGATTTCTTTGGTACGCCGTTCGGCCACAAAAGAGGTGAGCCCGAACAGGCCCAGGCAGCTGATCAGGATGGCCAGAATGGTGAAGACCATGGCCAGGTCGGCAACCCGCTCTTCCGAGGCGAATTTTTTACCGTATTCCTCATCCACAAAGTCGTATTCGAAGGGCAGATTGGGAAACTGCTGCTTGAAAACGGCTTCCACGGCCGCCAGATTCTCGGCTGTAGACCGCTGCGGGTTCAACTTCAGGTAGTAGTAGCTTGAAGTTCCGTACCGGTCGAACAGGAAGAGGGTCTGCTTTACCGGCTGGTAAGGCGATTGCATCACCATATCTTTGACCACCCCGACTATGGTCATGGGCGGTTCCGGTTCTTCCTCGTCTTCGTCCCGGATTTGCATACCGATGGGGTCTTTTACCCCCATGTACTCTGCCCCGGTTTCGTTGATAAGCACAGCCAGGGAATCCGTGGGGAAATCGCGGGAGAAATCGCGCCCCCGGATAACCTCCAGCCCCATGGTGTTCACATACTCAGGAGAGACCTCCACCCAGCCGAAGTCTTCCTGGAAGCCGGGGTCTTTCCCGTCCCAGGTAAAACCGGAGCGGTTCGACCAGACAGCCGTGCTGGGGCTGCTTGAACTGGCCATGGAAATGGCAGCGCCCGAGCGAATGAATTCGTTGCGCATCAGGTCGTATTTGCCTGTGAAATCCTGGCTCATAACGGGTATCTGGATAAGCCCGTTGGTGCTGTAGCCCATGGGGCGGTCTTTGGCATAGCCGATTTGTTTCATGATAACCAGGGTGCCGATAATCAAGGCAACCGAGATGGTGAACTGGGTCACTACCAGCACCTTGCGGGGCAGGGCGGCCAGGCGGCCGCTGCTAAAAGTGCCTTTCAGTACACGCACCGGTTGGAATGACGAGAGGTAAAGTGCCGGGTAGCTGCCCGCCAACAGGGCGGTCAGGGCGATAAAGGCCAGGGAGGCCCCCCAGAAACCGGTATGGCCCCATGGGAAGGAGATTTCTTTACCCGTAAGGTGGTTGAACCCGCCCAGGAAAAGCAGCACGATGCCCACGGCCAGTACATACGAGAGGGCTACCGTAAGCAGCGATTCGCCCATGAACTGGCTGATTATTTGCCGGCGCGATGAGCCCACCGTTTTGCGGATGCCCACCTCGCGCGCCCGTTTTTCAGAGCGGGCGGTGGAGAGGTTCATAAAATTGATACAGGCCAGAATAAGTACAAACAACCCGATCCATGTAAAGAGCCAGACGTATTCGATGCGCCCGCCGCTCTGCAACCCGTTTTCGAAATTCGACCGCAGGTACCAGTCTGTCATGGGCAGCAGCGTGAGTTGCGGGTTAAACTCCCGCGAATCTTCGTTGGCGTCTTTTTTTACATTGCGGATAGCCTCGGAGGTCGCTTTCACCTCGCGCCCTTCCCGCAATTGTACAAAGAGCTGAAAGGAATTGTTGCCCCACTGGTCAAACCCGTTTCTGATCCACTCCTCCGATTCGGTATAGAATTTCCAGGGCACCATAAAATCCATGTCGTCGAAAGTGTTGTTCTGGGGGATGTCGGCGTAGACCGAGGTCACTTTCTTATCGTACTGGCTGTTTACCCGGATAATCTTCCCGATCGGGTCTTCAATGCCGAAAAGCGCCTGGGCGGCCGACTGGGAAAGCATGATGGAAGAAGGGTCTTGCAGGCCGTTCTTATCCCCGCCGAGAATTTGGAGGGACAGCATCTCAATGGCTCCCTCCTGCATGGCATTGCCGGTGCGCGTGATTTTTTTGTCCCCGTATTCCAGGTAATTCGGGTAGGTCCATGAAGACATCACGATTTGCTCGAAATAGTCCCCGTATTTTTCCCGAATCTCGAACTCAAGCGGGCGGGGGATAGCCTGGCCGGTACCGGTGTTGCCGTTAAAAGTTTGGCTCTGATAGAATTGGGCAATCTGCTCCCTGTTTTTGAAATGGCCGTCGTGCGAGAGCTCGTCCTGAACCCAGAGGCCTATAAGCAGGGTTACCGCCATGCCCGCGGCCAGCCCCAGGATGTTGATCGCCGAATACACCTTGTTTTTCCACAGGTTTCGCCAGGCGATCTTCAAATGGTTCTTAAACATGTTGATTGTTTTTTGATTCGCGGCCCGGAGGCCCCGTTTGATGAATAAACTCCGGAGATTGGTTCGCTCAGTGTTCGACCAGGATGTTCTCGGTTACCTTCTGCCCGTCGAGCATGCGGATAATGCGGTGGCTGTATTTGGCGTCGTGCTCGCTGTGGGTTACCATGATAATGGTGGTGCCGTTGTTGTTGAGTTCGGTGAGCAGGTCCATCACCTCGTTGCCATTGCTGCTGTCGAGGTTCCCGGTTGGCTCATCGGCCAATATGAGCTTGGGGTTGTTTACCACGGCCCGTGCAACGGCCACCCGCTGCTGCTGTCCACCCGAGAGCTGCTGGGGGAAGTGCTTGCGCCGGTGCATGATCTGCATTTTCTCCAACACGGCTTCTACCCGTTCTTTGCGCTCTGCGGCTTTTATCCCGGTGTAGATGAGCGGCAGCTCCACGTTTTCATAAACGGTAAGTTCGTCGATGAGGTTGAAGCTCTGGAAAACGAAGCCAATGTTGTGCTTGCGCAGGTTAGCCCGCTGGCGCTCGTTAAATCCCGCTACTTCGATACCGTTAAACTGGAAGCTGCCCCCGTCGGGGTCGTCGAGCAGCCCGAGGATGTTCAGCAGGGTCGATTTGCCGCAACCGGAAGGCCCCATCACGGCCACGAATTCCCCTTCCTTAACTTCAAAGGAAAGCTTGTTCAGGGCGATAGTGCGCACCTCCTCGGTGCTGTAGAATTTCTCTAGGTCTTTGATTTTTATCATGTTGTTCGAATTTATTGGGTCCATATTTATTGGCTGCAACACGGAGGTTGCAGCAATTAATCCTTAATGATCAGTTCGCCGATGTCTCCGTAATTGTCGTAACTGCTGGTTACTACCCGGTCGCCTGGCTGCAGGCCACTGAGCACCTCGTAGTATTCGGTGTTCTGACTGCCCAGGCTAATGTCGGTGCGGTAGGCCCGGCTGCCGTCTTCACTGAGTTTGAAAATCCAGTTGCCGCCGGTCTGTTGGAAAAATCCGCCCTTGGGAATCATCAGGGCCTCTTTTTCCTCGCTCAATGCCAGGCGAATCTGCAGGGTTTGCCCGCGGCGAATGCCTTCAGGAGTCTCGGCGACAAATTCCATGTCGACCTGAAACCTTCCGTTTGTAACCTGGGTGTACACTTTTTTGATCTCCAGATCGTAGCGCTGTCCGTTAAACGGGAAGCTGCCGCGCTGCCCGGTGTATATGCGGGAAATATAGTGTTCGTCTATATCGGCCCGTACCTTAAAGCCGCTCAGTACGTCAATTTGCCCGAGGCGTTCCCCCTTATTCTTGGATTCGCCGATCTCGGCATCGAGGGAGGTGAGTTGCCCGTCTATAGGGGCCCTTACCACCAGGTCGCTCACCTTGCGCCTCATCAGCTCCAGGGCGTTTTGGGTGCGGGCGTAGGAATTGCGGATCTGTTCCTGCTCCTGCTGGGTAGATAGGGTATCCTGCTGTAAAATTTGCTTGGCCAGTACCATGCGTTCTTTCTGGTAGTTGTACTGGTTCTCTGACTGGATGAGGTCTTGCCTGCCTATGGCGTCCTTGGAGTAGAGGCGCTGGTTGAGCTCATAGATGCGCTTGGCCTCGATCAGGCTGTTCTCCACGTCTGTGTATTGGTTCAGCTTGTTAATGGTATTCTGACGTGCCGCATTTTGTGAGATCTGCATTTGTGTGAGCAGGTTATACACCTGGGTTTCCTGATTTACCAGGCTGAGCTCCAGGTCGGTATTTGAGAGACGCAAGACGGGCTCGCCCTGTTTCATAAGGGCCCCGTCTTCCACGTATTTTTCTTCAACCCTTCCGCCCTCAAGGGCGTCGAGGTATATGGTAGTTATGGGCAGTACCACTCCGTTTACCGGAATGTTTTCCTGAAAGGCCCCACGGGCCGCCGAGCTGATGGTAATGCGCTCTTTTTGCACATTAAGCTTGGAGCCCCCGCTGGTGGCTATCAATACATACACAATCAGGCATAACAGCAGGGCCGCTGCGGCTATCATAACGATCTTTCGGGTGTCGAAGCGTTTCTTTTCAATGGGGATGTCCATACAGGTTTTTCCTTTATGGATTACGGACAGGGAATTTCATGCCAAAAGAGCAAGGTGCACATAATGAGGTTGTTGCTAATTCTGATATCCAAAAAGTGTCCGGTTTTGAGACAGTAAGTGTCCGCTAGCGTGACAGCTTGCCCGGGGCTTCCAAATAATGGCGGTTGTGCCTCGATGCTCCGCCCTTAAAATCGTAATATTGTAACCATGGCACTGCGAAACGCCCATTTGCTGGTCATTGACGACGACGAGGACGTACTGGTCGCGCTGCGGTTATTGTTCAAGCCTTTGGTAAAGGAGGTGGTAACTGCCCGCAACCCGAACCAGATCGGCAGCCTGATGCATGGCCGGAAGTTCGACGCGGTTATCCTCGACATGAATTTCAACGGCCTGGTGCACACCGGCAACGAAGGGCTGTACTGGTTGGCGCGCATCAGGGAGCACAGCCCCGAGACCGCCATCATCCTCATTACGGCCTACGGCGATATCGACCTGGCCATACGATCGCTAAAAGAGGGCGCCACCGATTTTCTGGTAAAGCCCTGGAGCAATGAGAAAATTACCCAGGCCCTGCAGGAGGCTTTGCAACATCGGGCTGAACCGAGTCGTAAAAGCCCCCGGAAAGAAGGATTTTCAGGAATCCTGGGACAGAGCCCGGTCATGGATGACGTGTTCGTCAAGTTGCGGAAGGTGGCCCCTACCGATGCCAATATCCTTATTCTGGGCGAGAATGGAACCGGAAAAGATTTGGTCGCCCAGGCCATACACGAGTGCTCCCTGCGTCGCGAAGGACCCTTTGTGAAGGTCGATGTGGGAGCCCTTACCGAAACCCTGTTTGAAAGTGAACTTTTCGGATATCGCAAAGGTGCCTTCACCGGGGCACACGAAGACCGGCAGGGCCGCTTCGAAGCCGCCCAGGGGGGAACCCTCTTCCTCGATGAGATCGGTAACATTAGCCTGGGGCAACAGGTACGTCTGTTAACCGTGCTGCAGAACCGGCAGGTAACCCCCCTGGGGAGCAATACGCCCATCCCCGTCGAGTTTCGTCTTATTTGCGCCACCAACCTGAGCCTGCAGGACCTGGCCGACGAGCACAAATTCCGCAAAGACCTGGTTTACCGGATCAACACGGTCGACATTACCCTGCCCCCCTTGCGCGAGCGGGGAGACGACATCGGTCGTCTCGCCCGGCATTTTGCCGGCCTGTATGCCGATAAATATCACAAGGGACCCTTTGAGCTGCATCCGGATTTTTTGAAAAAGCTGAAAAACCACCCGTTTCCGGGCAATGTGCGGGAGTTGCAGTACGCCCTGGAACGCGCGGTAATCATGGCTGAAGATGAGCAGTTGCGAGCCGAAGACCTGGTCTTTTCCAAGATTGAACGGCAGGCGTCAGAGCCGGCCGGGGTGCGAACATCAAACCTGGAGACCCTGGAGAAGAGCACCATCTTAAGGGTGATTGAGAAGAACAAGGGCAATATTTCAAAATCGGCACGCGAACTGGGAATTACGAGGGCCGCGCTCTATCGCAGACTCGACAAGTATGATATTTAGAAGTTATACCCTGGCCTTGCTCTGGCGCATTGCCCTGCTCACGGGCGGGTTGACCCTGCTGCTCTTCGGTTTGCTGCGCGGGCAGGTCTATGCTTTCTTTGGCGGCACGGGTTTGGTCCTGTACGCCTTCTATTCCCTATATCGTTTTTTAAGCCGGCGATTCCGGGCGGTCAACGATTTTTTCGAAGCCGTGAAATACCGCGACTTTTCCCGCTGGTTCAGCGAGAAACACGGCACACGCGACATCCGCGAATTACATCGCGGGTTTAACCTGATCAACCAGACGTTCAAGGATATCAACAACGAGCGACAGGTACAATTCCTGTACCTTCAGCGAATACTGGAAATGGTAGAGGTAGGCATTCTGGCATTCAACACCGAATCGGGAGAGGTACTCTGGGCCAACGGACAGCTCTTAAAGACCCTCGACCTTCCTTCGTTCCGAAACATCAGTTTTCTGGCCAAACGGCTGCCGGCCGTCTACGACGAGCTTTTTGAGACCTACCACGCCGCCCCGGTTACCGTTGGCTTACGCCTGCGCCAGGAGACGGTGCGGGTACTTATCTCAGATACCATCTTCCAGGTAGCGGAAGACTCCTTTAAACTTATTGTCCTTCAGAATATCGAAGACACCCTGAACCGCAGCGAGAGCGAAGCCTGGAAGAAACTGCTCAGCGTGATGACCCACGAGATCATGAACAGCATTGCCCCCATATCGTCCCTCTCGGATACCTTGCAGGCCCACCTGAGGGAGGCAATCGAACAGCCTGGGCAGCGCCCTTTGAATTTGGAAGACCTCAGTTCGGGTATCCGCAGCATCAGTAAGCGCAGCGAAGGGCTGATGAAATTTGCCAAGACCTACCGGAGCCTGAATAAGGTAACCCAACTGAATCGCAGCAGTATTCGCTCGGGGGAGCTTTTCGCCAACATACGGATCTTGATGGAGCCTTCCCTGGAAGACCGGAACATCGGCATGCATTTTTCATCGCCCCAGCCCGATTTGGAATTGGAAATAGATACGTACCTGGTGGAGCAGGTACTCATTAACCTGATCCTTAATGCGATGGATGCCTGTGAGGGCACTGCGGAAGGCAAAGTACACATTTCGGCTGCCCGCAGCGAATCCGGGAAACCGGTGATTCGAGTGACCGATAACGGGGCGGGTATTCCGGAAGAAATTCTCGAGACCATTTTTATTCCCTTTTTCAGCACCAAAAAAAAGGGCAGCGGCATTGGCCTGAGCTTATGCAAGCAAATTATGACCTTGCACGGCGGGCAGATCCAGGTACGCAGCTTGAATGGGGCCGGAACCGAGATGCGGCTGATTTTTCCCTGAGGGGGAGTAAGTTTTTTAGGGTGAACCCTCCCTCCCGCAATCAAGGTAACCGCCTGGTCTGCAATTTCAAATCGGTTATCCGGTTACTCAGCGCGTTTCATCTTTCACGATCTTCCCGTTCAGCAAAACCAGGGAAACCGTGCGCAGCGCTTTCAAATCGGCAGCAGGATCTCCGGGTACGGCGATCAGGTCGGCCAGGAAACCTTCTCGTACCTGGCCAAGCCGCGCCAGGTGGAAGGCCTGTGCATTTACCGAGGTAGCGGCGCGTAAGACCTGCAATTTGGGCATACCATAAGCTCCCATCAATTCCAGTTCCCGGTAATTTTCCCCATGTGGATACACGCCCACATCGCCCCCGAAGCCGATACGTACTCCCGATGCCAACGCCCGGTTGAAACTTTCCTTTTTCTGCCGAATGCGCTCCGTGTCGGGGCTGCCGGTCCAGCCGCGATAGCGTTCGGTGGCGTCACTGGCGGCCAGGGTGGGATAGAAGACCACGCCTTTCGCTTTCATCAGGGAAAATACCTCTGCAGTGCCCCCGTCACCGTGCTCGATGGTCTCCACGCCTGCCTCAATAGCACGACGCATACCTTCCGGGGTTCCCGCATGTGCCACCACATAAGTGCCCGCAGAAGTAGCGGCGGCCACCATGGCATCCAGTTCTTCCGGTAAAAAAGTAGGCTGGGAGGGCGCACCGGGTGTCCAGCGGTAATCGGCGTATACCTTGATGAAATCTGCCCCGCCCCCCAACTGGCGGCGAACGGCAGTGATGGCCTCGGGTACCCCGCTCACCGGTTCGGCCCCGAGGGGCACCTGCACCCCTTCATGGAAACCTTTGGGGCCATAGGCCCCGGTTGCGACAATGGCTGGCCCGGCCACCAGGAGCCGCGGGCCGGGTATGATGCCGGCTGAGATGGTTTTTTTCAGGGCCACATCGGCGTAGCCGGCTCCTTCGGAGCCCAGGTCGCGCATGGTGGTAATGCCCGCCATCAGCGAGGCCCGGGCATGTACAGCCCCACGCACGGCACGTTCGGCCGTTGATTCTTTTAGTACCTGGTCGTTCCAGGGTGTTTCGTTGTAGGGGTGCAGCAGCAGGTGCGAATGCCCTTCGATAAGGCCGGGAAGCAGGGTCATTCCCGGAAGGTCCAGGGATTCTGTGCCGGGTGGTAAACGCAAGCGGCTTTCCGGACCGGCATAGGCAATCAGCGAGTCCTGAACCATCACAACCCATTGCGCGTGCATTTCGGTGCCGTCAAAGACCCGCTCGGGCCTGAGAAGCAGCTGCGCTTGGAGCGGGCTGAAGATCGCAGCGCAGAAAAGTAAAGCCAGGAGCTTTTTCATAATGTTGGTTTTGGTCCGTAAAAAGTACGAAGAAGATCGCAGAAGGGGAGCGGTCGGGTTGGGCCGGGGATAAATCCCCCACCCCCTTCCCGGTGACCAAGTTATGTTTTCGGCCTGCAATGTCCCATCATAACCAGGAGCGGGCCCAAATCACACCAGCAATGGCAGTGCTTTGCTCAGCCCTGGGTTTCCGGTTGAAAATAAGCACAGCGCCACTTTAGTGCAGGGCTATAGCGTAAGCCAGTAATTCAGTTTCAACACCACCCCCCGGTTGCGGTTCACCTGCAGGAAAGGCGAACTCAGGTAGTTGTCGGTAAAGACCAGGAACAGGTCAGACATCGGGGCAAAGCGCCACTGCAGGCGGCTGTTCACATTGAAGTTGTCTTGTTGGGTATTGTACTGCAGGAAGGTGGTCCAAAACAACTTGTTCGAAAAATTGATTTCCGTGCGCTGGTTAATCAGGGTGAGGTCGGTACTGCCGTACGGATCTGGCAGTCGCAGGTTGTTCTGTTCCACTTTCAGGCTGAAATTTCCCCAGGGCTGCACCCGGTAAGTAAGGCCTGCACCATACCGGCTCAGGGTGCCGTTGTAAAAGCTGCCTACCTGCACCTGCCCTTCAAAGGCAATAGGTTTCCGGGCGTCGGACTGGTAGGTGAATCCGGCCCGCTGGTAGGTGTAAGCCCCAGGAGGCAGGGGCTCTGCGTCGGTAAAGGCAGTGGAGAAGATCAGCCGCGTTTCGTTTTCCTCCAGGCCGGCCTGCAGTTCGCTTGTATTGCTGAATTTTACCTCGTATTGCAGGTTGGACGAACGTTCGTTGAAGATCCAGCCGGGGAGCCAGTCCATTACAATACGCGCCGACGGGCCGTGCATAACCACAGCACTGCCTGCAGGAGGCCTGAAAATGAATGCCGCCCGCGAAAATAAATGCTCATAGCCCAGGTGAACAATGGTATCATTGGCAGCGTCGTAATTGTCCATCCGGGGAATAAAGCCAATGTCGGCATAGTAGTCCGTATCGATCCCGAAATAGTTCATATAGAAATCAAAGTTCCTGCCGGGATGGTCTACTGCGATCAGTCGGTAAGTTCCCACCCCGACCTCTGGCTTGTCGGAGACGTGCAGCCCCCCAAACACGTTCCAGGTGCCCGGCAGGTTAAGGTAATTGAATTCCATGCCGGCATTGCGGCCGTAATCGCTGTAGTCGAATCCTTCTCCTTTAACCACGGCCTGGCGGTTGGTTACATAGCCTTTGAGCACCGACCGCTCCCAGAAACTCTGGCTGAAGGTGGCAATGGTATAGTTCTGCCCGTTGCGCCCTTCTTCGGCCTTGGTTTGCAGGTTTAACAGCCCCATCCGGAAGCGTTCACTCAGGTTGCCGCTAAGCCGGGCCCCATAGAGAATGGGCACGGGCATGTTCTCTTCATCCAGGCCCATACGCCGGGTAAAGATGGGCTGGGCGGGTGGTACCCCAAAATTGGTGAACAGGTCGTTGTTTTCAAGGAAAAAAGGCCGCCGTTCCGGAAAATTCAAATTGAAGCGGGTCAGGTTGGTCTGTTGCACGTCCACATCGACTTGCGAAAAATCGGGGTTGATGGTCAGGTCCAGGTTCATGGAAGAAGTAATGGCCAGCTTGGCATCCAGGCCTGCATCGAACTGTGTGTTCGAATCGGCCGGGTCTGCCTCCTTGTCTTTGTATTGGGATACCCGGGTATAGGGGATAAGGGAAACATTCGTGCCCGTTTTAAGGGGTTCCTGGTCCCAAAACAGTGAACCGGTAAAGCCCAGGTTGGTAGCTGAAAAATTGACGGGTACTGCGGTCCAGCTGTGGTACTGGTTCACTTTCAGGTCGTTCCGGAAAAAATTGACGCCCCAGGTACGGTTCCCGGTTTCGAACCGCAGGGTTTTAAATGGGATGGCGATCTCCACGATATAGCGGTCGTCAAAGCGGGTCACCTCAGAAAACCAGCGGTTGTCCCACGAAAAGTTAGGCCTGCCGAAGGCACTTTGGCTCAGCAGATCTTCGGCCTGCACATTAAAGGGGCTTACCCCGAAAAGAAAACCATTGGTGCGGCGGTTCATGGGATCTAAAATAATACCGAAGCCGTCCCCCTCGAAGAAGCGGCTGTCGCGCTTGAGGGTTTGTACCACATAGTCGTCAGGGCCGTAGCACACGGCTACCACATACAGGAAGCGGTCGTCGTAGGTCATGCGCACCTCGGTGCGTTTGGGCGCCCGCTCTCCGTCACGCGGGAATTTCATCCAGAAATCCCCGGCCACTTCGGCTTCCTCCCAGGCCTGCTCGCCCAATAGGCCATCCATTACAATGGGGGAGGAGGCACGCTTGATATGCAACTGATAGGTCTCACGCGGGTCTGTCGAACCGGTTTGCGCCCTGATGGCGAGTGTGCAGCACAGCATCCCGGCCAGGGCCGGGATGGTTATCATTTTCATAATGGAACATTTACTCCTTTTGGGCGTACCTCTCGGTTCTGGCATCGTCGATGGGCCCCTGCCAGTTCATGCCAAACCCAAAATCATACACATGGCCTTGGGCATCTGTGTGAGGGGTCATATCAAGGGGTACGTCTTCAAGTTGGGTTTCTACGGTCTGCATGTTGGCCGGCATTTGCAACGGCAGCAGGCCCGAGGGTTCTGAGGCTCCCGACAAGATATCGAGCACCGCCTGGTCGGAAACATTGAAATTCACCAGCAGGGCCTCGATGTCTTTCTCGAATTCGGAGACCACGGTGGGGTTAGACATTTTCAATACCACAACCACAGGCTTGCCTTTCATGGCCGCCTCGGTATCCTTAATCAGTTTCAGGTCGGTATGGTTGTGTGCAGTTGCCGATTTGCCTTTATAGGTGCGGTTCAATACATCCCCTTCGCGGGCATCACCACCCAGACTGGGGTCGCGGGCGTCTGTGGCCGTATACGGGCCATATTGCAGGGAGATGGGGAAGAATCCGTTGCCCCCTGCTTCGGCGTCTGCGGCACTATAGCCGGCTGTACGCCCGTTAATGGGGTTGGTGATCACCACCAGGGCCAGGTCGGCCTCCTCGGGTTTGTCGGTCACGGTAAAGTATCGGGAAGCGATTTCCACCTTGATGGGCATTTCCCAGCGTCCCGGAATCTCGGGTCCGAAGAACGACTGGGAGGGAGGTACGAAACGCTGCGGGATATACACCTTCCGCTCCCTGGCAATCGGCAGTACGGCATCCTGGTTTTTTAGCAATACCAGGGAACGCAGTTGTGCCTCATACCCGGCTTTCATGTATTCCGGATTCCCGACTACCTCGGTGGTATGCTGTATATCGAGATACGGGTTTTCGAACAGGCCCACCTGGAAGATGTTGGTCAGTAACCGGCGCGCAGAGGTCTCAAAACGGGTTCGCATATACTCTTCACCGTGTTCTGCCACGCCCATCTGGTAGGCTTCCAGCACCGGCCCGGCATCGTTGTTACCGCCAAACTGGTCGCAGCCGGCCATAAGAATACGGTAGTGGCGCTCGGCCACACTAAGGCTTTCCACGCCCCAGGGCGTGGCTCCGAATACGGCCATGCCGCCGTCTTCGCGGGTAACCCCCCAATCGGTGCAGACCACCCCGTCATAGCCGTATTTACCGCGCAACTGGTCGGTGATGAAGTATGCGCTAAAGGCATTGCCTACATTATCCCCGCCGGGGTCCTGATTTAAGGAAATGGTGTAATAGGGCATAACCGCAGCGGCCTTGCCGGTGCCCCCTTCCAGGTCAAAAGCGCCATCGACAAATGGGATTTTGTGCATCTCCAGATTGTTTCCGGGGAAAACGGCGAATTTCCCGAAGCCGTAATGCGCGTCGCGCCCGCCTTCGCCGGCGCCTCCTCCGGGCCAGTGTTTCACCATGGCATTCACGCTTTCGTAACCCCAGCCCCCTGCGATGGTTTTTTCAGGGGAGGAGGTCTGGAACCCGTCTACATAGGCCCGGGCCATATCTGTAGCCAGATGGGGCTCTTCCCCGAAGGTGCCGGGGAAACGGTACCAGCGCGGATCGGTTGCCAGGTCTACCTGGGGTGATAGGGCCGTTGCCAGGCCCAGTGCCCGGTATTCTACCGAGGCAATCTGGCCGAATTGTTTTACCAGGGAAGGGTCAAAACTGGCTGCCAGGCCAATGGAGCCGGGCCAACGCGAAATGTCGCCCCCGGCGCCCATGGTATATTCCTCGTCCGAATGGGCCTCGTGCCGCGGGTCGGTGCTGTTATTGGCCGGGATACCGAGGCCCAGGCCCTCGACCAGGGTTTGTACATTGTTGTTCCACTGAGCCGCAATCGCCGCGTTTTCTACGGTGGTAATCAGTACGTGGCGCAGGTTGTCGTCGGTGAGAAATTTCTGCTGCTGATCGGTCAGGTCGAATGACCGGGCCCCACTCTCTTCCTGCGATTTGCCGTTATAAGTGTCACCCCCGCGAAATCCGCCTCCGGGAATCCGCTGGTGGGCGCTGTAGAGCATGAGCCCGGCAATCTGTTCCACCGACATGCGCCCGGCCAGGTCAGCCGCCCGTTCCCCGGCCGGCAGGCGCCAGTCTTCATAGGGCTCCAGGCTGCCGTTGCGGTTCAGGTCCTTGAAGGCCAGCCGGTCTACCGTGAGCAGGGTCACGCCCGAAGCGGGGGAATAACCCAGGGTTTGACCCCCTTCGTTTTCGACCAGGATGTAGCCTTCTTTCGGGCTTTCTTTCCATTTTGGGCTACAGCCGGCAAACAGGGCAAGGGCCAGGGCGGCAGCGCCCAGCATCGTAATTCGCATGTGCGGTGTTCTCATTGTCAAGCGGTTTAGGTTGGTCAGGCCAGAAGCCTGGATGTTTTACTGTTGTGCCATTTCCAGGCGGATGGTGATTTCCACCTCGTCGCCCACCATGCCCATGGAAGTGCCCACACCATAGTCTTTCCGGTTTATGGTAGTGGTCAATTTTACACCGGCCTTGGGCTTTTGGCTCCGCGGGTCGGTGATAACTCCAGTGACCGACCCTTTGAGGGTTACGGCTTTAGTGACCCCATGCAGGGTCAGGTCTCCATTGAGATCAAAAGTTTTTTCGCCCGTAGCCTGAACCGATGTGGTTACGAAAGTCATTTCGGGATAGGTTTCCGCTTCGAAGAAATCGGCGCTACGCAGGTGGTTGTCGCGGCGTTCCACGCCGGTGTCTACGCTGGTGGTTTTAATGCTGCCCGTAAATTGCGGGTCAGAAAAGGCTTCCCCGGCCACGGCCGATATCTCGAAATCGCCAAAATTTCCCGCAACTGTGGAAATCAGCATGTGGGTAATTTCAAACTGAATCTGGGAATGCGCTTTGTCGGCCGCCCAGGTCGACTGGGCTTGAAGGGTAAGGCCAGCCATCAGGCTGCAGCAAGCAATCAGGAATGTTCTCATAATACTAGCAGAATTAATGGTTTTGTGTTTTGTTTACGTGAGTTGAAATTATGTTTGTGGCTGCCCGGCGCTATAGGGTTACGCCCATAACGGCATGCCGTTATTAGACTCCGGAACGCCGGAATCGTTTAATCGGGCGCCTAAAATTTAACATACCCAGACCTGGCCGCCCGCCACCCAATTTCTCACAGCGATTTCAGGTAGTCCAGGCTTGCTCTCAGGGCGGTTGCCGGGTTGGCCACCATGTCCTGTTCCACGAAGAAATGCTCCACCCCCGTTTCCAGGGCTGTACTTACTATAGCGTCCAGATCCAGCACGCCCGACCCGGCCGAGGCCATGTTCGGGAAGAGGGCCATCCACTGGCCTGCATCGCCCCCGTCGCCTGCAAAGTGCTGTAGTTCCATCATGTCTTTAAGGTGCATCAGGGCATACCGGCCCCGGTATTTTTTGAGATACGCAACCGGATCGGCACGGCCCGCCGTGGTCCAGAAAATATCCATTTCAAGAAATACCAGGCCGGGATCGGTATGGTCGACCAGGAGCTCAAAAGGCACCACCCCATCGGTTGGTTGCAACCCGTAACCATGGTTGTGATAGGCAAAACGGATACCCTCTGCCTGGGCAGCCCTGCCGATGGCATTGAAACGGTCCGCCATCCGCTTGTAGTCTTCCAGGGTCTTTCGCTGGTCGTCCGGAATGGCCGGGAGGGTTACGTATGAGGCCCCCATGGCACGTGCTGCCGCCCCCAGGGCTGGCATGTGGCGCTCCAGGGTGTCCAGGTCGGTGTGCAGTGACGGGATACGCAGGCCGTAATGAGTCGCCAGTTCTTTAAAGGAGGCCTCGTCGCGCCCGTAGTATCCGCTGCCCGAAAACCCGAGCAGCGGTGCAAGGGATGCCCAGCGTTCCTTATTGTTGGAGTCGCTGAAAGGGTAGGGGCCATAGAGCTCGATTTCGGCATACCCCATTTCCTTGAGCAGGCCCAAAGCGGTTTCCAGGTCTTTTTCCAGCAGGAGGGGCAGCGAAAACAGTTGTATACCCAGATTGGGCAGTTTGTTCAGGAATGCAGGCCTGTTGTTGTGCGCTGCCAAAGGCCCCGACAGGGCCAGCCCTGCACTGGCCAGGGCGGTGGTTTTGAGAAAGTCGTTGCGTTTCATGCCAGAAAATTATAAGGTAAACGAAAAATGGCTATTCCGGGCTGTTCTGCCAGGCTATGGGTTTTTGCCCCTGGCTATCTCCTTCAGCCGGGTATCGAGGGCATCGCGGTCCATCCAATGCCCCTTGAGCATTACCCCGTGCACAGCCTGCAGGGCGGCAGGGTCTTCCAGGGGGTTTCCGCCTACCAGAAACAGGCTGGCTTCCTTCCCCGCTTCCAGGCTGCCCGTGTCGGCTGCCGTGCCAAAGAAACGGGCCGGGTACAGGGTGCCCATTCGCAGGATTTCCGCTGGGGGGATACCTGCCCGGCGCATGGCGTCGATCTCGTGATGGATGGAATAGCCCGGTACGTTGAAGACCTGTGGGGCGTCTGAGCCCAGCAGCAAGCCGTGGCCGTCTTGGTACAGGCGGTAGATGAGCTGCCGGCGCAGGGCGTCGAAAGCGACCCATTGCTGCTTGCTCCAGGTGGGGTCGGCCAGGTATTGAAGGTGGGAATTTTTCCAGTTCCGGAGCGTTTCAGCGGCCATATATTGCATTTCGGGTTCTGCCAGCAAGCTGTCGGCATCGGTGGGGGCGAACCAGCGTTCGAAAAGGCTTTGGGTGGGCACGATCCAGACCTGCTTATCACGGGTGAGGGCTACCAGGCCTGCAATGTTCGTGGTATCGGCCAGGGGTGTGAAACTGTATCCGAAAAAGCCGTTTTCTTCGGGTTTTACCCCTGCTGTTTCGGGCACCAGCCCCTCGAGATAGCCGTCCACGTGGTCGATGGTGGCGTAGCCGCTCTCCAGGGCATGGCGGATGCCTACCTGCACGGGCACGTGGCCGGCAAAGGGAATGCCGGCATCACGAGCGGTCTTGACCAGGGTGTCAAAAACAGGTCGCTCGATGCCGGGGTGGATTTTCAAAAAATCGTAGCCCTCGGCGGCGTATTGCCGCACCAGGCGAGCGGCTGCTGCCGGGCTGGGCACCGTATTTCCGTTCAGGGACGGGCTGGAGGTGAAAATGCGCGGGCTCAGCAGTTCCCCTGCCTGCTGGCGCTCGCGCAGTTCCAGGTGACGGGGATGCCCCAGCATGCCCCTGATGGTGGTGATCCCGTTGGCGAGGTATAAAAACAGGGTTTCCTCAATGTGGGCGTCCGTAGCGGGCGGAGCGGGGATGTGGGCGTGCATTTCGGTAAGCCCGGGCACGGCATAGGCGCCCTGCCCGTCTATCCGTGTGGCATACGACCCGGGATCGGCAACTTCGTCTCCGATAGAGACGATGCGACCCGAATCTATTGCGATTTGGCGGTTGGTCAGGATCTGGCCGTGCACCACGTCGACCACCTGAACATGGTCAATCAAGACAGATTGGGGGCCCCGCAGCGCAACCTGTTGCTGCTGGCAGCCGAGCAAGGCCAGAGCCCCGGCAAGCAGTGCCGGTATGCAAAAAAAACGGTTCGTGATCATGGTTGGGAGCTTAAATACCTGCAGCCAGGCTGTTACACATAAAACATCTTGTGTTAAAAATACACGAAAGTTTTCAGGAATTTGGAAGCTTAGAGGTGTAAATTGTACATTAGTCAAATTGTAACAAGCTAACAGTAACTTCCATTTCATGAACCGATTGAGAATACTTCTGGGGGCACTGGCTGTCCTGATGTTGTTCGCCTCGTGCAGCAAAAAACGCGATGGCGAGCCTAAAGTACTGGTATTCAGCAAAACCATGGCTTTCCGCCATGCCTCGATACCAGCGGGGATCGCAGCCATCCAGAAACTGGGGGCCGACAACCACTTTGCCGTAGACACCACCGAGAACGCTGCGGCTTTCAGCGAAGAAAACCTGAAGCAGTACAGCGCGGTAATCTTCCTCAGCACCACAGGCGATGTGCTCGACGCAGCCCAGGAAGCCGCCTTTGAGCGGTACATCCAGGCCGGCGGGGGCTATGTGGGCATCCACGCGGCCACCGACACCGAATACGACTGGGGCTGGTACGGCAAGCTGGCAGGGGCCTACTTCCTGAGCCACCCGGCCGGCACCCCTGAGGCAGACTTCCATATCAAGGCTACCAACCACCCCGCCACTTCCTTCTTTCAAGACACGGTCTGGCACCGTACCGATGAGATGTACAATTTCAAAAAGATCAACCCCGACCTGAACGTGCTGCTCACCATTGACGAGTCTACCTACCAGGGCGGTCTCAACGGGGATTACCACCCCATGGCCTGGTACCATGAGTACGACGGCGGCCGGGCCTTTTACACGGCCCTCGGCCATACCGATGAAAGCTTCTCGGAAGAGCTGTACCTGAAACACGTTCTGGGGGGCATAACGTACGCCATAGGCAAAAACCTGGAACTCGATTACGACATGGCCCATTCGCAGATTCCACCCGAGGCCAACCGCTTCTCCAAGGTACCCCTGGTGGTGGGCGAGTTCTTTGAGCCCACTGAGATGACCGTCCTGCCCAACGAAGACGTGCTCATTTCGCAGCGCCGTGGCGAAATCATGCTTTACGACAAGGTCAATGACACGCTGCGCCAGGTGGCCCTGCTCGACGTGTACCACAAAACCCTGCATACCCCCGGTGTGAATGCCGAAGAAGGGGTAATGGGGCTGCAAAAAGACCCTGACTACGCGAAAAACCACTGGATCTATGTGTATTATGCCCCAACCGGCGATGCCGAGATCAACCGCCTTTCGCGCTTTAAATACCACGACGGCAACTTCGACTTGGCTTCCGAACAGGTTATCCTGGAACTGCACAGCGACCGGGAGATCTGCTGCCACACCGGGGGCTCCATCGCCTTCGGGGGCGACGGGCTGCTCTACCTCTCCACCGGGGACAATTCGACGCCCTTTAACCAGGCCGACGCAAAATATGTGAACAACGGCTTCGCCCCCCTGAACGACCTGCCGGGCAGCGAGCAGTTCGATGCCCGCCGTACCTCTGGCAATGCCAACGACCTGCGGGGCAAGATTCTGCGCATCCGCGTGAATGAAGACGGTACCTACAGCATCCCCGAGGGCAACCTCTTCCCTGAGGGTACCGAAGGCGCGCGGCCCGAGATTTACACCATGGGCCACCGCAACCCCTACCGGATTTCGGTAGATCCCAAAAACGGCTACCTCTATTGGGGCGACGTGGGCCCCGACGCCCGCGCCGACAGCCTGGAGACCCGCGGGCCCCGCGGCTATGACGAAATCAACCAGGCGCGCCAGGCAGGAAACTTCGGCTGGCCGCTCTTTATCGCCGACAACAAGCCCTACCGCGCCTACAATTACGCCACGGGCGAGAGCGGGGCAGCTTATGACCCGGAGCACCCGATCAACGATTCCCGCAACAACACCGGGCTTCGCGAACTGCCCCCGGCCCAACCCGCCATGGTGTACTACCACTACGGGGAGAGCGCCGAATTCCCGCAGGTAGCATCGGGCGGGCGCAACGCCATGGCCGGCCCTGCCTATTACAAAGACCTCTATAACGGAGCAGGTTCCCTGCCCGACTTCTACGACGGCAAGGTTCTTGTATTCGATTGGATACGTGGCTGGATGAAATCGGTTGAGCTTTTCCCCGATGGCACTTTCAACAAGATGATCCCCTTTGGCGCCGACATCAAACTCAACAACCTGATCGATATGGAGGTAGGCCCTACCGGCCGTGTCTACCTGCTGGAGTACGGGACCAGTTGGTTTACCAAAAACGATGACAGCGGCCTGAGCTATATTGAATTCAACGGTGGCAATCGCCCGCCGATGATCGAAGGATTGGAAATCGACCTTTCCTCGGGGCAGGCGCCCCTGAAGCTGCAGGCCACCCTGAAAGCCAACGACCTGGAAGGCGATGCCATGAGCTATGTCTGGAACCTGGGCAATGGCGACAGCCTGGTTACCCAGACCGCCACCCTCGATTACACCTATATGGCCAATGGGGAATTCCAGCTGAGTGTTCGGGCCAGGGATGTCAACGGAAGTATTTCTGAGCCCATCCAGCAAACCATTTACGTGGGCAATACGCGCCCCGGGCTGCAGATTTCATTGGAAGGCGGCAACCAGTCGTTCTTCGTGCCGGGTGCTCCGATTCGCTACAAGGTGAGCGTGAGCGACGAGGGAGAGCCCGTTTCACCCGCCCCAGGCAGTTATTATGTCTCGGTTGACTATCGGGAAGGATTTGATGAGGCTTCCATGAACATGGGCCACCAGCAGGCCTCGGCCGAAATCAGCGGGAAGGCGCTCACTCAAAGCCTCGACTGCAAATCGTGCCACAAAGAGAATGAGCCTTCCATCGGCCCGGCCTACATGCTGGTTTCGCAGAAATATCAGGAGGGCCGACGCAATACCAATATGCGCTACCTGATGGAGAAAATCGCCACCGGGGGCAGCGGCGTGTGGGGCGAGGTTATGATGCCCGCCCACCCGAATATCTCTGCTGCCGAACGGCAACAGATCGCCACCTATGTACTTTCCCTGGCCGATACGCGCGAACGCGCGGCTTCCCTGCCCCTGGAGGGGACAATCATGCCCGATGCCACCCAGACGGGCAATACCCTGGTGCTCACCGCCACCTATACTGACGAGGGCATGAACGGGGTAAAAGCGCTAACCGGCTCCTCGGTAGTAGCCCTTAGCGGCAACCAGGTTGCGCCCTCTGAAAAAATGGACCTGCAGGGTATGCAGGCCATGGCCTTCGGCGGGATGAAACTGGCCTTGCTCAATGCCGCACAAGGCAGCCTGAAACTGGAAGGATATGACCTTACCGGAGTAAAAATGCTCCTGCTGATGGCCGGGTGGCAAAACCCACCTGCCGCGGGGTGTGATTTTGAGCTGCACATGGGCAGCCCTGACGGGGAACTCATCGGAGCCGGCCAGCTGAACACCCCCATAAGTGGTGGGCCCGGTACGGGTATCCCAGTGGTGTTCAACCAAGCACTCTCAGGCAAACAGACCATTTACCTGACCTTCAAGCGGCAGGCCTCAGAAGGGGACGACCCGGGCATGATTGCCCTTACCGGTATACAGTTCCGGTAAAAGCCGGTAAATCAAACAGAAAAAGGGGTGTTTTGGCACCCCTTTTTATTTGGTGATAATCGGTCTAATGCCGGTTAGGCTGGGCGGTCTTTGTATAGGGGCCGTACACGGCATCCCGGAACTTTTTATGCAGCTTGATCGGGTCATAGGGGAAGAGCTGCACGAACAGGACTGCGGCAAGGTCGTTGTGGGGGTCGATCCAGAACAGGGTGCTGGCTGCCCCATCCCAGAAGAACTCGCCTACCACGCCGTTGTTTTCCTCGGCCGTTTCTGCCGGGGCCACCCGCACCGCGAAATCGATGCCGAATCCGACCCGTCCCTTGCCGGGCAGCCAGGAGCGCTCTGTAACGCTGTCGGGCAGGTGGTTGGTGGCCATGAGCGCCACGGTTTCCGGCTTGAGCACCTGTACCCCGTCCAAGGTCCCTTTCCCCAGCATCATCCGGGCAAAGCGCATGTAATTGTCGATAGAGGCCGTAAGGCCCCACCCGCCCCTTGCCAGGGGCCAGTGGTGGAATTGCTCGATCTTGGCTGTGGAATCGGGCAGTTGGGTAAGGCTTCCGGTCTCTGTATCCAACCGGTACATTGCCGAAAAACGGCCACGGTCTTCCTCGGGCACGAAATAGCGCGTATCACTCATGCCCAAAGGGTCGAGTACATGCTCCCGCAGGTACTCCCGGTAGGGCTGGCCTGAGATGCGCTCGACCATAAAGGCCTGCACATCAACGCTGGGGCCGTATTCCCACTGCGAACCCGGCTGGAACCAGAGCGGCAGGGCCCCGAACTTGGCGGCCATCTGCTCCAGGGTGTTTTCCCGGTTCAACGGGTCGGCGGCAGCCAGGGCTTCGCTCAGGCCCGGGATATCGGGGCGGTTCGGGAAGCCTGCCGTATGCCGGGTTATGTCGCGAATACTGATAGGCCTCTTCACAGGCTCCAACAACATGTTGCCCTGGGCATCTACCCCGGTATACACCTGCATATTCTCAAATTCGGGGGCGTATTGGGTGAGCGGGTCGTCCAGATTGAAGGCCCCGGTCTCGTAAAGGCTCATCAGGGCCGTGCCCGTAAGGGGCTTGGTCATCGAATAGATCTGTACCAGGGTATTGCGGGCCATGGGGACTGCCTTGTCGCGGTCTGACCAGCCGTAGGCGCCGAAATAGGCTTCCTGCCCTTTTTCAAATACCAGGGCCGAAATGCCCGCCACCTGCCCGGTATTCACAAAATCCTGCAGCAGGCTGTCGATACGGGTAGCTGCCGCAGGGCTGACAATGCCGGCCTGGGCTTCCGGGGCCGGGTTTTGCCGGCAGGCGGCCAGCAGGGATAGGCCTACGATGGGAATAAGTAGTTTTTTCATGGGGTGTCAGTTGGTGCCTCCAGGCCCCTTCTTCAGGGTTTGTTGGCAGGTTTTATTGCGATGTAGAAATTCGGGTCAAAGGTCGGTTCGGCCCCTTTGGGAAGGGGTTCCGACTTCCAGTCGGCAGTTGGGAAGATCCAGCGGGTTTCCCCTGCGGCCACCATGCGAATGGGCATATCAAATCCCTCCACGATGTCGGTATACCGGAATTCCAGGATGTCTCCCGCGCTTCGGAATTCCAGGGTGGGAATCAGGGTGGTGCGCAGGTACTGGTCGAAAAAGGCCGAGAGGTCTTTGCCCGAGGCCCGGCTCATATAGTCTTCTACCTGGCGGGTGGTCACGGTCTGGTGGTAGAACTCCCGGTTGAGCCCCCGCAGCATGTCGCGCCACATGGCGTCGTCTTCAACAAGTTGCCGCAACGTATGCAACATGTTGGCTCCTTTGTAGTACATATCGCCCGAACCTTCGTTATTTACGTCGTAAGCGCCAATAATCGGCCGGTCGTTGCGGATGTTCTTGCGGGTACCGATGGTGTATTCGGCGGCGGCCTGGGTGCCGAAGTGATAGTCGAGGTACAGGTTTTCGGAGTAGGCCGTGAAACTTTCATGGATCCACATGTCGGCTATATCCCGGTAGGTTATATTGTTGGCGAACCATTCGTGCCCCGATTCGTGGATGATGATAAAGTCGAATTTGAGCCCCCACCCGGTGCCCGAGAGGTCGCGGCCCAGGTAGCCGTTCTGAAACTTGTTTCCATAGGTAACCGAGCTTTGGTGCTCCATACCCAGGTAAGGTACCTGCACCAGCTTGAACCCGTCTTCGTAAAAGGGGTAGGGGCCAAACCAGTGTTCAAAGGCTTCCAGCATGCCCGGCACCTGTTTGAACTGTTCCCTGGCCTTTTCGAGATCGGCGGGCAATACGTAGTAATCGAGGGTGAGCGGGCCCTTTTCGCCGGCATAGGTTTCCCCGAAATGCACGTAATCGCCAATATTTACATTGACCCCATAGTTGTTGATGGGGTTGCTTACAAACCAGTGAAAGGTGCGGGTGCCGCTGCCTTCCTCGACTTTCCGGAGCCGGCCGTTGGAGACGTCCATCAGCTCCCTGGGCACGGTTACCGCGATGGCCATGCTGTCGGGCTCATCGTACATATGGTCTTTTACGGGCCACCAGGCACTGGCCCCGAGGCCCTGGCAGGAAGTGGCCACAAAGGGCTGCCCTGCCGAATCTTTCGTCCAGGAAAAGCCCCCGTCCCAGGGGGCATGTACGGCCACCCGCGGGGCCCCGGAATACTGAACGGTAAGGGTTTCGATTGCGCCCGGCCGCTGGGGTTTTACCAGGGTTATGAAATGGGCGTTCCCCTCGCGCTGCACAGCGAGTGCCTGCCCGTCCTGCATTACCGCGTCGATTTTCAGGGGCGGTTGCAGGTCTAGCTGCAGGCGATGGCCGGGCTCCAGTACCTTATAGCTGATGCCGTTGCTCCCCGATAGGGTTTGGTGCTCCGGGTCTACGGAAACCGACAAGTCGTAATACGTAAGGTCCCACCAGCTGCGCTCCGGGGTAATGCTGCCCCTCAGGGAATCCTGGCGCGTAAAGGTTTGCTGGGCCGTGGCATTTACGCCACTTAGGGTGAGCAAGAGGAGGGCGGCAGCCCCATAGGCTTTTCGCAGGCTGTGCATAATAGGTTTTATAGCGGTCTTTGTAGTCATGTTTCTTATCGGGTTACAGGCCGGCTTTGCGGCAACAGGCCGGCGTAGTCGCTGCCACGCAAGATCGAGGTAAAATCGTCCGTGTTGAGCAGGTCCCATACCGCCTGTGGCTTGTCGGCCTGGTTTTCGTAATAGGATTTGGTGATCAGGTACCCCACGGTATAGCCCAAATCGTGTGGCCGGTCTTCGACAGCATCGCCGTTGTACAGCCATTTTGAGGTATCGACCCCCAGGAGTTCAACTTGCAGGTCGGAAAAGACCTGCATATGGTTCGCCGGGTCTTCCAGGAACCGGAGGTTTTCGTTCTGCATGGCGATGCCGGAACACAGTTCGGCCAGGAAATCGCAAACGCCCTCCTGTATAACGCCGGCCAGGAGGGTATCATCGTACACGTCGTCCTGGTAATTCTGCTGAAAGTGCATTAGCTCGTGTAGCGTGAGCCGGGGCAGGTCGGTAACCCCCATGATGGAATTCCGCTGCCAGTCGTTCAGTTCTTCGGTAGGCATGCCGGCGCTTTTACCGTACATGTCGCCCCCCAGGAACATGCCCATTTCCGAGGCGGTACCGCCGGAGTTTAAAATACCCGGTACCACGTAGACTTTCGGAAAAACAGCTTCGCTGTAAAGGGTTTGGAACGTTTCCATCCATCGGGCGGCAAGTGCTTTCATGGCCCGCAAGCTGTCGGGATTGAACTGGCCCTCGAGGTATCGGTAGTAGCCGGGGGCGGCGTTAATCATCTGCCCGTACATCTGGTTTATACTTCCGTATCGGATCACATAGTAGTCGCGCAGCTCCGGGGGGCCGCTCAGAATGAAGGCCTGCAGCTGGCTACGGGCCTGGGCGGTGTCGGCCAATGCGCGGTCGAAATAAGGCCAGAAGGCCGCCATGCTGCGCATTTCCAAATCGAAGTTCGATACCATGGCCAAGGTCCCGTCAATGGAGTCGAGGCGGTCGTACAACCGGTTCAGGGCAGGGTCTGCCACCGGCAGCTCCAGGGCGTCAAACTTGTCCAGGATTTTCGGGTTGGCCATGCCGGCATCGATAGCGTGGTGCAGCAAAGACACTACTGTATCGGGCTTCCCAACTCGCTGGTACGCATGGGCAGCGGCCAGGTAGAGCTCAGAGGCCCGCAGGTCGCGATTTTCTTCCAGCAGGCGATCGCCCAGCTCTGCGTAGCGGCCCAGGCTGTCGAGGCGGTTGTATTCCAGGAACAGGGCGTTCATGTCGGGCAGATACGGAGCTTCTTCCCGCCCGCCGCCCGAGCAGGCGGCCAGCAGTGCCGCCAGGGCAGCTAAAAGACCAAATGCACGACCCCTGTTGCGCATCAGTTTCGGTATACCCCACTGGGGAAGCTTACCGTGCTTTCATGCCCGTCGGGGCCCATGGCAGCAACGCCGAAGAAAAAGTTATCGATCACAATGCCTTCCAGGGTTACCTCGGTCTGGCTGCCTGTGTCACGGTAGTAGTCCCAGGTAGGTGAGGTGGTATCCCTCCAGTAAACGCGATACGCGGTGGCGCCTGCAACCGGTTTCCAGCGCAGGCGGGCCGAGGCTTCTACCACTCCGCCGATTTCCACCTGCTCAGGGGCTGGTGGGGCCCAGGCCAGGGAAGCCATGGAAATGGCATTCACGGCGGTGAGTTTGGCGGCGTAGCCAAAGTTTACATGCTCCAGGACATCCCCGTAGTGTATCCCGTCTTCGACACGGATGTCTTGATGTTGCTGGGTATAGTTCTCGTGGGCCTCCATTATGCGCACTCCGGCAAAGCCCAGGTCGTTGAAGGGCCGGTGGTGGCCCCCCCTCCCGAAGCGGTCGAGGCGGTAGATGAGCATGGGGTTCATCTCGGGCATGTAGGTTCGGGTGGTTTTGTGGATGTGGCGGGCCAGCTGGCGCGAAACACCGTCGACCTCCCCCCCGTAAAACCGGCGCGATTGCCGCTCGCGCTCCGTTTCGGTAGGTGGAACCGGCTCTGAAAATATGCGGAAGTCGCGGTTGCTGATCACCCCATCCACCCCGCTGATGTTGCCGATCATATCGTTGTTGAGTACCCCGATGAGTTCCCAGTTGCCGGCTTTTGCGAATTCGGCCAGGCCCATCCCGCCGAATAGCCCCTGTTCCTCTCCCGATAAGCCCGCAAACACAATGCTGTTGTTGAAGGAATATTTCGAGAGGACGCGGGCAGCCTCCAGCGTGCCCGCCATGCCGCTGGCATTGTCGTTGGCCCCCGGGGAATCGGAGGTAAAGTTGTTCGGATCGCTCACCCGCGAGTCGATATCGCCGCTCATAAGCACCATGCGGTTGGGGTTCACACTCCCGCGCAGAATGGCCACGACGTTCACCACCCATACATCCTGGGGAATGCGGGTGTTTTCTTCGGCTTTTACCAGGTTGCGCTGGTAGAAAACCTCCAGGCACCCACCGCATTCCTGAGAGATTTTATCGAATTCGGCTTTGATCCAACGACGGGCCGCACCAATGCCCCGGGTCTCAGAGAGGGTGTCACTCAGGGTGTGGCGGGTACCGAATCCGGCCAGGGTGGCCACGTCGTGCCCGATGCGGGCTTCGGAAACCGAGTCGATAATGGCGTAAATGCGGGGGTCGGTTTGCGTCCTGGCCCCCAATGGGCCGAGCAGCAGGGCGATAAGCAATAGTTTTTTCATGAATTTTCAAAGCTAAATTTTCGTTCAAACCAGGGGGCGTGCCAGTAACAAAGGGGCCCGAGCAGGGCATAAATAAATCCGGGCAGGCCCCACCACACACCTGCATTCAAAGATGCCAGCACGATAGAGAGGGCTCCCGCCATCTGGGTGGCCGTAAAAGCGCATACCCCGTCGCTCAGGGCCTCCAGGCGGCTGATGTTGTGCGGGAATTTCACGGCTTTATTACTTGTTCTGCCACCAGGGCCAGCAGGGTCCCTGCCTCGTTTACGGCCATGCGGCTGATCTGGCCGAAGCCGGAGTCAAAGCGGTGCACCACCTGCCAATCGGGGGCCCTGTCGGGCCTAAGGCGCCTCAGTACCCCGTCCCCCCCGCACAGCAGGGAGCCGTCGGGCAGCCAGCACAGGTCCTGTACGCCTTCGGGGAGGGTGGCGATCTGTATGGCGGCGCCGGTCTGCAGGTCGAGCGCCATTACCCGGAACAGCCCGTTATCATAGGTGGTATAGCTAATCTTGCCACTGCCCGGAATTCGGGCCAGGCTGCGTCCCACCCCTTCCCGAAGGGTCTCCGTAAAAAGCCCGGAAGGAACGGCCCTGACCAGGTCCATATCCTCGTCGCGAAGTACCGTACAGATTAATAGGTCAGGCCCGGCCCAGACCTGGTAACCAACCTTGAGGTCTGGAAAAAGCAAGCGCGATTCGCCGTCCTGGTATGCATAAAGCCGCTGCAAGCCATTGGTGTCGAGCCGGATGGCTGAAACACTTTCGCGCCCGGGGATGGGCAGGGGAGAATATTCCCCGCCTCCTGGGGTGTCGCACAGCCAGGCGTGGGTTCGGCTGGCCAAATCCAGGCGGGCAATGTCGGTCTGTTCATTGCGGGTCGAGGCGAAAAGCAGGGCCCCGTCGGCCGTGAAGGCGGGCTGATTGTCGTAGCCCGGGTTCTGGGTCAGGTTTTCTGCGGGGCCCACCCCAAGACTATCCCCATCAAGGTTTATGGTCAACAGAAAAATCTCGATATCGCCCTGAGCCTGGGAAATGCCAGGGCAGCACAGCACGGCCATCAGCAGCAGGTAAAGCCTGCCGAAGGCTGGAAGCCGGGCTCCGGCGGGCAGCAGAGAAGGGTTTAAGGGGCGCATCTTATTGAAAGGCTTAAAGTAGCCAATTCGGGCAAGTTTTGCAAGGGAGAACACCAGGGGGTGTTCGGATCGTGCAGGGTGGGCAGCTATCTTGCCCCCGGGTGGGAGGGCGGGGGGACCCTCAGGCCATTGCTTCAACCGCATCCAACAACTCCACCAGGTGCCTCCTTGTTGTAAACGGGCTCATCAAACTGGTTCGCAGGTACACCGTTCCATTCAATTTGGTCTGGACGATGTAGAACTTGCCTTCTTCCAGCAACTGTTGCCTGATGCGCCGGTTCAGGCGGTTGCACGAGGCCGGGTCTATCCCCTTCGGGTGCAACCTGAAACAAAGGATATTCGACTGGGGTTCGCATGCCAGTTCCCAGCCCGGGCGCTGGCGTATCAGTTCGGCCAATTGCCTGCCCTGATCGTATTGCCGGTCGATGTATTCGGTGAATATAGCTTCCCCATACCCCTTTAAAACGGCAAACCAGGTTAGCGAACTGGTGAGCTTGGTGCATTCAAAGGTACGCTTGGCCAGGTTGTACCAGTCTTCTTCCTCCGTTTCGGTGAGCAGGTATTCGGCTTCCTGGCTGAAGGTGGTATACGAGTCGGCCCCATTGCGGAAAAGCAGGGCCGTAGACAGCACTGGCATCCCCAACATCTTGTGGCCATCGATGACCACGGAATCGGCCCTTTCGATGCCCCGCACCAGCGAACCGTACTTTTGTGATAGGAAGGCAGCCCCCCCATGGGCCCCGTCTACGTGAAGCCAAAGGTTTTTCGCTTCGCAGAAATCGGCCAGGCGGTCGAGGGGATCGTAACTGCCTGTAGCCGTGCAGGGGGCGCTGCCCACTACGGCCAGGGGTTCCAGCCCCTCCGCCAGGGCACGATCGTAGATCGGGCCAAGTTGGGCCGTGTCCATGCGAAAATCTGAATCTACGGGAACCTTGAGTACTCCGGCCTGTCCCATCCCCATGATGCGGGCTGCCCGGTCCACACAATAGTGTGCTGCCTCACTCACCAGAATGGCCTCCTTGCCCGAATAGCCCTCGTTCCAGATGTCAGAATTGCCCCGTGCCCTCCGGGCAGCCAGCAGGCCTGTAAGGTTGGCCAGGGTGCCCCCTGAGGTGAGGAAACCCCTTGCCTGCGAACCGTAGCCCGCACGCCTGCAAAGCCAGTCGGTTACCAGGCGTTCCATGGCCGAGGGGGCCATTCCCATTTCATATACAGCCATGCCATTGTTCAGGCTGGCCCCAAGCAGGGCTGCCAGGGACGCCAGCGGCAGGGGTGGGGCAACCTGGTGCCCCATGTAACGGGGGTGGTGCACCTGGGTGGTATGCTCCAGTACGGTCTGCGCCAGGGGAGGTGCCTCCTGATCAAGGAGGTACTGCTGCCAAAAAGCGCGTTCTGCCTCCGGAAGCCGGAAGTGCAAGACGTCGCCTTCCCCGGCTTTTAGTGATCCCAGTCGGTCGGCGAGCAAATCGATAAGCTGATGGCCCAGTTTCCGGAATGATTCCGGGTTATAGGCCTGTTCCAACAGCGGTGTTTCCATGTGGTTCTCTTCCGGCAATATGGCCCTGGCAGCCTATTGCGGGTGGTCCATATAATCGAATACCAGGTTCACCATGGCATTTACCCCGGTTGCAAAGCCCGATTCATCCAGGTAGAAATCAGGGGTGTGGTGGGGAGCCGAAGCCTTGGGGTCCATCCCTTTGGGCATCCCCCCGAGATAGAAATACAGGCCTGGGACAGCATTGGCAAAAAAGGAAAAATCTTCGGCCCCGGTCTCGGCCGGCACCAAAATTACGTTCTCCGCCCCGGCCGACAGCTCGAGGGAGGGCAGCATCTTCGCCGTAAGGGCCGGGTCGTTTGATGTTACCGGGTAATGGGAACTGTATGGGAGCTCCACCACGGCTTCAACCCCGTTGGCCTCGGCGGTTTTGGTCACGATCTGGTTGATACGCTTGAAAATAAGCTGTTCATCTGACTCGCTCAGGGTGCGCACCGTGCCCAGCATTTCCAAGGTTTCCGGGATAATATTCGACCGGTTGCCCCCGTGGATGGAGCCAATGGTTACCACGGCCGCGTTTTGGGTAATGTTTACGTTCCTGCTGACGATGGTCTGGAGGTTGGTGATGATTTGTGCAGCCGTTACCACAGGGTCTGCCGAAGACCAGGGTTCGGCCCCGTGCGAAGAGGTTCCCTTCAGGGTAATCTTCAGGTCAGCCACCCCGGCAAACATGCCCCCCGGGCGATAGGTGATTTTTCCGGCTTCCAGCTGGGCGTTGATGTGGAGGCCGAAAATCACATCCACATCCGGGTTTTTCAGAACCCCTTCTTTCATCATGAGTTCTGCCCCCCCTTCTTCCCCTTTGGGGGCGCCTTCTTCGGCTGGCTGGAAGATAAACTTGACCGTGCCCTTAAGCTCGTTGCGATGGTCGGCCAGGATTTTTGCCGTACCCATGAGAATGGCCACATGCGAATCGTGCCCGCAGGCATGCATCACAGGGGTTTCCACCCCGTTGTAAACGGCGGTTTCCTCAGATGCAAAGGGCACAGGGGTGCGCTCGAGCACCGGCAGGCCGTCCATATCGGCGCGAAGGGCCACAACAGGCCCGGGTTGTCCGCCTTTCAGCACGCCCACCACTCCGGTATAACCGACCCCCGTGGTTACTTCCATCCCCAGGGCCCTGAGGTGGTCGGCTACCAGGGCTGCGGTGCGCACCTCCCGGTTGCCGAGTTCAGGATGCTGGTGAATGTCGCGCCTCCAGGCCACGACCTGCTCTTCGATGGCATCGACGTCTTTTTGAAGGGCTTCACGCCGCGCATGGTCTTGTGCCAGGATAAGTTGCTGGGCGAATATCATGGCGCACAGCGCCAGGAGGGTATGTGTTCTCATAATTTGTAAAGTTGGTTGCCGAACAAATGTAGGCGATTTTTTTGTGTGCAGGCTAAGGCGTATTGCCCTGTTCTGTGGGGGAGCAGATTGGAAGTTGCAGGAGGTGGGGGAATCTTCTGGTCAGGTGGGGGGAAGGGTGTGCCCCTGCCTTGGCCGGCTACCTGTAATTGCCTCCTTAAAAATGGGCTATTTGGTGCCGTTTGGTTACCTTTAAGGGAACCAAATTTCCGCATGTAATGAATAAGCATTTCCTAGCCATTTTACTGCTTTCAGGGGCGTTGCTCCATTCCTGCAAGCAGGCCCCCGAAACGAATCCCGTAAACGCAGAAACCGCCACAGACTTTGAATACGTTGTGGATCAGTTTGCCGACCTGAGGGTGCTCCGGTACCAGGTACCGGGTTTCGACGAATTGACCCTGAATGAGAAGAAACTGGTCTATTATCTTACCCAGGCGGGCCTGGCCGGCCGGGATATTATCTGGGACCAGAATTACCGGCATAACCTGCTGATTCGCCAGGCTCTGGAAAACATTTACCGCAATTTCGACGGGGATAAAACCACCTCAGAATGGGCAGCCTTTGAGACCTACCTGAAGCGCGTGTGGTTTTCAAATGGGATTCACCACCATTACTCCAACGACAAGATACCCCCAGGGTTCGATGCCGCCTACCTGAACTACCTGCTGGCCGAAACAGACACGGAGCTCACCGGGGATGCCTTTGAGGTGTTGTTCAATGAGGCAGATGCCAAAAAGGTGAACAAAAAGAAGGACGACGACAATGTGGCCGCCAGCGCCGTGAACCTGTACGGGCCTGACCTGACCTCTGAAGAGGTAGAGCGATTTTATGCCGCGGCCGATGCCGGGGCCAAAGACAAGCCTGTTGAAGTGGGGTTGAACTCGCGCCTGGTGCGTGAAAACGGCACCCTGGTGGAACAGGTATACAAGGAAGGCGGGCTGTACGGCCAGGCCATAACCGAAATCATCTCCTGGCTTGAGAAGGCACAAGGGGTGGCCGAGAATGAAAAGCAGGCCCGGGCGATCGAGCTGCTGATCGCATACTACCGCACCGGCAGCCTGCAGACCTGGGACGATTACGCCATTGCCTGGGTGAGTTCCACCGAGGGGAATATCGACTGGATCAATGGTTTTATAGAGGTATACAACGATCCTTTGAGTTATAAGGCATCCTATGAGAGCATCATCCAGATCAAGGATTTTGAAATGTCGCGGAAAATGTCGGTGCTTTCTGAGAACGCCCAGTGGTTTGAAGACAACTCCCCCCTGATGGAAGAACATAAAAAGGACAACGTGGTGGGTGTTTCCTATAAAACGGTAATCGTGGCCGGCGAGGCCGGTGACGCTTCGCCCAGCACGCCTATTGGGGTGAATCTGCCCAATAACAACTGGATTCGCGCAACCCATGGCAGCAAATCTGTTTCCCTGGGCAATATCGTGGAGGCCTACAGCCAGGCGGGAGGTACCGACCGCCTGAGGGAATTTGCCAACGACCAGGAAGAAATCGACCTGGAAATCGCCTATGGCGAACTCGCCGACAAATTGCATACCGCCCTGCACGAAGTGGTGGGCCATGCTTCGGGCCAGATCAACCCTGGGGTGGGTACCCCTAAACAAACCCTGAAAAACTATAGCTCCACCCTGGAAGAAGGACGGGCCGACCTGCTGGCGCTCTACTACCTGATGGACCCGAAGCTGAAGGAGCTCGGCCTTACAGACGACCCCGGGAAACTGGGCATTGCAGCCTATGACGGTTATATCCGCAACGGTTTGGTTACCCAGCTCATCCGCATTGAGCCCGGAAACGATATTGAGGAAGACCACATGGTGAACCGGCAGTGGGTTTCGGCCTGGGTCTATGAGAAAGGCCTGCCCGACAACGTCATCGAAAAGGTGAGCCGTAACGGCAAAACGTATTACAACATCAATGATTACCAGAAGTTGCACGAGCTCTTCGGGCAATTGCTGCGGGAGACGCAGCGCATCAAGTCAGAAGGCGATTTTGAAGCCGCCCAGGCCCTGGTGGAAGGCTACGGCGTAAAAGTTGACCAGGCCCTGCACGCCGAAGTACTGCAACGGAACACCCAATTCAAATCGCCCCCCTACAGCGGCTTTGTGAACCCTGTGCTGGAACCGGTAACCAACGATGCGGGCGAGATCACCGACATCGTCGTGCGGCAGCCCGCGAGTTTCCCCGAGCAGATGCTCGACTACTCCAACCGTTTTCATTTTCTGCCTGCAGGGCACGATTAGTTTTAACTGAAATAGCTACCCTGGCAAAAACAAAACCGCCTCCCAATGGGGAGGCGGTTTGGCTTCTGTCTCCAAAAGCGTCATTTGAGTTAGTCAAAAGTATATCCGTCTGAGGCGGCTACCGAATCGGCAATCCGCTCACGCAACTCGGCCACATTGGGCTGGTTGTAATATTTGGTAAACCGTTTCAGGCCCATCAGCATCATGCGCTGTTCGTCGCCCTTGGTAAAGGATACGATGGCTTCCTTGCCCCGCCTTACCACAATGTCGGTGGCGTCGTACAGGTAGAGCTGCGCCATGGCAATCTGGGTGGCCTGAGACTCCTCCCCGAAGCGTTTCGCGTTTTTCTCGGTGCGCAGCAGGGCCGATTCGGCCATGTAAATCTCGATCAGGATGTCGGCTGCAGCCATCAGGAGTTGCTGTTGTTCTTCCAGTTCGGTGCCGAAGGTTTGAACAGCCTTTCCGGCAATCATGAGGAAGGCTTTTTTAAGCCGCACCAACAAGTCTTTTTCCTCTGAGAACAATTCGGAGAAATCGGGGGTTTCGAAGGAGGGAATGCCCAGGAGTTCCTCCCCCACGGCCGTTGCAGGACCGAGCAGGTCTACATGGCCTTTCATGGCTTTTTTGGTCAGCATCCCCACTACAAGCATGCGGTTGATCTCGTTGGTGCCTTCGTAGATCCGCGAAATGCGCGCGTCCCTCCAGGCCTTTTCCATGGGGGTGTCGGCACTGAAGCCCATCCCCCCGAAGATCTGTATGCCTTCGTCACTGGTCTGTTGCACGTCTTCCGAAACGGCAACCTTGAGAATGGAACATTCAATGGCGTATTCTTCCACCCCTTTCAGTTCGGCCTCGGCAGCCGGTTGCCCGGCGGCTTTGCGCAGCTCAATGCGCTCCTCAATATTGTGCGCAGCCCGGTAGGTGGCAGACCCGCCCACGTAGGCATTGGTGGCCATGGTGGCCAGCTTGGCCTTGATGGCCCCGAAATTCACTATGGGGGTGTTGAACTGCTGCCGCTCCTTGGCGTAGCGTATCCCTTCGTCGGTGATGCGCCTCTGGGCTTCCAGGCAGGCGGCGGCGAGCTTGATACGCCCTACGTTAAGGGCGTTCATGGCAATCTTAAAGCCGTTGCCCCGTTCGGAGAGCATATTTTCCACGGGCACCTTGGTCTCGTTAAAGAATACCTGGCGGGTAGAGGAGGAATGAATGCCCATTTTGTTTTCTTCTTCGCCCAGGGAGATGCCATTCTCCGGGTCGTTCTCAACGATAAAGCCCGTAATGTATTTGTCGTCTTCAATCCGTGCAAAAACGATGAACATATTGCAGAACCCGGCGTTGGAGATCCACATTTTCTGGCCAGAGATCAGGTAGTGCTTTCCGTCTTGCGACAAGACTGCCTTGGTCTTGCCCGAATTGGCATCCGAACCGGCCCCGGGCTCGGTGAGGCAGTAGGCCCCGAACCATTCCCCTGTGGCGAGCCTGGGCAGGTATTTCGCTTTCTGCGCATCGGTGCCGTAAAGCACGATGGGCAGGGTGCCGATGCCTGTATGGGCTCCAAAGGCAGTGCTGAACGAACCCGTGGCCCCCGAAATATAGTCGCAGACCAGCACGGTATCCACAAAGCCCATTCCCATGCCGCCGTAGGCTTCCGGCACGGCCACGCTGAGCAGCCCGAGTTCGCCGGCTTTCTTCATGCAAGCCACAGTATAGGCGTAGTCTTTGTTCTCAAAGCGCTCCCAGTGCGCCCAAAGTTCCCGGTCTACAAATTCGATGGTGCTTTCGCGCATCATCTTCTGTTCTTCCGAGAGGTCTTCCAGGGTAAACACGTCTTCACAGGCTGTTTCCTTTACGAGAAACTGCCCGCCGCGCAACAGGTCTTTTTCTTGGGTTTCGGTACTCATGGTAATCAGGTTTACGAGATTGATGTATGCTAATTTGTTCTACGGGCAGTTTTATGAAAGCAGCTCGTAAACGCCGGCAGCCCCCTGCCCGGTTCCCACGCACATGGTTACCATGCCGTAGTTGCCCTGCATTTTGCGGTGGCGCATTTCGTCAAAAAGCTGCACCGACAGTTTGGCGCCCGTACAGCCCAGTGGGTGCCCCAGGGCAATGGCTCCCCCGTTCACGTTTACGATCTCCGGGTTCAACCCGAGTTCGCGGATCACGGCCAGCGACTGGGAGGCGAAGGCCTCATTCAGCTCAATAAGGCCTATGTCGGGCAACTTCATGCCCGCCTGCTCCAGGGCCTTCGGAATGGCATATACCGGGCCGATCCCCATGATTCGGGGCTCGACTCCCACGGCGGCATAACTGACCAAGCGGGCAACGGGTTCCAGCCCGAGCTCCTTTACCAGGTCTTCGCTCATCACCAGGGCAAAGGCCGCCCCGTCACTCATCTGAGACGAGTTACCTGCCGTTACGCTTCCACCGGCGGCGAAGACCGGCCTGAGGCGCCCGAGAGCTTCCAGGTTGGTATCGGCCCGCGGGCCTTCGTCTGCAGTTACGGTATAGTTTTCGGTGGCCTTCTTCTCGTTCTTCACATAGGTTCGTTCTACCGGAATAGGCACCACCTGGCTGTCAAATTTCTTTTCCTGCTGGGCCTTGAGGGCCTTCTGGTGCGATGCCAGGGCAAAGGCGTCCTGGTCTTCACGGGAAACCTTGTACTGTTGGGCCACGGCTTCTGCCGTAAGGCCCATGCCCCAATAGTAATCTTCGTGCCCGGCCTTGGCCAGTTTGTAATCGGGCACCGGCTTGTAGCCGCCCATGGGGATGTAGCTCATGCTCTCGGCACCGCCGGCAATGATGCAATCGGCCATTCCGGCCTGGATCTTGGCTGTGGCTATGGCGATGGTTTCGAGCCCCGATGCGCAGTAGCGGTTTACGGTTACCCCGGGCACATCCTCTATGCCCAGGCCCATCAGGGAGATAAGCCGGGCCATGTTCAGTCCCTGTTCTGCCTCGGGCATGGCGTTGCCGACAATCACATCGTCGATGCGCTTCTTGTCGAGCTGGGGTACCTGGTCCATCAGGTAGGCGATGGTTTCGGCCGCCAGCTCGTCGGGCCGGGTAAAGCGGAAGACCCCCCGCGGAGCCTTGCCCACCGCCGTGCGGTAAGCTTTTACGATATAGGCTGTTCTCATGCTATTATTCCTTTTACCATTTTCAAATTTTCAAATCGGCACATGTTCAAATTCTAATTCCTAAGGGGTTTCCCCGCCTTGAGCATGTGCTGGATGCGTTCCAGGGTCTTGCGCTCGGTACAGAGTGAGAGGAAAGCTTCCCGCTCCAGGTCGAGCAGGTAGCGCTCACTAACGTAGCTCGACTCAGACAGGTCGCCTCCGGCCATCACGTAGGCCAGTTTGTTGGCAATTTTCTTGTCGTGCTCCGAGATATAATTTCCAACTTTCATGGAATCGGTGCCCACCAAAAACATGCCGAGGGCCTGTTTGCCGAGTACCTTGATGTCGGTGCGTTCCACCGGGCGCGTATAGCCTGCGTCGGCCAGCAGCTGGGCGTAGGCCTTGGCCGTGGCCAGTTGCCGGTCTTTGTTGACCACCACCACATCTTTGCCTGGCTGCAAGATGCCGGTATCAAAGGCCTCGTAGGCCGATGTAGATACCCTGGCAGTGGCTATGGTCAGAAAGTTTTCCCGCAGCGTATTGGTCTCCACGTCGTCTTTCCGGTAGCTGTCTGAGGCCCTGAGGGTCATTTCCTTGGAGCCGCCTCCGCCCGGAATGACGCCCACCCCGAATTCGACCAGGCCGATGTAGGTTTCGGCAGCGGCCACCACCTTGTCGGCGTGCAGGCTCAGCTCGCATCCGCCCCCCAGGCACATGCCGTGCGGGGCAGCGATTACCGGGATGGACGAATAGCGCATCCGCATCATGGTGTCCTGAAAATATTTTACCGCCATGGCCAGCTCGTCGTATTCCTGTTCAACGGCCAGCATAAAGATCATCCCGATATTGGCGCCCACCGAGAAGTTCGCTGCCTGGTTGCCCACCACCAGGCCCCGGAAATCCTGCTCGGCCAGGTCTACGGCCTTGTTGAGGCCGGCCAGCACATCTCCGCCAATGGTGTTCATTTTGGAGCGGAATTCCACGTTCAGGATGCCATCGCCCAGGTCTTCCACCACCACGCCGTTATTCTGGAACACGGCCTTGGATTTGCGGATGTTGTCGAGGATGATAAAGGCGTCCTGCCCGGGAACTTTGGCCTGCTTGCCCGCCGGGATATCGTAGCAATAGGTGGCCCCGTCTTGTACGGTATAGAAGGAGGCTGCGCCAGACTTTTGCAGTTTGCTTACCCAGGGCGCCACGTCCTGCCCGGCTTCCCGGGCCATTTCGATGCCTTTTTCCAGGCCCACGGCATCCCAGATCTGGAAGGGGCCGTGTTCCCAGCCAAAGCCGGCCTTCATGGCGTCGTCAATTTTGTAGAGGGCATCGGTGATCTCAGGGATGCGATGCGAAACATAGGCAAAGAGGGATCCGAAGCTTTTGCGGTAAAATTCCCCGGCCTTGTCTTTGCCCGAAACCAGCACAGGGAAGCGGTCGATTACCGCGTCTATGGTCTTGGTGAGTTCCAGGGTGGCGAAAGCGGCCCGCTTGCCTTGGCGGTATTCCAGGGTGCCCAGGTCGAGGGTCAGAATCTCGCTCGAGCCGTCATCCTTGCGCACTTTCTTGTAAAAGCCCTGTCCCGATTTGCTGCCCAGCCATCCGTTTTCTACCATGGTGCCGATATAGGCAGGCAGGCCGAAGAGCTCGTGCCGTTCGTCTTTGGGGCAGTTTTCCCGTATGCCGTTGGCCACGTGGACCAATGTATCGAGCCCCACCACATCCACGGTGCGGAAGGTGGCCGATTTGGGCCGCCCGATTACCGGGCCGGTCAGTTTGTCTACCTCTTCTACGGTCAGGCCCAGCTCGCTTACGGTATGAAACAGGCTCATAATGCCGTAAATGCCGATGCGGTTGCCGATAAAGGCGGGGGTGTCCTGGGCCACCACGGCAGTTTTCCCAAGGAATTTCTCCCCGTACTGCTCCAGGAACTGCAGTATTTCGGGTTGGGTGTCAGGCCCGGGGATAACCTCAAAAAGCTTCAGGTAGCGGGGCGGGTTGAAAAAGTGGGTCCCGCAGAAATGCCGCCTGAAGTCTTCGCTCCGGCCCTCGCTCATAAAGCGAATGGGAATGCCCGAGGTGTTTGAGGTGATCAGCGTGCCGGGGCGGCGGTGCTGTTCCAGTTTTTCATACACCTGTTTTTTGATGTCGAGGCGCTCCACCACCACTTCGATGATCCAGTCTGCCTCTGAAACCTGGGCAATGTGGTCTTCCAGGTTGCCGGTGCGGATGCGTTTGGCGAAGTCGCGGTGGTAAATGGGGGACGGACTCGATTTCAGCGCTTTGGCCAGGGAATCGTTCACCAGGCGGTTGCGGACTGCCGCGTCCGACAAACTTAATCCCCGGGCTTTCTCGGCTTCGGTGAGCTCCCTGGGAACGATATCGAGCAGGAGTACCTGTACGCCAATGTTGGCAAAATGGCAGGCAATCCCGCTTCCCATAATCCCTGAGCCGATAACGGCTACGTGCTTGATGTGTCTGTTCATAGGTCGGTATGCTTCACTTGGAATGGATCCCGGCCGCGGACGACTCGGGAGTTTTGTCGTAGATCTTCTTTTCTGCAATCAGCTGGTTGATGGTGCCTGCCACCTCAAAAAAGCTGTCGAGCTGTTGTGGGCTAACTTCCCGCCGCACGGCCTCGTTGAAACGCAGTACCACCCGCTTTGAATCTTCCCGTTTTTCAAGCCCGAAGGGGGTGAGGTGGATCAATACCCCGCGCCCATCCTGTGGGTTGGGCCTCCTTTCGATAAGGCCCTTCTGCTCCATGCTTTTCAAGATGCGCGAGAGGCTGGTGGCTTCCATGCCCATTCTGGGTCCCAGTGCCGTGGAGGGCGTTCCGGTCTTGGGGTCTATGCTGAGCAGGCAAAAACCTACAGACATAGTACTGTCAAAGATTTTAGCCTCTTCGTTGTACATGCGGGCCACGGCCTGCCAGGTGGCCCTGAGTACGTAGTCGATGGTGATTTCCTTCATAGCGCGGCGCTGGGATGTCCAAATATACATAAATATATTATGCATGCATAATAAATACATATAAATTTTCGGAAGGACAAAGGGGGTGGCCCGGGGCCGGTTACTCGTGCCCGTAAATGTCTCGGTACAGGTCTATGTATTTCTCCCTGATGATTTTACGCCGGAGTTTCATGGTGGGGGTAAGGTGCCCGCCATCTACGGTCCAGGCGTCCGGTGTCAGGCGGAATTGCTTCACGGTTTCCCATTTGGCGAAGTGCTTGTTGGCGTCGTCGATCTCCTGCTGGAAGCGTTCAACCACTTCCGGGTTCTTTACGGCCTCTGCAGGGGAACTCAGGTTAATCCCGTGCCGTTTGGCCCATTCGGTCAGGAATTCAAAATTGGGCTGGATCAGAGCGGCAGGCATTTTTTCGCCTTCCCCCACCACCATCACCTGATCGATAAAGCGCGATTGCTTCATTCGGTTTTCGAGGAGCTGGGGCGCTACATATTTGCCGCCTGAGGTCTTGAACATCTCCTTTTTGCGGTCGGTAATGCGCAAAAAGCCGTCAGGGTCGATCTCGCCTATATCGCCTGTGTGGAAATAGCCGTCGGCATTGAGTACCTCGGCAGTGCGCACCGGGTCTTTGTAATAGCCGATCATCACATTGGGGCCTTTGCAGAGGATTTCCCCGTCAGGGGCGATTTTGACTTCCACGTCCTTAATAATCCGGCCCACCGAGCCAATTTTCCAGCCGCGGTTGCGCATGTCGTTTACCGAGATCACCGGGGAGGTTTCGGTAAGGCCGTAGCCTTCCAGGACTGCGATACCGGCAGCCCCGAACACACGTGCCAGGCGTGCCTGGAGGGCGGCACTTCCCGAGATCATGGTCTGCAGGTTGCCCCCCAGGGCCAGCTGCCACTTCTTGAATATAAGCTTGCGGGCCAGGGAGAGCCTCAGTTCGTACCACCAGCCGTTGGCCCCATAGGGCTCGTATTTCAGGCCGAGGTCCACGGCCCAGAAGAAAAGGGCTTTTTTGAGCCCGCTCAGTTCGGCCCCCCGGGCTATAATGCGGTCGTATACCTTCTCGAGCAGCCTGGGCACCACGGTCATGGCATTGGGTTGTACTTCCTTCAGGTTGTCGCTGATTTTGTCGAGCCCTTCCGCAAAATAAACGCTGATGCCGCAGTACTGGTAGAGGTAGAGGATCATCCGCTCGAAAATATGGCACACCGGCAAAAAGCTCAGGGCCAGGCTTCCCGCTTCGAAAGGGACCCGTTCTTTGCTGGCCAGCACGTTCGAAACAATGTTGTGATGGGTGAGCATCACCCCTTTGGGCTGGCCCGTGGTACCCGAGGTGTAGATCAGCGTGGCCAGGTCTTCGGGTTTCACCGCGTCCTTGCGGGCTTCTACCTGCTCCTGGTTCGAGGCGTCTGCCCCGGCCTCAAGCAATTCGGCCCAGTTCTTACAGCCCTTAACGGCGTCAAAGCTGTACACCTCTTTCAGGCCCGGCACCTGTTGCTGGATGGCACGCACCTTTTCAAGCACTTCCGTACACGATACAAAGCAATAAGAAGACCCGGAATGGTTCAAAATGTAGGCGTAGTCATCTTCCGAGATGGTCGGATAGATGGGCACGGTCTGGGCCCCTACCTGCAAAATGCCCGTGTCCATCACGCTCCATTCGGTGCGGTTGGTCATCGATATCAGGGCAATTTTGTCGTCGGGTTTAACCCCCAAACGCAGCAAGGCCCGGCTTATGGTGTTGGCCTGCTCCAGGAATTCCGAAGATGAGACGGCCTGCCATTCCCCGTCGTACTTGGTAACCATGGCTTTTTCCAGGGCGTAGGCCTGTTGCTGGTAATACATGAAATCGAAAAGGCGGGTAATGGCTTGCATACGGGGAATTCTGGGTTTCCTCGCAAAATAAGAAAACAGCGCGGTATTTTAAACAAATTTCTCAATCTGCCCCCATGCCTGTTGTCAATTCCGCAATAGGCACCCTTAAACACGGGCGTGATTTCGGCTGCAATTTCTGGGGAAACTGCTCCGGAATCGATACCTTTAATTAAAAATTACGTTATGAGAAAGTTCATTGCCCCGGTTCTTTTGCTGACCCTGCTGCTGCCCCTGTCTTCGTGCAACAATAGCGACGATTCCCCCCAGACCACCTTCATTAAACTGGCGGTGACCGAGGTGGATATGCCTGCCGCTTTCATCTATGGTGAAACGTATACTATCCCCATAACCTTTCAGGTGCCGGATGGCTGCACGCAGTTTGAAACCTTTCAGATCGTAACCCCTTCTCAGTCGGTTCGCGAAGTTGTGGTAATCGGCGCCCGGAAAGAAGCCGGGCCCTGTACCGAGGCGATTACCGAACAAACGGAAACCCTCTATTTCCAGGTGCTTTTCAACCAGACCTACCTCTTCAAATTCTGGCAGGGAGACGACGCCAACGGCGATCCCATGTATCTGGAGATAGAAGTTCCCGTCAACTAGCAGGAAGTTGGGGGTGGCTGCCGATCAGAGCAAGCGCATCAGGCTCATGATGGTGCCGGTGTGCAGGCCTTCGTGGAAGTTATTGAAGGCCAGGGCGTCTTCCAGCGTTTCCAGGTGGAAACCCCGGCTGGTGGTCAGGCCCATGAACGGCCCGAAAGCGCCATTTGCATAATCTTCAAGGGTCGTTTCGACGGTAGACAGCAGCAGGGCCCTGAGTTCCCCTATGGCATCCGTGCCCAGGGGTTCGCCCGGGCGGGTCCCGGGCTTGTAGAGTTCGTTCAGCCCGGCGGGTACCTGCATGTCCAGGCCCGAGAGGCGGTAAACCAGGGATTGCTGCACCACAATGAGGTGGCCCAGATTCCAGGCCACGTTGTTGCTGAACCCGTGTGGGATGGTGTTGAAGTGCTTGTCCGGAACCCGGCTGAGCAGGCGCGCCACGCTTTCACGGCCCGTTTTCCAGATGGTGAGGTTGGCGTTCATGCTATCGGGTTTAGGGTTTTATTCACGAATTTTTCTCGATCCATTTGCGGGCATTCACGAATGCCTGCAACCAGGGTGATACGGCATCTTCCCGCCCCGGTTCGTACCAGGCCCAGTTCCATGGGAAGATGGAGCGCTCGATGTGCGGCATGGTCACCAGGTGCCGGCCGCTGTCGTCGCAGAGCATGGCTGCATTGTAATCGCTGCCGTTCGGGTTGGCCGGATAGGCCTCATAGCCGTAGGTTGCCACGATGTTATAGCGTTCGGCCCGGTAAGGAAGGTGGAATTTTCCCTCCCCGTGCGAAATCCAAACCCCCAGGCTGGCGCCTTCGAGGTTGCCGAGCATAATCGAGTGATTCCGGGCTATCTGTACCGAGGTAAAAGCGCTCTCGTGCTTGTGTGAATCGTTATAGGTCATTTTCCCGTGCTGCGGGTGGTCGGGGTGGAGCAGCTCCAGTTCCATAAACAGCTGGCAGCCGTTGCAGATGCCGACAGAGAGGGTGTCGGGCCTTGAGAAAAAGCGGTGCAGGGCCTCGTTGGCCTTTTCGTTGTAGCGGAATGCCCCCGCCCAGCCTTTGGCGCTGCCGAGCACATCCGAATTGGAAAACCCGCCCACGGCCCCGATAAAGCGGATGTCCTCCAGGGTTTCCCGCCCGCTGATCAGGTCGGTCATGTGCACGTCTTTCACGTCAAAGCCGGCAAGGAACATGGCGTGGGCCATCTCCCGTTCCGAATTGCTGCCTTTCTCCCGCAAAATGGCGGCCTTTGGGCGGTTGCCCACCGGGGTGGAGAGGCTCGGTAACTGCCCTTTGAATTTTTTCGGAAACGCATAGTGCAGCGGCTGGTTCTTGTATTCCCGGTACCGGGTGGCAGCCAGATCGCCTGCGGTCTGACGGCGGTCGAGCAGGTAAGAAGTGCGGTACCAGGTATCTCGAAGGGCCGAAACGTCGAGGGTCATGCGCTGGCGGTGGTTTACGATTCGCAGCTCCGGGGTGTCGATTACCTGTCCGATCGGGTGGAAGGCAACCCCGGCAGCCTCCAGGTGTTTCTCGATTCGGGCGTCGCGTGCCTGGATTACCACCCCTGCATTCTCGGCAAAGAGCAACTTTACGGTGTCTGGTTCGCCCAGGTCGCTCAGGTCCAGTTCGGCCCCCAGCCCCGGCACCGAAAAACACCCTTCCAGCAGGGTGGTGATCAGTCCGCCCGACGACACATCGTGCCCGGCCAGGATCTGCCCGTCGCGGATCAGCCCCTGCAGCGCATCGAAGGCCTTGCCGAAATAGCCCAGGTCGGCAATATCGGGTACCGCCCGTCCGATGCGCCCCAGCACCTGGGCGAGGCAAGACCCGCCCAGCTGGAAATGCCCGCCCGACAGGTTCAGGTAATAAAGCGGCCCGCCTTGCAGGCGGAAAACCGGTTCCACTACCTTGCGCAAATCGGTGCAATGCGCGGCGGCCGAGATAATGACCGTGCCCGGGGCCAGTACTTCCCGGTCCGGGTATTTCTGTTTCATGGAAAGGGAGTCCTTACCAGTGGGAATGTTGATGCCCAGGGCTATGGCAAAATCGGAAGCCGCCTGCACGGCATCGTACAACCGGGCATCTTCGCCCGGATTGTTGCAGGGCCACATCCAGTTGGCTGAAAGGGAAACCGATTGCAGGCCGTCTTTCAGCGGTGCCCAGACCAGGTTGGTCAGGGCCTCGGCAATGCTGATGCGGCTGCCGGCTGCCGGGTCGATAAGGGCCGCAACAGGGGCATGGCCCACAGCGGTAGCCAGGCCCTCCCTTCCCTTGAAATCGAGGGCCATTACCCCGCAGTTGTTCAGCGGCAGTTGCAGGGGGCCGGCGCATTGCTGTTTGGCCACCCGTCCGCCCACGCAGCGGTCTACCTTGTTGGTGAGCCAGTCTTTGCAGGCTACCGCCTCGAGTTGCAGAACCTGTTCGAGGTAGGAGTGGAAGTGTTCTACCTGATAGGTAACCGGTTCGTACCGGTAATCGAGCCTGCTGTCGCGCATGATAGTCTTGGGCGAGCTGCCGAACATGTCAGACAGGGCCAGGTCCATGGGCTTGCGCCCGCCCGAAGCAAACGTAAAGCGCTGGTCGCCGGTTACCTCCCCCACATCGTAGAGGGGAGCCCGTTCCCGGGCGGCTATGCGCTCGAGCAGGCCCAGGTCTTCAGGTGCCATTACCAGCCCCATGCGCTCCTGAGATTCATTGCCGATGATCTCCTTGTCAGAAAGGGTGGGGTCGCCAACGGGCAACTTGTCGAGGGCAATGGCACCCCCGGTTTCCTCTACCAGTTCCGACAGGCAGTTCAGGTGCCCGCCTGCCCCGTGGTCGTGAATGGAGACGATGGGGTTGTGCTCGCTCTCCACCAGCCCGCGGATGGCATTGGCGGCCCGTTTCTGCATCTCGGGGTTGGAGCGCTGTACGGCGTTCAGTTCTATGGCCGAGCTAAAGGCCCCGGTGTCGGCACTCGACACGGCGGCCCCGCCCATTCCGATCCGGTAATTGTCGCCGCCCATCACCAAAATGCGGTCGCCTTGCTTCGGATGACCTTTCAGGGCCTGTTCCGCTTTTCCGTAGCCGATGCCCCCGGCCAGCATGATTACCTTGTCGAAGCCCAGGAAACGGTTGTTTTCCTGGTGTTCAAAGGTCAGTACCGAGCCGCAGATCAGGGGTTGCCCGAATTTGTTCCCGAAATCGGAAGCCCCGTTGGAGGCCTTTATCAGAATATCCATGGGAGTCTGGTACAACCAGTCCCTGGCCGGGAAGTTGGCTTCCCAGGGCCGGTCTTCGGCCAGGCGCGAATAGGCGGTCATGTAGACAGCTGTCCCTGCCAGGGGCAGGGCCCCCTGTCCACCGGCGAGCCGGTCGCGTATTTCACCCCCAGACCCGGTAGCCGCCCCGTTGAAGGGCTCCACGGTGGTCGGGAAGTTATGGGTCTCTGCCTTGAGCGACAGTACTGAGTCAAAGGGGGACTCCTGGTAGAAATCGGGCTGGTCGGCCCGCCGGGGAGCAAATTGCACCAGCTGCGGGCCCTTTACAAACGCCACATTGTCTTTATAGGCCGAAACGATGTCATTCGGGTGGGTTTCGGAAGTGCGCCTGATGAGCTTGAAAAGCGAATCGGGCATCTCCTGGTCGTCAATGATGAAGGTCCCGTTGAAGATCTTGTGCCGGCAGTGTTCGGAATTCACCTGACTGAAGCCGAATACCTCCGAATCGGTGAGCAGGCGTCCCAGGCGGGCCGACAGGTCTTGCAGGTAGGTAATTTCCTCCTCGCTGAGTGCCAGGCCCTCTTCCCTGTTGTAGGCGGCTATATCGGCGATAGGCCTGATGGGCTCAGGTTCGTGTTCGATGTGGAAGAGTTCCTGCCCCAGGCGGGGGTATTTCTGGAACAGCATGGGGTCGTAGCCGGAATCGTCTGCCTCCACCCGCCGGTACGACTCAATGCGCACTATGCCTTTGATGCCCATGTTCTGGGCAATTTCGGTGGCGTTTGTGCTCCAGGGGGTAACCATGGCGGCGCGTGGGCCAACAAAAAAGGCGTCCACAGACGCCCCTTCGAGCTTCGGCTGGTCGCCGAAGAGCCAACTGAGTTTCCGGATGTCTTCCTGGGTGAGGGGATGCCCCGACTCCAGGGCGTAAAGGTGAGACGCTGGGTCGCCGAAAAAGTGGATCATGAGGCCGGCTCGTTAGGGTTTCAAATGAAGCTACAAAGGTATTATTTTATCCCGTAACTGTGCGATCGAATAATTAACAAAACAGGGGGCTGGCTGTTGATTACCCGGGTGTGCTTTCGGTCTTCGGGCCTTGTGGCAGTCGTTCGATCAGGGCCAGGTAAAAGCCATCGTAGCCCGATTTCGAGGCAGCTATCTGATGTTCTTCCAGCAGGCGGAATTCGCCCCCGGCCTCTGAGGCCAGAAAGCCGGCTACCTGCCGGTTGTTTTCCTGGGGAAGGATGGAGCAGGTGGCATAAACCATTCGCCCGCCCGGTTTGAGTAGTTTGCTGTAGCGCTGCAGCAGTTCGGCCTGGGTGTCGCAAACGGTATTTACAAACTCCGGTTGCAGCTTCCATTTGGCATCCGGGTTGCGTCTGAGTACCCCCAGACCCGTACAGGGGGCGTCTATCAGCACCCGGTCGGCCTTAGCCTGCAGCCGCTTCAGTATCTTGGGGTTGTCCAGGGGGCGGGTTTCTATGTTGAAAGCGCCGGCGCGGCGCGCGCGCCGCTTGAGTTCGTGCAGCTTGTTGCCGTAGATATCCATGGCAAGCAGCTGTCCCTTGTTTTGCATCAGGGCGGCCAGGTGCAGGGTCTTGCCGCCGGCCCCGGCGCAACAGTCGATTACGCGCATCCCCGGTTCGGCCCCCAGCAGCGGGGCAACCAATTGGGAAGAGGCATCCTGTACCTCAAACCACCCCTCGGCAAAGGCCCGGGTGGCAAATACATTGCCGCGTTCAGCCAACTGAAGGGCATCCGGGTAATCGGGCAAGGGGCTTGAGGCAAAGCCTTCTGCCTGCAGGGCTTCGGCCAGGGCGGCCCGCGTGGTCTTCAGGGTGTTGGTGCGCAAAACAACGGGAGCAGGCTGGTTCAAAGCGGCCAGCTCGGCTTCCCACAGGGGCGTTCCCAGGCTTTTTTCGCCCAGTTCATCCAGCCAATCGGGGATCGATTCCCGCACCTTCCGGGTTTTTTTAAGGGTATCGAAGCGGCCTTTTATCCGGCGTTGCGGCGTGTCTGTGAATTCCTTCCAGGTGGGCAGGTCATGGCCCCTGAGCACCGCCCACACGGCAAAAATCCGGAACCAGTCTTCCCGGCTGAAGGGTTCGCGCACCTCGGCGATCTCGGCGTACAGCCGCTTCCAGCGCACAATTTCGTAAACGGTCTCCGCCACGAAGCCGCGGTCTCGGCTGCCCCAGCGTTTATCGCTCTTGAGCAGGCGTTCCACCGCCTTGTCGGCGTAGACCCCATCCTGAAAAATCTCCTGCAGTCCCCTGAGAACTGCCTCCACTAAATTCCGGTGCATCCGCATAGGGGGCAAAGGTATTGTTTTGATAAGAATAAAGGTATCTTTAAACCAAAACGAACCCCATGAAACGACTTTTGGCCTTGCTAATGCCCTTGCTGTGGGCCGCTTGTGCCCAACAGCCCGAACCTCGGATTTTTACCGAGGTGCACCTGGAGCCGCTGCTGGAAGACAGTATTTCCATCCGGGCACTGGAAATCATGCCCGGAAGCGTCGGGTTTGCAGGCAGCGGAGGCCTGTTTGGCACCTATACCCTGTCTGACCGGCGCGTGCGTATGGGGCGGCAGGGTTTTGAAGGCGCATATCCCGAATTCCGCGCGGTAGCCCATACCGACACCGATTTTTTCATGCTCTCGGCAGGCGATCCGGCTCTGTTGTATAAAACCGGCGAGTCCGGGATGGAACTGGTTTACCAAGAAAGTGGCCCGGGTGTCTTTTACGACGCCATGGCATTCTGGGACAACCGCAACGGCCTCGCAATAGGCGATGCCCGGAACGGCTGCCTGAGCGTACTGCTCACCCGAGACGGCGGCCATACCTGGGCCAGGGTCCCCTGCGACCGCCTGCCCCCGGCGCTGCCCGGGGAAGGGGCCTTTGCCGCCAGCAACACGAATATTGCCATAATAGGCAGCCGCTGTTGGATAGCAACCACAAAGGGCCGGATCTTTCGCTCCGACGACCTGGGTGAGCACTGGGAGGTCTTCCAGTCTCCCGTGGCCCACCAGCGCGAATCTCAGGGTATTTACAGCCTGGCCTTTCACGATGCTCAGACCGGGTTTGCCATGGGGGGCGATTACAGCCTGCCAGACGAAAATACAGGTAACAAGGCCCGGAGCAAAGATGGGGGTCAAAGCTGGGAGCTCCTGGCAGACGGGGCCGTGCCGGGCTATAAGAGTTGCGTGCAGTTCGTGCCCGGTTCGGGCGGGCAGGGCCTGGTGGCAGTCGGTTTCACGGGTATTGATTACTCCTCAGACGGCGGTGCCACCTGGCAAAGCTTGTCGGACGACTCTTTTTATACGCTGCGTTTTGCCAACGATTCACTGGCTTATGCGGCCGGGAAGGGACGGGTGGCGCGGCTTATTTTCCGCTAGCAGGCCGGTATTTAGGGCAGATTGCCGCCATTGCGCTTGCGGAACTCCCGCAGCAGCCTTTTCCGGAATTCGTGTTCGGCCCGGAAAAGTTTCAGGGTTCGCGTAGCCGAGAAGGTGGCGGCCAGTTCGGTCTGGAATTTCCGGTCAAGTGCATTTTCACGTTCCTCCAGTTCCTGGAACCGACTGAGTATGGCACGGGCCTCGGCCTCGCTGTATGACTGGGTGTCTCCGATCTTATCGTAGACTTCGCGTCGTTTGAGCCCCATGATGGTTTCTTTTTCGGCCTCATAGGCATTGTAGAGGGGCCAGAACACGGTGGCCTCCTTCGGGCTGAGGCTGAGTTGCTCGGTAAAGAAAGCCACTTTTAGGGCTTTGATTTTTTCCTGATTGTCTTCCTGCTGCGCCCAAAGGCCTCCGCTTCCCATCAGGAAAAGCGCCAGGACGGCTCCGTATGCAATTCGCTTACTCATCATTGTCGAGGTAATAGTCATCATAGGTTGGGTTCTCCCGGTCCAGGTAATCCAGGATCTGGGTTTCAGCCGGGGCATCCTCCAAAAGGTCGCTCATGGCCAGGTTTTCCAGCGGCAGCGATTCGGCCAGTTCATACGAACTCAGGTTTTCGTAACGGACATCGAGGTAGTGTTCGATCTCGGTACCCGCCAGGTCTGAGAAGCCCGGGGTCAGTGCTTCCTGCACGGGCCAGAGACTGATGGCAAGCAGGAGCCCGGCCGCAGCCGCAGCTGCCCATCCCAGATAGGTGGTCCACAGGTTGCGGGTACGGCCCCGCGGCGCTTCCAGGCGCTGCTGAAGCCTTTCCCCCAGGGTATCGAAATACGCTTCGGGCACGCGGAAACCGGCATCTTTCGGCAGCTTTTCGCCTTCAGAAGCCTTGAACTGGTGCTCCATGCGGGCCTGAAACTGGTCAAAGTACCCGTCCGGAACCCGGAAACCGCTATGTCCTTTTTTATCCATCATCGTTTCTTAGATATCTTTTCTCGCAAAAGGTTTAATTGCTTTTTTCAGGAACTTACCCCCTTTACAAACCCCTCTATTTTCTTCACCGCCAAATGATAGGATGCCTTCAGGGCCCCCACGGAGGTTTCGAGTACTTCCGACATCTGGTCGTAGGTCATTTCTTCGAAATACTTCAGGTTAAAAACCAGGCGCTGCTTTTCGGGCAGGCTGGCCAGGGCGCGCTGGAGTTGTACCTGGGCCTGGTCTCCGTCGAAGTAAGGATCGGCTTCCAGCCTTGAGACCATCTTCTCGTGAAGGGCCTCGTCGCTTATCCCCTGCATGCGCGAATTCCGCTTCAGGAAGGTCAGGGCCTCGTTGGTGGCTATTCGGTACATCCAGCTGTAGAGCTTGCTCTCTCCTTTAAATTGGCCGATATTCCGATACACTTTGATGAAGGTATTCTGCAGCACGTCGTCGGCATCTTCGTGGGCCAGCACAATGCGGCGGATGTGCCAGTACAGGCGCTCCTGGTAGCGTTCCAGCAGGATGCGGAATGCCGCTTCCCGCCGGGCCGGGTCTTGCAAACCTTCGATCAGTTCTGTTTCAGCATTCATCATTTGCCTGTTGGCATTAGACCGATTCCGGGCAAAAGGGTTTAATCGGCGCGGTTTTCCGTCAGGCCCTAGCCGAGTTGCTGCATCTCGACCAACCGTCGGTAGACCCCTTGCCTCTCCATGAGTTCCTGGTGGGAACCCTGCTCCACGATTTCGCCCTTTTGCATTACCACGATGGTATCGGCTTTCTGAACGGTGCTCAGGCGGTGGGCGATAACCAGGGAGGTACGTCCGCGCATCATTTTTTCCAGCGCATCCTGCACGAGGCGCTCGCTTTCGGTATCCAGGGCCGAGGTGGCTTCGTCCAGAATCATGATGGGGGGGTTTTTGAGCACGGCCCGGGCAATGGCCAGGCGCTGTTTCTGCCCGCCGCTCAGCTTGTTGCCCCCGTCACCGATATTGGACTCGTACCCCTGGGGCAGCTGGCTGATGAACTCGTGGGCATTGGCGATGCGGGCGGCTGTCTCCACTTCCTCTTGCGTGGCGTCTACGTTGCCCAGCAAAATGTTGTTGCGCACGCTGTCGTTGAAGAGGATGGAATCCTGGGTTACCAGACCCATCAGGCCGCGCAGGGAAGCCTGGGTTATGTCGCGAATATCGACCCCGTCAAGGGCGATGCGACCCGCCCCCACGTCGTAGAAGCGGCTCACCAGGCTGGCAATGGTGCTTTTCCCGGAGCCCGACTGGCCTACCAGGGCTACGGTCTTGCCCTTGTCGAGCTCGAGGCTGAAATTGGTCAGCACCGGGTCATCCCCGTAGCCGAAAGAAACTTCTTCCAGGCGAAGCGACTTTTCGAAAGTGTGTTTTTCGCGCCCGTCGGCCGGGTCTTGAATGGTCGATTCGGTCTCCAGGATTTCGAGGACGCGTTCGGCAGCTGCATTCCCTTTCTTGACCCCGTAGGATGCCTTGCTAATTGCCTTGGCCGGGGTTAGGATATTGTAGGCAAGCCCCATGTAGGCGATAAAGGAAGAGGCGTCAAGGCTGGCTTCTTCCAGGACCATTCGTCCCCCGAACCACAGGAGCACCCCTATGACCAGGATACCCAGGAATTCGCCCACCGGGGAGGCCAGGTTCTGCCTGTTGAGCAGGCTGTTCGAGAATTGAAAAAAACGGTCGGTCGAATGCCTGAACCGGGCCGTGAAGCTCTTCTCGGCATTAAAGGCCTTGATTACGCGCAGCCCGCCCAGTGTTTCCTCGACGATAGACAGAAAGGCGCCCTGCTCTTTTTGTACCCGGTCGGAGTGCCGCTTGAGCGATTTGCCAATCCGGGAAATCAGAAAGCCGGCAACCGGAATGAAGATGAAAACGAATACCGTGAGCTTCACGCTGATGAAGAACATGACCAGGATCGTAAAGAGTATGGTCAGCGGCTCGCGCACGATCAGTTCCAGGATGGAGAGGAAGGAGTGCTGGATTTCCAGCACGTCTGAGGTAATACGGGCGATGACATCCCCTTTTTTCTTCTCGGAATAAAACGCGAGTGGAAGGGAAACAATTTTTTCGTACATCGCATTGCGCAGGTCTTTGAGCACCCCGTTGCGCAAAAAAGTGATGTAGTACATGGCCAGGTAGTTGAAGAAGTTCTTTAACAGGAACAGCACCAGCACCAGGCTGATCACCAAAACCAGGCCCCGCATCTTGTCTGTGCCGGCCACGGCGCTCACCTGGTAGTACAGACTGTCTTTGAGAAAGCTCTCAAGCCCGCCCACTCCCTGGAAAACGGGTTTTTGGGTAATGGGCCGGGTTTTTTCAAAAAGGACGTCGAGCATCGGAATCAGCGCTGCAAATGACAGGGCGCTGAACAGGGCATACAGAATGTTGAAAAAAATGTTCAGGAATCCGTAACGCCTGTAAGGGCCTGCAAACAGTAGGATTTTGCGAAAGTATTTCATGTGTGCAGCTTGAGTTCGGCCAGAATGCGGTCGATTTTGGCTTCCAGTGCCGAATGGGCGACCGGGTAGCCCGAAACGTCCTCGAGCGGGGCATTTACGCTCACGTAGAACTTGATTTTGGGTTCGGTGCCGCTGGGTCGGGCTGCCACCCGGGTGCCGTCGGCCGTGCTGTAGATGAGCACATTCGATTTGGGCAGGTCTATTGGGCTGCGGGTCCCGGTCTCCTGGTTGCGCGAAACGGAAGCCTGGTAGTCGTCAATGCGCACCACAGGCGACCCGTCGAGGGTTTTAAGCGGATTTTCACGCAGGTCCACCATCATGCGGGCGATTTCGGCGGCCCCGTCCATGCCTTTTTTGGTCAGCGATACCAGCCGTTCCCGGTAACAGCCGAACTCGGCATAGCACTTCAGCAATTCGTTGTAGAAACTGCTGCCGGCCGCCTTGGCTTCGGCTGCGATCTCGCAGGCGAGCAGGGTTGCGGTAACCGCGTCTTTGTCGCGCACAAAATCGCCCACCATAAAGCCGAAACTCTCTTCCCCTCCGCCCAGGAAGTGCTGGTGGGGAAAATCGACGATCATCTTGGCAATCCATTTGAACCCGGTAAGGGAGACCTTGCATTCCACCCCATAGGCCCCGGCCATGGCTTCCATCATGGGGGTGGAAACGATGGTGGAGGCAACAAATTCGTTCCCGCCAAGGCCATTCTTTTTAGCCTTGTCGAGCAAAAAACGCGTCATGAGCACCATGGTCTGGTTGCCGTTGAGCAGTTCCAGGCGGCCTTCCCCGTTGCGCACCGCAATGCCGAGTCGGTCGCTGTCGGGGTCGGTGCCCACGACCATGTCGGCGCCTATGGCTTCGCCCCGCTCCAGCGCCAGGGCCAGTGCGGCCGGTTCTTCGGGGTTGGGCGATTTTACGGTCGGGAAGCTCCCGTCGGGGGTCGCCTGTTCCTCGATGATGCTCACCCTGGTATAGCCGGCCCGCTTCAAGACTTCGGGAATGGCCGTAATGGAAGTACCGTGCAGGGAGGTAAAGACGATGGAAAAATCGGCTTTGCCGCGGGCGCCGATACTGCCGTTTTGCACGGAGGCTTCGATGAAGGCCTCGTCTACCTCCTTGTCGATGCGTTGTATGAGCTCCGGGTTGGGGGCAAAGCGGATGTCGGGGTAATCCAGGCTGTTGATCTCCGCGATGATTTCGCGGTCCTGGGGAGGTACAATCTGACCGCCGTCGGTCCAGTACACCTTATAGCCGTTGTATTCGGGTGGGTTGTGCGAGGCGGTGAGCACCACCCCGGCATGGCATTTCAGGTAACGAACGGCAAAGGAAAGCTCGGGGGTGGTCCGCAATTCTGAGAACAGGAAAACCCTGATGCCATTGGCCGAGAATACCTCCGCAACGGTTTGTGCCAGGGACTGGCTGTTGTGGCGGCAATCGTAGGCGATCACCACCCGCAGGCCCTCTTTCCCGTATACCTGTTGCAGGTAGCGGCTCAGGCCCTGGGTGCTTTTGCCCAGGGTGTATTTATTGATGCGGTTGGTGCCCGCGCCCATGACGCCCCGCATGCCCCCGGTACCAAACTCCAGGTTCTTGTAAAAACGGTCTTTAAGCTCTTCTGGGTTGTTTGCCAGCAGGTCGCTGACTTCCCGCCGTACTGCCGGGTCAAAAAAATCGCTTAGCCAGGTTTTGGCAGTCGCCACAATAGGATCCATACGTTCGGGTTAGAGCAGGTGTGCTCCCTTCAAAATTACGAAGAATATTGGTTTTGGGCAGGTGCCGGGTTTATTTCCTCAGCCACGGCATAGCGGTTCTCGGCCCGTCGCGAGCGCACCAGAATCTCCCCAAGGAACCCGGCCATGAAGAACTGTATCCCCATAAGCATTGCCGTGAGGGCAATAAAGAACTGGGGCCGGTCGGTTAGCAGACGACCCTTCGGGTTCAGGAATAGTTTGTCGATGCCCAGGTAAATGGAAAAACCGAAGCCGATAACGAACATGAGCACACCCAGGGCGCCGAACAGGTGCATGGGCCGCTTGCCGAATTTGGAGACGAACCAGATGGTAATCAGGTCTAAAAAGCCGTTGATGAAGCGCTCGGCCCCGAACTTGGTTTTTCCGTATTTGCGGGCCTGGTGCCTGACCACCTGTTCCCCGATCCGGCCGTAGCCGGCATTTTTGACCAGGACCGGGATGTAGCGGTGCATCTCGCCCGACACCTCGATGTTTTTGACCACTTCAGCAGGGAAAGCCTTCAGCCCACAGTTAAAATCGTGCAGTTTTACCCCTGAGGTTTTGCGGGCAGCCCAGTTGAACAGTTTGGACGGCAGGTTTTTCATCAGCAGCGAATCGTACCGCTTTTTCTTCCAGCCCGACACCAGGTGGTAGCCTTCCCCGGTAATCTGGCGCACCATTTCGGGGATTTCCTCCGGGTTGTCCTGCAGGTCGGCGTCCATGGTAACTACGATATCGCCCACGGCTGCCTTGAAGCCGGCGTGCAGCGCCTGTGATTTTCCGAAATTCTTCAGAAACCGGATGCCCCGCACATTCGGGTCGGCTTCGGCCAAGGCCCTGATCACCTGCCAGCTGCGGTCGGTGCTCCCATCGTCAATAAAGAGGATCTCGTACAAAAAACGGTTGGATTGCATAACCGACACAATCCAACCGTGGAGTTCTTGAAGCGATTCCTCTTCGTTGAGCAGGGGAATGACTATGGATAGGCGCATATCAGGGTTTCCGATTCAGCTCCAAAGGTAACACTTTAGGCCAACATCACCCCTCGGCCGATTTTTTGAAGATAAGCCCGCCCACCAGGCCGATAATGAGCCCGAAGATAATCGACACGATAAGCATTACCGGGTAGCTGAACCAGAAGAATTTCATGCCCATTTCCTTGGCCTGGGCGATTTGATCGGAGGTCATGTTGCCCTGCTCCACAGCTTCGGCAAATTGGAGGTCCATCATTTTGGAAACGTATTCCGGATCGAGCACATTAGACAAAAAGAGTACGTAGACTACGGATATTAATCCGGAAATCAGGCCAATCCCTGCACCAATCTTCAGGGCCTCGCCAATTTTCACGTATCCGGCGTTAGCTTTCTTGTAGCTGAGAATACCCCAGGTAATAATGCTGACAGCCAGGACTATATTTACAACGGTAACCACCGGGTTTCGGGTATCGGTGTGGGCGTCTACAAAGAAGAGCATCAAGTTAAATACCACTCCTATCGCACCGGCCAGCAGGCCAAAGTTCAGGGAGTATTTTCCGGTTGTGGGATGGGTGTTTTCCATGGTTTTTCTTTTAAATTAGATTGATTAGTGGCAGCCCGACGGGGCGACTTGCTGAGCGGAAAGATAAAAAATATCCGACGAAAATTTGGCGAAACCCTTGGGAGATTTTGAATATTTATGCATACATTTGCAGCCTGAAATTTAGCAGGATTCAAATTTGCGCAGCATGAAAAAGGACATTCACCCCGATAATTACAGAATGGTTGCCTTCAAAGACATGTCCAACGAAGACGTGTTCCTCACCAAGTCTACCGCCGATACCAAGGAAACCCTGGAAGTGGACGGGGTGGAGTACCCGCTGGTAAAGCTCGAGATTTCGCGCACTTCCCACCCATACTACACCGGGAAGGCCAAGCTGGTCGACACCGCAGGGCGTATCGACAAGTTCAAAAGCAAGTACAAAAAATTCGATAAGAAATAACCTCAAAAAGGCTTTCTTATACCACAATAGTAGCGGTCCTGACTCGGGGCCGCTTTTTTTTTGCCCGTTTTTCGACCAGCCCCCCGAATGCCCGACAAGCGGCAGCCGCCCGCTGCCGGTCATTTCGTACCTTTGGCAAAAACACGACCATGCACTGTATCGTCTTTGACGGAGACCGGCGCAGCGCCCTGTTGCCCTTTACTTTTACGAGGCCTGTTGGCGACATCCGCATTGGCATCCTCACCATCCGGGAAAAGTGGGAAGGCTACCTGAAGGCGTCGGTGAGCTTTCTCACCGAAGGCTACCTCTCCGGAAAATTCCCCCTGGTTAGCGGGGACGACAACCTGCTGTTGCACGGTTCGGTGCTGCCTGACCCCCAGCTGGTTGCCGCAGTTCAACAGCTGCAGCCCGGGCAGGCCCTGTATTCCGGTGAGCTGCTGTTGGCCTACCGCGTGCGGGAGGTGGCCGCAAGCCCCGACCTGAGTGCCCTGGCCCGGGTCGACTACCCGGAAAAACCGTTGCAGATTCGCAATACCTGGGACATCTTTTCCCTGAACGGGGAGGCCCTGGAGGCCGATTTTGAACTGCTTACCCGCGGCCGGAAATCGGCCCCTATTTCTGGCACCAACCGGTTGATTGCCCCTGAACGGATTTTCCTGGAAGCCGGCGCCAAGGTCGAACACAGCATCCTCAATGCCACCGAAGGCCCCATCTACATCGGCAGGAACGCTGAGGTGATGGAAGGCAATATGATACGGGGCGGGTTTGCCCTCTGCGACCATGGGGTGGTCAAAATGGGCGCAAAGATTTACGGCCCAACTACTGTCGGCCCTTATGGCAAGGTGTGCGGGGAGGTCAGCAATACCGTAATTTTTGGCTACTCCAGCAAGGGGCACGACGGGTACCTGGGCAACTCCGTGCTGGGGGAGTGGTGCAACATCGGGGCCGACTCCAACAACTCCAACCTCAAAAACAACTACGCCAAGGTTCGGCTCTGGAGCTACGAGACCGAGCGGTTCGAACCCACAGGCCTGCAGTTTTGCGGCCTGATGATGGGCGACCACAGCAAGACGGCCATCAATACCATGTTCAATACGGGCACCGTTATCGGGGTGAGCTGCAACATCTATACCCCAGGTTTCCCCCGCAACTTCGTGCCCAGCTTCAGCTGGGGCGGAGCCAGTGGCTTCAGTGCCTACCTGCCCGAAAAGTCATTTGAGGCTGCCGAGGTCATGATGGCCCGGCGCGGGGCCGTCTTCACTGATCAGGACGCACGCATCCTGAAGCAGGTCTACGAAGATACCCGGAAGTACCGAAAGTATTGAGAAGCACCGGACTGCCTCCGGTGATTACCTGAGATTTTGGTATCTTTGCCGCCCGAAGGAGGCACCCGTAAGCCATGGCCAAGAAAGTTGCATATTACACCCTGGGTTGTAAGCTGAACTATTCAGAAACATCTACCATTGCCCGAGACCTGGAAAAGGAGGGCTTTGAGAAAGTGCCCTTTGGCCAGCCGGCCGACCTTTTCGTAATCAATACCTGCTCGGTAACCGATAATGCCGACAAGAAATGCCGGCAGGTGGTGCGGCAGGCCCAACGCGCCAACCCGGAGGGCTTTGTGGCCGTAGTGGGCTGTTACGCCCAGCTGCAGCCCGAAGAGATCGCAGCCATCCCCGGAGTAGACCTGGTGTTGGGGGCCAGCGAGAAGTTCCGGCTTTCCGACTACCTCGACAACCTTGAAAAAAATGACTTTGGGCAGGTGCATTCCTGCGAGATCGGCCAGGCCGATTTCTATGTGGGCAGTTACGCCATCGGCGACCGGACACGAGCCTTTCTGAAAGTGCAGGACGGGTGTGACTACAAGTGCACCTATTGCACTATTCCGCTGGCCCGGGGCATCTCGCGCAGCGACACCCTGGAGAACGTACTGGCCAATGCCCGCGAGATAGCCGGGCAGGGTATCCGGGAGATTGTGCTCACCGGGGTAAACATCGGCGATTACGGTAAAGGGGAATTCGGCAATAAAAAACACGAGCACACGTTCCTGGAACTGGTTCAGGCCCTGGATGCGGTGCCTGGCATTGCCCGTTTCCGGATCTCTTCCATAGAGCCCAACCTGTTGCGCAACGAGACCATCGATTTTGTAGCGGCAAGCAAGCGGTTTGTGCCGCATTTCCATATCCCCTTGCAGAGCGGGAGCAATGAGATGCTAAACCGGATGCGCCGCCGGTACCTGCGCGAGCTTTATGTCGAACGGGTGAGCCGCATTAAGCAGGCGATGCCCCAGGCCTGCATTGGGGTAGACGTGATTGTGGGCTTCCCGGGCGAGACCGAGGCCCATTTCATGGAAACTTACGAATTCCTCCACGGGCTTGACGTTTCATACCTGCATGTGTTTACCTATTCGGAGCGGCCCGACACCCCGGCTGCCGAGATGGACGGCGTGGTGCCCCAGAAGGAGCGCAGCCGGCGCAGCAAGATGCTGCGAAGCCTCTCAGATAAAAAGCGGCGGGCTTTTTACCGGAGCCAGCTGGGCAGGGCCTGCACCGTGCTGTTCGAGGGCGAGAACAAAAAGGGTTACATCCATGGCTTTACCGAGAATTACGTGAAGGTAAAGGCCCCCTGGGATCCTGCCCTGGCAGGGACCGTCCACCGGGTGCGCCTCACCGGCATCGACTCCGACGGGTTGGTGCGCTTTGCCCCCGACACAGCAGGGGTACCGGCATAAAAAACCCGCCGATAGGCGGGGAAACTTTCCAAACCGGTCCAGTCCGGTCTCACAGGGGTTTGCTCAGATTCTGATGCCTACCGGCAACATTTCTTTGTACTGGCGGTTTTTGCGGAGGAAACCGGCGATCTGAGGACTTGTGGGTACTACACGGAGGTTCTGCTCCTGTATGTGGTTCAATACCGCCCGGATGAAATCTTCCCTGAAACCCTCCCGGCCGATTGCCTCCGGGATCACGAGTTTGGTGAGGAAAATTTTTCGTTCCTGGGAAGAATATTCAATCTTGGCCAGATGCCCTTCTACCCGCACTTCGAATTGACGAAGGAAGCTGTTGTCCTTGATTGCCAGTTCATTCATATGTCTCGATTTATTTGGTTGGCGCTAAAAAAATTACGAACTATGAAAGCCCGCAATTGGTCCGCCCGGCAAGCCGGTTTCCAATGGTGGAAAAAAATACGGACAGGGGTCTAAATTAGTGAAAAAAATGCTGAAAACCTAAGATTTAGCCTGTTTTGAGCCAAACTTCCTCAGCGCGTATCCCGGTTTATTTTGTACCCGGCCTGGCGGCCAGCCCGGATATTTTTGAACATATCAGCCTGCCCGAAGACCGGTTCGAATGCAGGTATCTGGAGTGGTTTCAGCCCGAACCGGGCATGACCCTCGGCCAGTACGCGGCCCGAATGGCCCGGCAGGTAACCCATAGTGCCCCCGTGCTGATCGGGGTTTCCTTCGGCGGAATGTTGGTCCAGGAAATGGCCGAATTTGTTCAGCCCAGGCAGGTCATCATTATTTCCAGCATCAAATGCCGGCAGGAAATGCCCCGCCGCCTGTTGCTGGCCCGTGTCACCCGGTTTCACAAATTGTTGCCCACCAGCCTGGTTAACCAGGTAGAAGTATTGGCCCGCTTTGCCTTCGGCGACCCGGTTAAAAAACGGGTCCACCTCTACCAGCGGTACCTGGCCATGCGCGACCCCGCCTACCTCGACTGGGCCATAGACCGCATCGTGAACTGGGAGCGCGAAACACCCCTGCGGGGCCTGGTGCACGTACACGGCGACCGGGACTCGGTCTTTCCCTTTGCCTATATAGGCCCGTGCATCCCTGTGCCCGGCGGCACCCATACCATGATCATTCACCGGTTCCGGTGGTTCAATGAGCACCTTCCTGCAATTATTTTGCAAGATCGGAGTTCTATTTAATACCTTTGAGGTATCAACGCTAAATGCTTAGTTATGCGGTTTTTAAGAAACAGCCTGATGGTTATTGGTTTATTGAGTGTGCTGAGTACGCTGGTCTTTGCTGTCCAGCAGGGAATCAGCCCGATGCAGGGAGCTGTGGTATCCGGACCCGACGCCGACGGTGGGGGCGATAAAAATGTGGGCCCTGCCTATCGCATCACGGCCATCGACATCCCCGAAAATCTGATTTTCGCCGGGGAAGAAGTGCCTCAGGAAGACCCCGAGGTGCTCGAGCGCATCGACCGGGAATTTTTGGTAAACACCTACTGGCAATCGAACGCCCTGCTGCTGATGAAGCGGGCGAACAAATACTTCCCCGTCATGGAACCCATCCTGGCCAAGAATGGGATCCCGGACGATTTCAAATACCTGGCTGTAGCCGAAAGTGGCCTGCAGAATGTGGTATCCCCAGCAGGGGCGGCCGGTTTCTGGCAGATCATGAAGGCCACGGGGCGCGAATACGGCCTGGAGGTGAACGACAACGTAGACGAGCGCTACCACCTGGAAAAGGCTACCGAGGCCGCCTGTCAGTACCTGAAGCGCTACAAGGAGAAATACGGCTCCTGGACCCTTGCCGCCGCGGTTTATAACACGGGCACCGGTTCCATAGACAAGTATAGGAACATCCAGAAGGTAGACGGCTACTACGACCTGCTGCTGGGCGAGGAAACCGGCCGATACGTGTTCCGCATCCTGGCCATCAAGGAGATACTTTCGAATCCTGAGAAGTACGGCTTTATCGTGGAGCCCGGCGACCTGTACAACAACGTGCCCACCTTTCAGGTAGAGGTGGACAGCCCGGTGGCCGACTTTGCCGAATTCGCCAAACAATACGAGATCAACTACAAAATACTCAAGCGGCACAACCCCTGGCTGCGCGAGCCCCACCTCAACAATGCCTCGGGCAAAGAATACCAGATCGCCATTCCCATGAAGGGGTATTACAAGACAGGTATTTGAGGGGTATCGGGCACACGGTTGGAACCTTTTACAGGAGGTCATGACCATGCTCAGTCCGCTTTCCCTGACGCTTGGAATTACCGGGATTCTCTTTGCGCTGAGCGGATGGATCGTATTGCGCAATCCCCCGAAGCGCATCAATTGGTTCTACGGATACCGGACCGCTGCCTCCATGCGGAATCAGGAACGTTGGGACTTTGCCCAACGCGAGGGCGCAAAAGCTATGATGCAGGTCGGCGCAGCCCTGGCCCTGCTTGCAATCCCCTGCTTATTCTGGTGGCCGGTTCCCGCTTACGCATTGTTTCTGGCCATTCTCCTGTTGGTAGCTTCGGTCGTCTTTATTTTCTGGAAGGTTCGGGGGAAAATCAAAAGGCGTTTTGGTCCCTGAAGCGAAAAACTCTGGGGGTTGCGATTGGCAATTGCAGTCTGGGTCGGTATTTTGAAGTCGGGCGGGGGAGGGGTTCGAACCCTTCTGAACCTGAGCCAGGTATGCCCGTTTTCCATTCAGTTAGCCTGGTGTTCGTCACCTGGTGCCGATAGGTGTGGGAGTGGAAGTCGCTTAAATCTTCTTGAGCTGTTGCTGCATCATTTTTACCTGCTCGCTCAGCATGTTGTTTTTATCGAGCTTTTTCGCTTCCTGCAACAGGGTGGTTGCTTCGCGCTTGCGCCGCTTCTGCATGGCAATACCCGCCAGGCTCAGCTTGGCCATGGCCAGGTCGTAGTCCATGTTCAGCCCCAGTTTTATCGCCTTCCGGAAATACTTCTCGGCCTGCGTGAGGTTTTTTTGGGAGTAGATAATGCCCAGGAGGTAGTTGTAATACCCCTGCTGCTTTACAGTTAGGGCTCCCTCGGGGTTCCTGATGCGGGTCAGCCAACGCTCGGTCCCGTCCAGGTCCTGCTTGCGCATCCGCAGGAACGACAGCAAAATGATTTCATTGCGGAAATAGAGGAACACGAAAATACCTGCCAGCAGGAGCAGGGCAATGCCGTTGCCAATGCCTCCCTGTACAAACTGGTAACCTGCATAGGCTACGGTCAGAAAGGCCAGGGCGAGTTTGATATTCTTATTGAACATGTTTGAAGTCTATAAGGGTGTATGATATTCGGGTGGTAATGCGCGTCGGGATTTCCACATTTTCGGTCTGGGCCGGGGTCGTAACGCCTTCGGCCGAGCTTTCCACATGCATTTGGCCGATGAAGCCGCTGCGACGGTCTGTTTTTATCCGGGTATGCTGGGTCCCTTCCAAATCCATGCCAGTGCCCGATTCCAGGGTGTGCATGCTAATAACAGCCTCCCCGCTGATAACGGCCCGGTCGGCCAGCAGGCTGTCAAGGGTCCAGGTATTTGACACCTCAAGCTTACCTTCAAAGGTATTCTTCCAGCTATCGCCAACCGACACCAGGTCCAAGGGATAGAAATAGGTCATCTGTTGGTAGCTTTCCGCAAGGGCCCTGGAGCTGTACTGCTGTTCCAGGGAGTTGCGGATCTGCGTTTTGGCGATACCGTCCTCCAGGCCGGTACTGGCCATCATGCGCGCCACCAGGCTGTCGCCCCCTATCACTTCCAGTATTTTGCCCTGCGGGCTGAGTTCCATCCGTACAGGGGTGTTCAACAGGCTGTGGAAAAGGCGCGATTGCACGTCGGCCGGGTCGAGCTCCTGGGCCCGAATGTTCAGGAGTTCCCCCTGGATGTTACTGACAATGCTGAAGGCCAGGTCTTTGAATGTAAAGTCGAGCAGGTAGTTGCGCTCCTGTTTTCCAACCACCTTGAATTGGAGCTTGGCCGAGATGCGGTTGGTAAGCCGGTGCTGAGCTCCGTCAATTTGCTGGAAAACCTGCTGTTCAGACTGCTGCTCCACCATAAACTGGTCTCCTTTCCTAAGTTGATAGGCGAGGAGTTCCCCTTCCTGTGCCCGGGTTTGGAAACCCGTGGCGAAAAGAAGTAAAACCAGTAGCGAAAGGCAGGATTTCAGCATGGACTATGCTCGTTGGAAAAGCTAGCGCAAAAGTAGTAAAAACAATTCTAAAAAAAATTTATTTGGATTTGGGATTGCCAAAACTCTTCGTATATTTGCGCCCAGATTTTTAAAGGCTTTGAGGCCAAATTAGGCCGGGCTGCGGATAAATCCTCCAACATGAAAAGAACATTTCAACCCTCCAAGAGAAAGAGAAGAAATAAGCACGGTTTCCGGGAGCGCATGGCCAGTGCGAATGGCCGGAAGGTTTTGGCCCGCAGAAGAGCGAAAGGACGCAAAAAATTGAGCGTATCTTCAGAGTCGAGACACAAAAAGTAATGACATACCCCATCATAAAATCCAAAGGTGTTACGCTCGTTGTAACACCTTTTTTTTATACCCTAATCTCAAAAAAACCGTTATAAAATGCCCAGAAGAAAAGACGTCAACTGTGTACTTATCATTGGTTCCGGACCTATTGTAATCGGACAGGCCTGCGAATTCGATTATTCGGGTTCACAGGCGCTGCGGTCCCTGCGCGAAGATGGCATCAAGACGGTTTTGATCAACAGCAACCCGGCAACCATCATGACCGACCCCACCATGGCCGATCATATCTACCTGTTGCCGCTTACCACCAAGTCTATCGTCAAGGTGCTGAAGGACCACCCCGAAATAGATGCCGTACTGCCCACCATGGGCGGGCAAACGGCCCTTAACCTGTGTATCGAGGCTGGCGACAAGGGGATTTGGACCGATTTTGGCATCGAGATCATCGGGGTAGATATCGACGCCATCAACATTACGGAAGACCGCGAGCTGTTCCGCGAGCTCATGGAGCGCATCGGCGTGCCCATGGCACCTCAGGCTACGGCCACTTCCTTCCTGCAGGGCAAGGAAATCGCCCAGAACTTCGGATTCCCCCTGGTAATTCGGGCCAGTTTCACCCTGGGGGGAGCCGGCGCATCCATTGTCTACCAGCCCGAGGATTTTGATTCCCTGCTGAGCCACGGCCTCGAGATTTCCCCCATCCACGAGGTCATGATCGACAAGGCCATGATGGGCTGGAAGGAATTCGAGCTCGAGCTGCTGCGCGACAAGAACGACAACGTGGTCATTATCTGTACCATCGAGAACATGGACCCCATGGGCATACACACGGGCGATTCCATAACCGTGGCACCTGCCATGACCCTGTCTGACCGCACCTTCCAGCGCATGCGCGACATGGCTATCAAGATGATGCGCAGCATAGGCGATTTCGCCGGGGGATGCAACGTGCAGTTTGCCGTGAGCCCCGACGAGAAGGAAGATATCATTGCCATCGAGATCAACCCGCGGGTTTCCCGTTCCTCGGCCCTGGCTTCCAAGGCCACGGGCTACCCCATCGCCAAGATTGCCGCCAAACTGGCCATCGGCTATAACCTCGACGAACTCGACAACCAGATTACCAAATCGACTTCAGCCCTGTTCGAGCCTACCCTCGACTACGTGATCGTAAAGATCCCGCGCTGGAACTTCGACAAATTTGAAGGGGCCGACCGCACTTTAGGCCTGCAGATGAAGTCGGTAGGGGAGGTAATGGGCATCGGCCGTTCGTTCCAGGAAGCCCTTCACAAAGCCACCCAGTCGCTCGAAATCAAGCGCAACGGCCTGGGGGCAGACGGCAAGAGCTATACCAACTACGACCAAATCATCGATAAGCTCACCCATGCCAGCTGGGACCGGGTATTTGTGATCTACGACGCCATACAGCTCGGCATCCCCTTGAGCCGTATCCACGAGATCACCAAGATCGATATGTGGTTCCTCAGGCAATACGAGGAGCTCTATCAGCTGGAAAAGGAAATCAGCCGGCACACCGTCGAAAGCCTGCCCAAGTCCCTTTTGCTGGAGGCCAAGCAAAAAGGCTTCGCCGACCGGCAGATCGCCCACATGCTCGAATGCTGGGAAAGTGAGGTTCATGCCAAGCGGATGGAGCTGGACATCAGGCGCGTATACAAGCTGGTCGATACCTGTGCGGCCGAATTCCGCGCCATGACCCCCTATTACTATTCCACCTTTGAGGAGGAAATCGAGCGGCCCGACGGGTCGCGTTACGTGGCCAACGACAGCGTGGTTACCCAGCGGAAGAAGATCGTGGTACTGGGCTCGGGCCCCAACCGCATCGGGCAGGGGATCGAGTTCGATTACTGTTGCGTGCACGGGGTCTTGGCCGCTGCCGAATGCGGGTACGAAACCATCATGATCAACTGCAACCCCGAAACGGTTTCCACCGATTTCGACACTGCCGACAAGCTCTATTTTGAGCCGGTGTTCTGGGAGCATATCTACGACATCATCTTGCACGAAAAACCCGAAGGGGTCATCGTACAGCTCGGGGGCCAGACGGCTCTCAAACTGGCCGAGAAGCTCGACAAATATGGCATCCGCATTATAGGCACCAGCTTCTCTTCCCTCGACCTGGCCGAAGACCGGGGCAGTTTTTCAACCCTGCTTAAAGAACACCATATTCCCTACCCGGAGTTCGGGGTGGCCGAAAGCGCCGAACAGGCCCTGAAACTGGCCGACCAGCTCAAGTTTCCCCTGCTGGTGCGCCCCTCATACGTCTTGGGCGGACAGGGCATGAAGATCGTGATCAACAAGGAAGAGCTGGAAGAGCATGTGGTAGACCTGCTCCGGAAGATTCCCAACAACAAGCTGCTGCTCGACCATTACCTCGACGGCGCCATCGAGGCCGAAGCCGACGCCATTTGCGATGGGAAAGACGTGTACATCATCGGCATTATGGAGCACATCGAGCCCTGCGGCATCCACTCAGGCGATTCCAATGCCACCCTTCCGCCCTTTAACCTCGGCGAATTCGTGCTCGAGCAGATTCGCGACCACACCCATACCATAGCCCTTGCCCTGGGCACCGTGGGGCTTATCAACATCCAGTTTGCCGTTAAAGACGACAAGGTGTATGTGATCGAGGCCAACCCCCGCGCTTCGCGCACCGTGCCCTTCATTGCGAAGGCTTACGGGGAGCCTTATGTGAACTACGCCACCAAGGTAATGCTGGGCGAGAACAAGCTGGGAGACTTTACCTTCAACCCAAAACTTCAAGGCTATGCGATCAAACAACCGGTCTTCAGTTTCAACAAGTTTCCCAAGGTGAACAAGAACCTGGGGCCTGAGATGAAGAGCACCGGGGAGAGCATTCTGTTCATAGACAGCCTCAAGGACGACGAGTTCTACAACCTCTACTCGCGTCGTACCATGTACCTGAGCAAATAATTATAATCCCGCCCCGGCGGGATTTTTTGTTTGCCAGCGGCTTTTCCCACCTGGCCCGAAATGGGCATCACCCGCTTTTCCTGGGCCTGCGGAAGGCGTAATAGGCCAATACGGCAGCCAGGGCCTGCCTGATCGCCTCCCGTATGGGGAGCAGGCGTTCGGCCAGCCTGGGGTCTATGGCTAGGAGCCTGAAATAGTAATCGCGCATCAGAGGTGCGTGCCCGCCTGAAACGACATAGGCCGCAGCCTGGGCCACCACCAGGGGTCGTTCTTCCTTCAGGGGTTTGCAGTTGGCCAGGCGGGGCTTCCCAGATTTATCGGTCATGGCGGAAAATCCAAAAAGCCGGCAAATCATGCCCCGGTGCTGATACCCCTTGCAAAACCCTTTGTCGCCCACACCCAGCAGGGGTGTGAACAACGGGCAAAGTGTTTCTGATTCTGAAGCCAGCCGCTCGTACCAGGCTTCGGCCTGCCCGGTTTTGAAGAGGTGGTAGGCCAGGGGCAGGAATTCGAGCGGGGTGGCTGAAATATCCGGGAACCGGCAGCAATGGCCGCAGCCGGTCAGGCACGACATTCCCGTAGCCTTTTGGAAGGCGGCTACCTCCTTTTCCAGGTGGCTGAACTCCCGTTCCACCGCCCGAACTTTTTGATACAGCGACAAATGCGACTCTGAAAACGTGGCGAAGGTAGCTCAAGTTTCCATTACTTGTGCCACTTCTTCCAAGAATTTATGCCGGGTTCTTGGCCCTGCTTAACCGGGTATGGCCTTGACCATAGGTTCAATCGCCTGGTAAAAGAAGCAGGTCTACGGCTACCTGCACTTCTTCGGCAATCTTGGTAAAGAGCAGTTTCGGGATCTCAATGCCATGGTCTTCGGGCCTGATGGTAAACGTTGTGCGCAACGTGAACCCGGAGCTGTTTTGGGTAATGCTGGCGACAGCCTTCAGAGGACGGCTTACCCCGTGAATGGCAAGGGTACCGCTAATTGTACATTCGCAACTGCCCTGTGCTTCAGGCAGGTCGCCCGGCAGGATGTTTCCTGAAAAGGTTGCTTTTGGATACTTGACCGATTCCAGGTAGTTTTCGTTGAAGTGTTCCTGCATGAGCTTGCGCGGGAATTCGAATTCGGAAATAAGCAGTACTACTCCAAAAGCTCCGCTTTCGGGCTTCAGGATGGCATTTACCCGTGAATTTTCCGCTTCGATGTCTTCCAGCGGTGTGGAGGCATTAAAACGGATTTGCCCGCTGCGCGTTACATAACCTTCCTGTCCCCGGCAGCTCAATCCTGCAAAGGCCAGCAGGGCCGTAAGCAAAATCGCAGGCTTCATTCCGGATAGCCCTGGTTTACCCATTCCTCGATGCGTTGCCGGGTTGCCAGGGGCATCAGGCCGTTGGGGGGCATGGGGTCGGCGTTGTTGTTAATACGGCCCAGCAGCCCCCGGTTTTCGACGGCATCTTTTATTAGTGCCAATGAGATCAGCGACATAGGGGCAGATTGGGTGGGCGGGTCGCCGTGGCAAGAAGAGCAGTTGGCGGTAAAGATCGGGCGAATGTCCGCGGCGTACGACAGTGCCTCCTGATCCGGATCGGGATCGTTGGGGGTACTGCCTTCATTGTTGGGGGTGCTGCCCGGGTCTGAACTGTCGTCTTTGGAGCATGAGACTGTGCCGGCCAGTATTACGGCCAACAGGATTAATGGGATCTTCTTCATAGGTGCTGAGTTGAGTGGTTCTTAGTGAAAAACGGCTAGCCAGCTGAAGCCAGGTAGGGGTGACAACAGCGCGCAATTTTTTAAAGAGATGACAGAAATCCAGTAAGGTTGCTTCTGGGAAGATAAAATCACTAATACAATCAATGTTTTGAATATCAGTTAACTACAATTAAAAATATTGTGTATGTTTATGTAAAAACGGGGTGAGTTCCGGGAATGGTCCGAGGGCACACCCACTTGCTAAACAAAAATCAACCGCTATGAAAAAGATTTTGTTACATGCCTTGCTTTGCCTTTTTCCCGTCCTGGTAACTGGACAGGACGACTTGCTCGCCTCTATAGATAAGAAAGACTCTGCCAGAGTAGAAGAAGCTGCTTTTAAGAGTCTGAAAATTGTCAATTTCGAATCGACTCGCCTGCTTGCCAGACGCGAGTTCTACTTCGTGGTGTCGCACCGTTTTGGGAGCATCAGCAACGGCTTTGACGATTTTTTCGGCCTGGACTTTGCCAATACCCGACTTCATTTTCTTTATGGTATTACCGATGGCTTCAACATTTCGGCATCCCGAAGCTCGTTCAACAAAACCTACGACCTGTCTCTTAAATACAGCCTGCTTAGGCAGCAATCCGGGGTCCCGGTAAGCGTGGTGGGGTACAGCCAGATGGCCATTAATACCCAACTAGATGAAGCCTTACTGGCCATCCCTGTAGCTTTCAGCGACCGGCTCTCGGTTACCCAGCAGGTGCTGATTTCCCGCAAGTTTAACGAGCGCCTTTCCCTTGAGCTCATGCCCACTTATTTTCATGAAGGGTATGTGGATTACCCCGGCCAGGACCCCTCCCAATTTGCCCTGGGCATCGGGGGCCGCTATAAGCTGAGCAAGCGTGTGAGCCTGAACATGGACTACGGCTGGCACCTGAACAGGGCCGAGGGATCACCATTTGTGAACCCCTTGTCAATCGGGGTCGATATCGAGACGGGCGGGCATGTTTTTCAACTCCATTTTACCAATGCCCAGCCAACTTTCGAGAGCGGTTTTTTAGGCAACGCGGTGGGCAGTTGGGGTGATGGTATCATCTACTTCGGCTTCAACCTGAGCCGGGTTTTCAATTTCTAGGAAGCCTTGCCATCCCAGTTGGTATGGAAGGTGCCATCCCGGTCAACCCGCTGGTAGGTGTGCGAGCCAAAGTAGTCGCGCTGCGCCTGAATCAGGTTCATGGGCAAGCGGCCCGAGGTAAAAGCGTCAAAATAGCTCAGGGCACTGCAGAGGGCCGGCATGGGGATCCCTGTTGAAACAGCGTGGGCGGCGACACGCCGCGCAGCCGGTGAAGCTTGTTGCAGGGGCCCCCGGAAGGCATCTGCCAGCATCAGGTTTGACAGGTCGGGTTGCTGTTCATAAGTTTCCGCAATGGGTTCAAGGGCTGCCGAGCGGATGATGCATCCGGCCCGCCAGATCCGGGCCACTGTAGCCAGGTCCAACCCGTATCCGTATTCCCGGGAGGCTTCCGAAAGCTGGTGCAGGCCCTGGGTGTAGGTGAGCAGGAACGCAAAATACAGGGCGGCCTCGCAATCGCTCACCAGGCCTGTGCGGCCCTCACCGGCAGTGGGCTTGGTATAGCGATTCTGGGCTGCAACGCGTAGCTCTTTCATGGCCGAGATGGCCCGCATGCTAACCGAAATGTCGATGGTGGGAACCGGCACCCCGAGGTCCATGGCATTCTGGGAAGTCCATTTTCCAGTCCCTTTCTGTTGGGCCCGGTCCAGGATGGCGTCGACCAGTTCGCCGGTTCCCAACGGGTCCTTCTGCCCGAAAATCGCGGCGCTGATCTCCACCAGGAACGACTGCAACCTTCCCCGGTTCCAGCGGCCGAATTCCGCGGCGAGTTGTTTATTCGAAAGCCCTCCTTCCTGTTTGAGCAGGTCGTAAACCTCGGAGATAAGCTGCATCAGGCCGTATTCAATCCCGTTGTGGACCATTTTCACGTAATTCCCGGCCGATTTGGGCCCCAGGTAAGCCACACAAGGGGCTTCTTTGTATCGGGCCGCCACCGCCTCGAAAATTGGCTGTACCTTAACGTAGGCTTCTCTGTCCCCGCCGGGCATGATGCTCGGGCCCCGCCGGGCCCCGTCGGCCCCACCCGAAACCCCGGCGCCAAAGAAATGGATTCCTTTAGGCCCCAGATACCCTTCCCGCCGGTCGGTATCTGTGAAATACGAATTCCCCCCGTCGATGATCAGGTCGCCAGCTTCGACATGGGGCAACAATTTTTCTATCACCGCATCCACAGGTGCTCCGGCGGGCACCAGCAACATGATTTTTCGGGGCGATTCCAGGCCTTGCACGAAAACAGCCAGGTCTGTGGTGGCATTCACTTTGCTCAGGTCTCCTCCCGCTTGCTGCAAGGCCTTTACCTGGGTTTGGTCAAGGTCGTAACCCAGGGCCCTGAACCCTTTTTCGGCAACGTTCAGGATGAAATTCCGGCCCATGACCCCCAGGCCGATAAGTCCGAATTGATAGGTCGCTTTTTGAGGCATAAATAGAGGTTATCGGAGATTGGCACGTTACTGGCGTTTCCTTTCCTTTCAGGGAAGTGCCATAAATCTGCGTCCTTAAAAATAGGCGAAATAATCCATTCCGGCCTGGGTATATCCCCATCAGAAGGGCGGCTCTTCCGCATGCTCGACCTGGAAGCGGCTTCCCGGCTTACCTGAGCGGCAATCTCAGCGGATATGAGGTGAATCTTCCAGCTCAACGCTGGTTATGAAGTATTTGGTGTCGCCCAGCCAGGGAAAGGTAGCGTAGCGCTCCATATAACGCAGCTTTACATAGCGGCCCTGATACTCGTCGAGCTTGCTGATTACTTCTTCTTCCTTGTCCAGTACCGAAAAGGAAAAGATCTGTGCCCCCGAGATGCCCTGGCTGATTTCCCCTTCCCAGGTTTTGATAAGTACGCCTTTGCGGCTTATCTTGATCAGCTCCCCAGAGCGCGTCCCTTCACTGTAAGGCACATAGTAAATAAAGGCATAGCTGGCTGCGAGCAGCAGCACGATAATGGCCAGGCTGGCTAAAAGGGCTTTTTTCACGGTTTATAGGTTTAAGGACTCACTCGGGTTTTCTTCCCACTCGGCTTCTTCCTGATCCTGGGCATCCCTGGCCCGTTTCAACAGCGGATCCGGGATAGACTTTTTGGCCTTGGCGCCCATTTTTTTCAATTTTTCAATGCTGGTCAGAATATTGCCACGCCCCTCGACCAGCTTGTTCATGGCTCCGCGGTATTCTTCCTTGGCCTCGTCCATCTTTTTGCCGACCCGGGTGAGGTCGCCGACAAACCCTTCGAATTTGTCGTAGAGGGCCCCTGCCTGTCGGGCAATTTCCACAGCATTGCGCCGCTGTTTTTCATTGCTCCACATGCTGTCTATGGTGCGTAAGGTGGCCAAAAGGGTAGAAGGGGTCACAATTACGATGTTGCGCTCGAAGGCCTTGTTGTACAGATCGCTGTCGGCATTGATGGCGATGGAGAAGGCTGTCTCTATGGGGACAAACATGAGCACGAAATCGGGGCTCTCCATTTCGTAGAGGTCTTCGTATTTCTTTGCCGAAAGCTGCTCCACGTGGCGGCGGAGCGAACCCACGTGTTCCTTCAGGTAGGCCTCCCGCTGATTTTCCTCGGCATTCACGTAGCGTTCGTAATCGGTAAGGGATACCTTAGAATCCACGATCATCTTGTTTCCGTTGGGCAGGTTAATGATCACATCGGGCATCACCCGGCTGCCATCTTCACGCGTAAAACTTTGCTGCACCGAATACTCCCGGTCTTTTTCCAGGCCAGATTTTTCCAGTACCCTTTCCAGGACGAGTTCGCCCCAGTTCCCCTGCATCTTGCTGTCGCCTTTCAGGGCCCGGGTCAGGTTCTCGGCCTCCTGGGTAATCTTCAGGTTCTGGTTCTGCAGGTTCAGCAGCTGTTCTTTCAATGTGGCATTCTGGCGGATATTTTCTTTATGGGTCAGATCAACCTTCTGCTCGAACTGCTGGATGCGTTCCTGCAAAGGCTGCAGAATATTCTTGATGTTCTTCTGATTCTGTTCGGTAAATTTGACGCTTTTCTCCTCCAGGATCTTGTTGGCCAGGTTTTCGAATTCCTTGGTAAAAGTTTGCTGCAACTCTTCAAGCTGGTGTTTCTGCTCTTCCAGCTTTTCCTTCAGGTTGGCGATCTCCGCTTCACGGCGTACCAGTTCCTGGCCCTTTTGTTCCTTGTCCAGCTGCAATTCCTGATTCCGGGTGCGCACGGCCTGCAGTTCGGCTCCCAGCCCCTCGAGGTTGCGGCCAAGTTGCCGCTCGCGCTCTTCAAGGGCGCTCCGGGTCGAGAGGATCTTGAGTCGGTGGATGTAGCTGCCCAGCAGGTAGCCCGCAGCGAGGAAAACAACGGCAAGGGCCGCGTAGGTCCAAAAATCGTTCATACGGCTGTGCTCTTTGGGTAAAGATAACAAGAAGCGTGCATTCGGAAAGCAGCCTCCCCCATTACTTATTAACCTGGAAGCGGCCTATGCTCGGGTCGAACCAAATCGTGTCTTGTGGAAAGAGGCTTCCAAATGCCCCGGCTTCGATCAGCTGGCAGGGCGACCCGAAGGCAGCATCCCGGTCGCGCAGCACAAGGAGGTAGTCGCAGAGCTGGATGGCCAGGTCGATCTCATGAGTGGTAAAAATGATGGTTTTCCCAGTTTCGTGGGCAATGGCCTGCAGTCCTTTCAGGATTTTCACCTTGTGGTACAGATCGAGGTGGGTGGTGGGTTCGTCCAGCAGCATCAGGGTGGTGTCCTGGGCCAGAGCCCGGGCGATAAGCGCCCGCTGCAGCTGCCCGTCGCTCAGGGTGTGGCAGGGCCGGTCAGAGAGCGTGTGCAGCTCCATCCGTTCCAGGGCCCCCGCGATGGCGGTCCGGTCTGTTTCGCCCAGTTGCCCCAGCCAGTTGGTATACGGGTGGCGCCCCAGGCTTACCAGCTCCCGAACCGTGAGGTTGCGCGAGGCCGGCGGTTCGGTCAGCACCACGCTCAGCCCTTCGGCCCGCTTCGACGGCGGCATATCCGTCAGGGGTACCTCGCCGATGAAGATGCTGCCGCCCAGGGCGGGTTGCATACCGGCAAGGGTGCGCAAGAGGGTCGATTTGCCTACCCCGTTTATCCCCACCACGGCGGTAAGGCTGCCTTCGGGCAGGGCGAAGGAAAGCCCGTCGGTGAGCACCAGGGGGTCTCTGCCTCGCCCATAGCCTATGCGGAGGTCGCGGGTGTGCAGGGCGGGCGATAAAGCGGGGGGAATCGGCATGGCTTGCTCCGGTTCAGCGTTCGTTGCGAATGTAGGGGCTGCCAACCAAAAATCCTAGCCGGGGCTTCAGAACAGCATTTTGTTGCGGCGCAGCAACAACCAGATAACTACCGGTGCCCCGAGTATCGAAGTAATGGCATTGATGGGCAGTACATACGACGAGAAGGGCCATTGGGCCACCGTATCGCAGGCCAGCATCAGCAGGGCGCCGCTTAAGGCCACCCCGGGCAGCAGCACCCGGTGGTCGGAGCTGCCCAGCCACTGTCGGGTGAGGTGGGGCACCGCCAGGCCCACAAAGGCGATGGGCCCCGCAAAAGCCGTAATGCCGCCGGCCAACAGGCTGGTGGCCAGTATTACCCAGAATCGAAGCCGTTTCATCGATATGCCCATGCTCTGTGCATACTTTTCGCCCAACAGCAGGGCATTGAGCGATTTCAGCAGCCAGAGCCCGATGCCGAAGCCGGCCAGACACACCAGGGCCAGAATACCCACTTGGGGCCAGCTCAGGCTGCCCAGGCTGCCATACGACCAGAATATGTATTGCTGCAGCCGTTCGGCGTCTGAAAAAGAGGCCAGCACGGTTACCAGGGCCGAGGTTATGCTCCCGAACATCAGCCCTACGATCAGCAGGGCCATGGCGTCTTTTAACCGGGAGCTCACCAGTAAAACGGTAATCAGTACCAACAGGCTCCCCAGGGTGCTGGCCACCGCCAGGGCGGTATCGGAAACCAATATGCCGGCTGCCCACCCGCCGAAGAGCGACCCGCCCAGGATAAGCAGGGCGGCGCCCAGACTTGCCCCCGAGCTGATGCCGAGCACAAAGGGCCCGGCCAGGGGGTTGCGGAAGAGGGTTTGCATAAGCAGGCCGCTCAGGGACAGCCCGCTCCCCACCAAAACAGCCGTAAGGGCCTTGGGCAGGCGGTATTCCCAGATAATGTAATGCCAGCTGCCCGTACCGCCTTCCCCGCCGAGGAGGATGCTCAGGGTATCTGCAGGCGGAATGGCTGCCGATCCGAAAAGCAGGTTAAAGACAAGGGCCACCAGCAGGGCAAGGCCTAGCCAGGCGAAACGGCTTGGAGAGGTAGTACGGCCGGCCATCTATTCCAAGGGTTTGAAAAAGACCGGCTCATAGTCGGGCATCAGGCCGGGGTGCAGGTAGAAAATCAGGTCTTGCAGCACCCAGTCGGGCCGTGCCGGCCCCAGCTCAAAGTACAGCAATCCGCCGCCCGGGCCCTTGCTGCGCGCATAGGTATATACAGTTCGCTCGCGGAAAGCGCGGAATTGCTCGTAGTGGGCATTGGCCGCCCGCAGCTCATCATAGGAGGTATACTGAGAAGGGGCCACCCAGAAATCGGCTTCGCTGCCCCGTTCCAACACGGCCTCCAGGCTAAGGGAGAGGCTCCCTGTGCCCGGGGTATCGCCCCAAAGGTAACTGGTATGCGCATCTTGCAAAAAAGTGGCCGCCCAGCTTTCCCCGGCCGGCAGGTACCAGATGTCGCGATACAGGGCCCCGCTAATGACCTTCGGGCTAACCGCAGCCCCGGCGGCCAGGTCGCGGGCCAGCAGGTAAGAGGCTTCAATTTCCCCGAAAAGGCGTTGGGCCTCTGCCTGCTTCCCGAGCAACAAGCCGAAGAATTTAATCCATTCGGCCTTTCCGAGCGGGCTCTGTTCCATCCAGTCGCCATTGTACACCACCGGGATGCCTGCATCCTGCAGTGGTCGGTAGGAGCGTGGCGCCTCGCTTACGCCGAAGCCGACCAACAGGTCGGGCCCCAGTTCCAGTACTTTTTCGGTATTGAGTTGTTCGTTTGCCCCCAGTTCCACCACGGCTCCGGCCTCAATGCGGCTCCGGGTCAGGGGAGAGGAAATATAGTCCAGGCCCGGGAAGCCGGCCAGCTTTTCAGCCTCCCCCAGTGATTCCAGAGCCGGGATATGGGTAGTGGAGGTAAGTACCACCCGCTTTACAGGCAACCGTACGAGTGCATCGTATGTTACCGGGTCGGGAAGCGAATCGGGTTCTGTCCCAGGGGGCAAAAGCGCATAGCGGAAAGGGCGGGCAGCCTCTGGCCAGGGCCCGGAAACCGTCAGGTAAACAATACCCGCCGCATCGCGGCTGGCCGTAAACCCCTTGGCGTACTTTATGGGAATTTCAGTAAGGTCGCCTGCTGGGGCATTCCGGGTATTACGGGGCTCCCGGCAGGCTCCCGTAAGCAATACGAACAAAAGAATGCCAGGCCAGGTTTTCATGCAGGTGGGCTTATAGGCCTAAAAATAGGTTGAAAAGTCGGGGTGGCAAAAGCCGGTCGGCCCAGATGCGCAATGGCCCGAAAAAAAAAGCCCCCCGACGGGAGGCTGTTAAGTGTTTATTGAAGGCCTGCCGGCCTGGTGACCTCGGGCAACTGCAAGGTTTTGTCGAGCACCATGTTGTCGCGCAAGGGTTTGAACATGCCGCTGTGGGTAAAGATCTCAAAGGGTGTCCCTGCGGCCTGGAGGCCCATCTTGGCCGAGACCCCGGTGATTTCCGCTATGGCCCGTGCCAGCATGGGTTCGTTTGAGTCGCCCAGTACGCCCATGTTTTCGAGGTCTTCGCGTAGTTCGATATCGGGCACAAAGCCGCTGGTGTAGTCAGAAAAGCCAACTGAATTCTCATTGCGGCCCACCAGGGGCTGAATGGCCCATTGGTTGTCGGGGTTGATGAAGTTCTCACGGGCAGGCGAATAGATAAACGGGGCCCCGGGGCGGTTGGGGTCGTCTACCATGGTCAGGGAGAACTCGTTCTTCCCGGTAGTGGTAGTGCCGATTTTGATAACGTCCAAATAAGGGTCGAGGCCGTTGATCACCAGTTCGCTGGCCGAGGCCGTACCCCGCGTGGTCAGGATGTACACCCGGCTCAGGTTCAGGGTATTGATCGGAGTGCCTGCCCCTGTCACATCGGCAAAATAATCGTTCAGGGCGGTGGCATCGTCGCGCGTAAAAGCTGCCTGTATTTTATCGTTCCACCGCTGGACCAGATAGAGGTCGTTGGTACGCCGGCCGAAGATCATGCTCGAGAGCAGGCGCGATGAATTCACCGAGCCCCCCGGGTTGTACCTCAGGTCGAGCACCAGGTCGGTTACCCCGTCGTTTACCAGGACCCCGAAGGCGTCGTTCAGGTCTTCGTCAAATTCGTTGGTAAATTGATTGTACATGAGGTAGCCGATCTTCTGCCCGTTGAAGTCGAACGATTTGACCAGGAATACCGGGTTTTCCACCAGGCCTTCCTCTTTGGTCAGGGGTACTTCCTTTCCGTTGGCGGTAAGCACGCCCCCGGCCAGGTCGGCCATCTTAAGCGTGTATGAGGCGTTTTCCCCAAAAAGGAGGTTTATATAATTTCCGCCGTTGAGGTCCTGCCCGTCTACCCCCATGAAAATTTCCCCACGCGCTACGTCGGCAAGGGAAGCGTTGGAGTTGGGCACGATATAACGCACTACCCCGAAAACGGGGTCGGTGGCGTCGAGCTGGTCATTGCCATTGGCATCGTTGTAGGTCAGGCCGAATTCCAGGCCGTTGCTCCGCGAAATACCTGCCAGATTCTGGGTGAGTTCCTTATAGTCCTGGCTCAGGAAAGAAAAGCGGTCATCCGTAAAGGTCAGTTTGTTGGAGAAAAAAGCCGCTGGGTCTGTTTCGGAAGCCAGGAATTCGGTGTAGTCGGTCATGTTGGTGAACCGGTCGTCGGCGAGGTCTGGCACTTCGCCCTGCCAGAAATACCACAGGTTCATAGCCTGCCACATAAAGTCCTGTACGGTTACATTGGCATCGGGGTCGGGGTCTGGCCCGCCTGGCCCCAGGGTTTCATCGTCTTTGCTGCAGGCCAGCGCAAGAAGGCCCGCAAACAGGTATAGGTACTTTTTCATGGTCAATTTTTAAATAAGATTTGAAGCAAATACCGTTCCGGTTTTACGGGAACGGGTGGGGCGAAAACCTTGTATGAAAGCGTGTTACCAGCTTAAATACGTAATTTTACAAGGCCTAAATTAGCTACATACCCCCACATAAAAAATTTTTTGTAACAATTTTAAGTGTATTTCGTCTCCCTTTAAAAAGCATACGTCGAAAAGCGATGCAGGCAACGAACCAATCAACCGTCATGACGCAAACAGAGTTCCTGAAAACGGTGATGCCCTTCAAGGACAAGCTCTTCCGGATGGCCAAACGGCTTCTGGTATCTACCGAGGAGGCAGAAGACGCCACTCAGGAGGTGCTCATGAAACTTTGGGCCGGGAAGCGAAACATGGGCAGGTATAATAATGTAGAGGCATTTGCCATGACCATGACCAAGAACTTTTGCCTGGACCGCCTCAAGTCGAAACAGTCGGGCAACCTGAAGCTGGTACACAGCAATTACGCCGATTCGCAGTCAAGTCTGCAGCGGCAACTGGAAGCCGAAGACAGCGTGGCCTGGATCGAACGCATCATGCAGGAGTTGCCTGAACAGCAACGCATGATTTTACAGCTGCGCGATGTGGAGGCTTACGAATACGAAGAAATCGAGGCAATGCTCGATATGAAACCCACGGCCGTGCGCGTGGCCCTTTCCAGGGCGCGGAAGGCCGTACGAGACAAATTAGTAGAAAAACACCGCTATGGAATCGGATAGAATAGAACGATTGTTGGAAAAATACTTTGAGGCCACCACCACGGCGGCCGAAGAGCAGGAACTCCGGATGTATTTTGCAGGGAATGGGGTTGCCCCCCACCTGCGCGCTTACACCCCTATGTTCTCTTATTTCACACAGGCCAAAACAGAGCGGTTTACCCGGCAGGTTCCATTAAAACCCAGAAGAACCAAAGTGATTCAGTGGATTTCCGTTGCCGCGGTAGCCGTGTTAATGCTAGGCTTGTTTCTCGGGAATCAATACCGAGAACAGCGCGAGGCGGAGTACGCCTACCAGCAGACCCGGAAGGCACTGGGCCTGATTGCGCAAAACCTGGACCGGGGAACCGTGAAGGTAGCCCGGCTCAGTGAATTCGAAGAAGCCAAACAAAAAATTTACAAAAACTAGTAAAATCAAAAAACGATGAAAAAGTTACTGATTCTTGCCGCCCTGCTGGCAACCCCCCTGATGGGCAGCGCACAATCTATCTTTGACAAATACGAGGAAATGGACGAGGTGAGTTCCGTGATCGTGAACAAGAACATGTTCGAGCTCCTCATGAAGATGGATGTGGACGTAGACGACCCCGAGGCCAAGGAGTTCATGGATATCGCCAAGAGCCTCAGCGGTGTGAAGGTCTTCATTACCGAAGACAAGGCGGTTTCGGCCGACATGAAAACCACGGTAGACAGCTACCTGAAATCGTCATCCCTGAGCGAACTGATGCGTGTGAAAGACAAAGACACCAATGTGAAGTTCTACATACGCCAGGGGAAAGACAGCGACCACGTGAGCGAGCTGCTGATGTTCGTAACTGGTATCAACAATGAGAATGTGCAGGTAAACGACCGCAAGATCGAGACCGTGTTGCTCACCCTTACCGGCGACATCGACCTGACCAAAATCGGTGCCCTCACCAAGAAGATGAACTTGCCTGAGGAGCTGAACAAGGCTGACAAGTCGAAATCCAAAGGATAAAACAGCCCCATGCCGCAGTAAATCCTGCGGCATGGGATTTAATCGCAACACTATGAAACGTATATATTGGCTGAAAGCCTGGATGTTTATAACCCTGGGCCTGTTGCTGGCACTGGGAAGCTGCTCCGGTACTCAGAGTCTGCAGGAATATTTTGTAGACAATGCCGAGAACCCGAACTTCTTTTCCCTCGATATCCCTGCCAACATCCTGAAGCTGGATGAAACGGAGCTCAGCGACGAGCATCGTGAAGCCCTGGGGAGTTTGCGCAAACTGAATATCCTGGCCTTCCGGAAAACCGATGCCAACGCTGCAGCCTACACGGAAGAGAGTGCAAAGGTGAAGGCCATCTTGAAAAACCCCGATTTCAAAGAGCTTATGAAGCTCAATTCCCAATACGGGAAAAGCGTGGTTAAGTACCTGGGCAGCAGCGATGCCATCGACGAGGTAGTTATTTACGGCGATAGCCAAGACAAGGGCTTTGCCCTGGTACGGGTGCTCGGGAAAAAGATGAACCCGGCCCATTTCATGCAGCTGATGCAGGCCCTGCAAAGCGCCGACCTGGAAGGGCAGGGGCTGGGCGACCTGGCCGGGCTGCTGAAAGGCTGACCGTTTCATCGGCCCAATTAAAAATGTAAACCCGCTGCCTAGGCAGCGGGTTTCTTGTTTGCAGGCCTGGCATTACGCCTTGCGAGGGGCCTCAGATTCCGGTATAGGTATCGGGCCGCAGTGCTTTGAGCTCTTCTTTGACTCCCGGGTCGACCTCCAGGGTATCGATAAAAGCCGCCAGGGTTTCGGGGCCTATTTTCGCGTTGGTACGGGTTAGCCCCTTAAGCGCCTCGTACGGGTTCGGGTAGCCCTCGCGCCTGAGGATGGTCTGAATGGCCTCTGCCACCACCGCCCAGTTCGCTTCCAAATCGTCCCGCAAACGCGCCTCGTTGAGCAGCAGTTTGTCGAGGCCTTTCTGGCTGGCCTGGAAGGCGATAAGGGTGTGTGCCACCGGTACTCCGATGTTGCGAAGCACGGTGCTGTCGGTCAGGTCGCGCTGCAGGCGTGAGACAGGCAGCTTGGCCGCCAGGTGTTCAAACAGGGCATTGGCAATGCCCAGGTTGCCCTCCGAATTCTCGAAGTCGATTGGGTTGACCTTGTGGGGCATGGCTGAAGAGCCCACTTCCCCTTCCTTGATGCGCTGCTTGAAGTAATCCATGGAGATGTAGGTCCAGAAATCGCGGTCGAGGTCGATCAGGATGGTATTGATACGCTTGAGCCCGTCGAACAGGGCAGCCATATGGTCGTAGTGTTCGATCTGTGTGGTGGGGAAGGAGTAGTGCAGGCCGAGGGTTTCTTCCACGAACTTGCGGCCAAAGGCCTTCCAGTCAATTTCGGGGTAGGCGATATGATGGGCGTTGAAGTTCCCTGTGGCCCCCCCGAATTTTGCAGCGTGCATGTTTCGGCTGAGCAGGTCGCGTTGTTCCTTGAAGCGGACTACAAACACTTCCAGTTCCTTGCCCAGGCGGGTGGGTGAGGCCGGTTGCCCGTGGGTGCGGGCCAGCATGGGGATGTGGTCCCATTCCCTGGCAAGCCCCTCCAATTTCTGGATCAGCGCTTTGAGCCCTGGCAGGTATACGCCGTTTATGGCTTCCTGCAGGGAGAGCGGGATGGCCGTGTTGTTGATGTCTTGCGAGGTGAGGCCGAAATGCACAAACTCCTTGCTGGCGCCCAGCCCCAGGCGCTCGAAACGTTCCTTGATGAAGTACTCCACCGCCTTTACATCGTGGTTGGTGATCTTTTCGATGTCTTTGATGGCCTGGGCATCTTCGGGCCGGAAATCGGTGTACAGGCTGCGCATGGCCCCGAAGGCTGCCCGGTCAATACCTTTAAGCTGCGGGAGGGGCAGCTCGCACAGGGCGATGAAGTATTCCACTTCAATCCTGATCCGGTACCGGATCAGGGCAGCCTCTGAGAAATAGGCGCTCAGGGCGCTTACCTTGGCCTGGTAGCGGCCGTCGATCGGCGAGATGGCATACAGGGAATTGGAGCCCATATCGGTGGATGCTTTTAGGAAAGGGCAAAGATAGGCATTACCGCGGTTTTTCAAGCAGTTTCAGAATTCGGCGCGCCCTTGCCTGATAACCGGCACTGCCCTTTGGGTAGCCCTTTTGCAGTATCGCCTTCAGTTCGCCGTGGATCCAGGTCTCTTCCAGGCCCAGCAGATAAAGGGTGCGCATGCTGTATGCCTTGGGGGCGACCTGGTGGGGCCCGATGAGCCAGTCGAAGCAGGCCGAGCTCATGCGCTCGCGATGCACCCGGCTCAATGGGGGCGCAGGGTTGCCTGCCTTGGGTATGAAATAGGCCTCTGCCAGCATCTCGCAGATTTTGGCCATGGCCCGGATAGCCGAATCGGCGTGCAGGCCGGCAAGCCCGGCAGTAAAGGCATCGAGGTGCGGAAAAAGGGTGCTCAGGTCTTGCTTGCAGACAAACTCTGCCACCCAGGCCGCCCGGCTGCCAATGGGCTGGTCGTGGTACAGGCCAATTTCCAGGAGGTTGCCGAACCATTCCGGGCGCAGCTGAATTTCACGAGCCATCCGCAGGCGTTCATACCGCGAGGCATTCACATGGTCGAGTCGTTGCAGCAGTTGAGAATTCGGGTCCAATAATGTACTTTAGCTGTAAAGGTATACACCATGAAAATAGGAAAAAAAATAGCCTGGGCCCTGCTGGTCGTTTTTATCGGCATGCAGTTCATCCGCCCCGAAAAAAACCAGGACAGCAGCGAACACCTGGCTGCCTTCCTCGCTGAGACCAACCCTCCGGCAGAGGTTCGGGAATTGCTAAAGACCAGTTGCTACGACTGCCACAGCAACCAAACCGAGTACCCCTGGTACAATGCCGTGGCCCCGGTATCGTACTGGTTGGCCGGCCATGTGAATGACGGGAAAAGACACCTGAATTTCTCGGCCTGGGATACCTACGAGGTCAAGCGAAAGGACCACAAGCTCGAAGAGGTGATCGAAATGGTCCAGGAGGGGGAAATGCCGCTCGATTCCTACACCTGGACCCACGAAGACGCCCGCCTCAGCCCCGAACAGCGCGAGGCCATTAACGCCTGGGCCCGGAAGACCCGTGCCCTGTATGACCTAGGCGCCCGGCCAGAATAGGCAGGCCAACGGCGGCCCGCTCTGCGATGATCTCCAGGGCGTCGAATTGCCCCGGGGAAACCTGAGGGGCAGGGTCTATGAAATACAAGGGTGCCCCGGGCGGCTTGAAGTGTACCAGGCTGGCTGCCGGGTATACTTGCATGGAGGTACCCACGATAATCATGATTTCGGCCTGAGATGCCAGATTTGCGGCCTCGGGCAGCAAGGGTACTTCTTCACCGAACCAGACAATATGCGGCCGTAGCTGAAACCCGGCCCGGCAGCGGTCGCCCAGCCTGATATCGCCCTTCCAGGGGAATACCTCCCTTTGCGGCCCGGTACTCCGGGCCTTTAGCAATTCGCCGTGCAGGTGCAGCACCTGCTTACTGCCGGCCCGTTCGTGCAAATCGTCAACATTCTGGGTAATTACCTGCACTTCGAATACCGATTCCAGGGAAGCCAGGGCCCGATGGCCGGCATTGGGCTCAGCCACCAGCAATTGCCGCCGCCGTTGGTTGTAGAAATCCAGCACCAGGGCAGGCTGCCGGGCAAACCCCTGGGGCGTGGCCACTTCCATCACATCGTGTCCTTCCCAGAGCCCGTCGGCATCGCGAAATGTCTTAAGGCCGCTGTCTGCGCTCATGCCGGCCCCGCTCAACACTACCAGTTTCCGCTTCAATTGGTTATTTTTAGGGCAGCCCTTCCTGCCGGGGGCGCCAACCCTTTAAAGATACGCATGGATCTGCGCAAACTGGCATATCTGGAATCATTTCTCTCGCCCCGCCGGCTGGATCGCTTCCGGGATATCCTCTCGAGGCGCACCCGGCACATCACTGTTGCCCTTGAAGACGTTTACCAGATGCACAATGCGAGTGCCGTAATTCGCTCCTGCGATGTTTTCGGCATACAGGATGCCCACCTGATCGAGGCCCGTTTTGGCCGGCGGCTCGACAAAAAAATCGCTATGGGAGCCCAGAAGTGGGTAGATGTTGCCCGATACGACACAACCGCATCGTGTATCGAAACCCTGCGCCGGCAGGGCTACCGCATTATAGCCACCAGCCCGCGCGGCGGCAACCTGAGCCCGGGCGAATTGCCCCTCGACAAGCCGGTGGCGCTCTTCTTCGGCACCGAGAAGGAAGGCCTCAGTGGGGAGGTACTCGATCGGGCCGATGCAGCCGTTCGCATCCCGATGGTGGGCTTTACCGAGAGCCTCAATATTTCGGTGGCTGCGGCGATCATGCTCCACGAACTGAGCAACCGCCTGCGCAGCAGTGGGGTGGCCTGGCAGCTCTCGGATGCTGAAATTTTGGAAAAACGTTTCGAATGGGCCTTCAAAACCGTGCAATCGGCCGCTGAAATCATGGCGCGTTATCAGGAAACGGACTGATTTTTTGTATCTTTCAATAACAGGCTGGCTAACCGCCACCAAAGGAATAGCAACGCTCCATGACAGTTATCTACATCCTCGCCCTTTTCGTTTTGGTCTTGCTGGTGCTCTACCTGCTGGCCCCGGCCAATTACGACGTTTCCCGCACGGTAACCATCGCGCTTCCTTCCGAGCGGGTTTATGAGTACCTGAAGTATTTGAAGAACCAGGATCAATGGTCGCCCTGGAGCCAAAAGGACCCTGACATGCAGAAAGGGTTCCGCGGCACAGACGGCACGGTAGGAGCGGTGAGCAGCTGGGACGGCAACAAGCAGGTTGGGTCGGGCGAACAAGAGATAACCCAACTGGTCGACGGCCGTCGCATCGAAACACAGCTCCGCTTTCTCAAGCCCTGGAAGTCGACTTCTGATGCCTATCTCGAGGTGGAGCCATCGGGAACCGGTGCTCAGGTGCGATGGGGATTTAAGGGCAGCAGTGGTTTTCCGATGCGTCTGATGATGCTTTTTATGAGCATGGATAAAATGGTGGGAAAAGATTTTGAAGAAGGCCTGGCCAATCTGAAGGCACGCCTTGAAAGCTGATGGTATGCCCTGAGTGCATGGCACTTACCCTATTCGGCCGATTTCATATGTTGCCCGGAATTTAGGCAGGGCTTCCTACATAATGGGAATAGGTAAATCCTTCATCTTATCCTGCAGCAACGGTATCTCGATGCCTATGACAAAACGCCACCGCTCATAGTTTATTCGCGTGGTTACATTTCGGGGCTGGGTCACGTCGGTCTCCGATGGAATTTCGGGCACTGTGCCAATATTGCTCCTGGAGCTGGCATAACTGGTTCCCAGGATAATATTCCCCCAGGGTCGGGTAAACTCACCGCCAAGGGCCACATGCCACAAATCGTTGAGCAAATTGATATCCTTCTGGCTCTGATTGATAAAATCAAAGAGGTTTATGCTTGAAATGAATGCCGAATAATCGCTGCTGAAACTTCCAATGATATTCAGGGATGGGGAGACGTTAAATTCGGCCCCGACCCCATAATTAAAAACGCTTTTCAGTTCCTCCTGGAATGGATTCCTTTCCATATTGGCCAATATCTCGGCGGGTAACGCTATTCGGTCGTAGGTTGAAACGGCCGCATGCCAGTCCAGGTTCAGGTGTATTTTGTGACTTTTCCAGGGGATTCCCATCCCAAATGAAATTTCGGTGGCTGTCCGGCGCTTATTGGGAAGATCATTTAAATCCACGGCAATCAAAAAATCCTGATCGGCCGAAAAACCGCTGAGGGATTTATAATAGGAAGTGGAGGCACGTTCTTTTACCGGGATAAAGGGCAGTGTGATGTTCGCCCCCATCTCGATGTTGTCCACTACCCATGCCGATCCAATCTTAAAGATTCCGCCATACGTTTTCTGGTCGAAATCAAGCCGGTTGAGGTAGGAAATCACTGCCCCATCTTCCCGATCTGCCGTGATCAGGATATCTCCTTGTCCGTAGCAGTGGTAGATGCTTCCGAAAAGGGATACCCCAACACCGAAGGTCTCTGAGATGGGGAAGGCCCAGGTAATCCCGAACCAGTCGTCCCGCAGGCGGTCCCTGAGTTCGAGCTCTGAAAAATTCGCTGTTATACTGGTTTCTTCCAGGAATATCGGTTCCTCAAGCAACCCGGAATTGTATTTGACGCGGATGTTGGCCTGATTCCTGGAAAGGATAGAATAGGCAAATTTGTGCCCGGGGAGGCTTTTAAGTGTGAAGGTTCCTGAAACGGTTGCAGGGATTCCTCCAAACTTATCGGATTTTAAACCTTTATCTGTTTGAAGGATTTCATTGAAATAAAAAGTGGACCATTCATACGCCTTACCCCCAACCGTAAAGGACGGGTCTTCGATCAGGGCCAGCCGGGCCGGGTTGTAATAAACCAGGCCCAGGTCTGCAACGCTCCCGGTAACATTGCCGTTCAGCAGCACGGACGCATTGCCGAAATTCTCGAATTTGTAGTTGCCCTCCTGGGCCGAAAGGGTAACCCCTGAAGCCATCGCGATGACCCACAACCCGATGCAGAACCTTTCCAGAATCCGCCTCTCCATGCTTGATGCCTGCTTTGCCCGATCCCCTAACATTTTCGAAACCATCAATTAAAAAAAAAGGAAACCCCCAGGAATGGCCCCAGCACATTCACCCGCGTTTCCAATTCGTTTTCCCCCTCCCCATCTGCCCTGTGGTACCGGAAATTGCGGAAGCCGGCATTGATGGTGACCAGGCGCGAAACCCGGAAGGCATTCAGGTAGGTGAAATCATAGGCAAATTTGGAGGATTCCCCGATCCCGAACCCCCCCACGCTGATCCAGGAACTGAGCAAAACCTTGGGGGCCAGGCTGATGGTCGTTCGCAACCCCAGCATCGGGTCCCACCAGTTTTGGGACTCTTCAATGCTGCCCTCCGAGATGGGCTGCTGCCCCAGGAAAACCGTATAATCGACGCTTAAAACGTTACTCCAGTACTTGGCCCCGGCCAGGGCCTCGAGCGACCACCCATCGATCACCCGGTTTTCAGCCATCTGTAAGGTTTCATACAGCACATAGGAAGCCCGGAAATCGAGGATCTTCTGTTTGACCTGCACATCCAGGAGCATCGGTCCCTTTTCGGATTCCTTGCCCAGATTGGCCCAGGTGCCGTCCATGGCCAGGCCAAACCGCCGGTAGCGCACGGCGGCCACGACCTGGAAGCCGGCGTCTGTCAGGGAGGAAAGCTCCCCAAAAGACTGGGTAACCCGCGTTCCCCCCACATTGGTGGACTGGGAGGCCAGCAGGGCGTAGGGGGTAATGCTGTAGCTCCAGTCTTTGCGGTCGTCCTCTTCATTGAAGTTCTGTTTGGTGACCTGGCCGCCCATAATCGAAATTCCGGCAAAGCAAAGGGCTGCGAAGAGGATTTTTTTCATTGGAATGACTTATAGGAAGCCAGTGAAAAGCCTTCTACAAGATAACGAAAATATGCCAAATCCGAGTGGTCTGATACCACGAACCCCGACTTGTTTGTACCGCGCAAATCACCTTTGCGATCATTTTTTTTCAGCACACATGGCTTAACTGTTTGGATTGATGTACTTTTACAGTAAGATTTTCGCTTATGAAATTTTCAGGTCTAGCATTTGGAATATTTGGATTGCTGCTACTAAGTTCAAGTCAGGTAGCTGCCCAGGATCGGCTCAAGCAGTTCCTCCTGGTTGGGGTGGAAGCGGCCGAGGAGATCACAGCTGGCTATACTGCGCCGGTAACTGAAGGCCTTATGTACGGACTAGCGGGCGGGTGGTATAACAGCGCCGTTGTGCGCGACAAATGGAATGTGGAGGTCTCCATCGTGACCAACGGGGCGTTTGTGCCCAGTGATGCGCGCAGTTATGTGATCGACACCGACCGTTTTGATAATTTGGCTACCCTCGGCGGGGAAGCGCGCGTCAGGGTGCCCACTATTCTCGGCGGATCGGCTACCCCGGCTACCCTGGTTGCCACTGTAGAAGGCGAGGTATTTGAATTCGAAACCCCGGAAGGGCTGGGTGTATCAGACCTCAACTTGCTGCCGAACGCCTTTTTGCAGGCCAAGGTCGGACTGCCCTATGCCACGGAGGCCGGCATTCGCCTATTCCCCAAAATCGATGTTGGGGGGGTTGAGCTCGGCATGTTTGGGCTGGGTCTGCAGCATGAATTCAGTCGCTGGATCGAATTCCTCGATCAGTCGCCCGTGGCGCTTTCGGTATTTGGCTCTTATACCCACCTCGGGGCCGACTACGCTTTCGAGACCGGGGGGGATGTGCTGGGAGAGAACCAGGAGATCACCATGGATATGGATACTTGGCTCTTTGAACTGGTGGGCTCCACCAAATTTGAAAAACTCAACTTCTATGCAGGGCTGGGTTATGTTACCGGGAAGAGTGACACCCGCCTGCTGGGCACCTATGAGTTGCAAACCCGCACCCCCGTGACCTTTACTGACCCCTTTGACTTCCAAAACGAGGTATCCGGTTTCCGGGCGAATCTGGGGGCCAACCTGCGCCTGGGCTGGTTCGGGCTGAATACGGCCTACACCTTCCAGGGCTATAACAACTTTACGCTGGGGATCAATTTCAATATTAAGTAGCCCTCAAAGGCAGGCCTTACCGCTTCTCGTACACCGCCCTGTTCTTATAACCGAACATATATCTGGCCCCGTCCTCAGAGTCTTTGAAGCTGAGTTTCTTTTTCTGGAGTAGGGAATCCGTTTGCCCGACAAGGTTGTTACTGCCGAATTGCACGCAAACCAGCAACAATATGCCAGCAAGTCGGAGATGTGACAAAGTTGCAACATTCAATCGCGAAGGTGTGGAGGCCGATTCCTATTCCCCCCGGATTACTTCCAGCAGGGCAGTATCATACGGGGAATCGAATTCCGCCTTTCCGTTCTTGACCACCACCTGTGTATCGGAATACGCCTCATGCAGGGTGGTCCCATCTCCAAAGTACCCCTTCACGTTCAGGTTTTTCTTTCCTTCTGGGAGGTCGAGCCCCACCACCACCTTGTCGCGATAGTCCTCAGAGGTGTAGGTGCGGCTGAATACATAGGGACGGCTTGAGAGCCGGTTGTGCTTCCCGGCCCCGACCGCGGGGTGGCGGGCCCGGAACGACCCCAGCTTCTGCCAGTGTTCCAACACACGTCGGGTTTCTGCCACGCTGTCCATTTCGTTCCAGTTCATGAAGGTGCGCAGGTTGGCATCACCCACGGCCCCTTCAGCCTGCAGGGGGCGGGAACTCTCGTCCCCGTAATAGATTTGTGAAGCCCCCGGGGTCAGCAAGAGCACATTAGCTGCACGGTAGGCCTGGCTGCGGTCGGGGTCGAAGGGGGCCCCGTCGTCGTGGGAGCTCAGGTAATTCAAAACACTTTTCCCATTAAGGGTTGACTGCAGCAACCGGCTGTACTTGGCGAAGGTGCGCTCATAAGGCTGGCTGGCGTCTGCCTTGAGTTCGAAATTGATCAGGCTCTTGAAGCCGAAGTTAAAGTAATCCACCTTGCGATCGCCGAAATCGTATTCGCGTCCGCCAGAGATGCCATACCCGTAAACTTCGCCCACCATGTAGAAAGGGTTCTGGTCCAGAATTTTCTCCGGGTGCCTTTTTTTCCAGGTCTCGAAGGCAAAGGAAGCCTCCTGGTAGAGCTCGGCCCAGGCCTTCTCGTCGGCGTGTTTGGCTGTGTCTACCCGAAAGCCGTCTATCCCGAGGTCGTTCACGTAGTCGGTAAGCCATTTGATGATGTAATAGCGGGGTGCCCTCGGATAACCGGTGCGTTCGAAAAAGCTGTGCAACTCATCGAGTTCGGTGCTGAGCCGACCCTCTTCCTTCCATTTTGCCAAAAGGGCATCGGGCAATTCCACCGGCGCATCCGATTCGGTATACACGTCGGGCAGGTTGGCCACCAGCGTGCAGGCTGTGGTGGTTTCATAATCCTGGAAAGCGCATACGGGCTCCAGCCGCACCCAGTCTTCGGGCCAGGCCGGGTCTTCTTCGGTAACCGGCCCGGTGTGGTTCAGTACCACGTCCATCAAAATGCGTATACCGTGGCTGTGGGCGGTTTCAACCAGGTCCTGCAATGCTTGCCGGGTCCCGAAATTCGGGTCGAGGGCTGTCCAGTCTTTGGCCCAATAGCCGTGGTAGCCATAGGAATTGCCAGTGCCTTCATCCGTGTCGCCGTGAATTTGCTCCACCACAGGGGTAAACCAGATGGCATTCACCCCCAGGGCTTTGAAGTACCCTTCTTCAATTTTTTGTGTGATTCCGGCCAGGTCGCCCCCCATAAATCCACGAAGCGGACCAGCGGGTTCGGTTCGCCCGAAATTGGTATCGTTTGACGGGTCTGCGTTGTTGAAGCGGTCGGTGAGCAGGAAATAGACGTTGGCAGCCTCCCACAGGAAGGGGACGCTGTCTTTTTTGGCCGACGGCACGGCCATCTCGGCCTGCTCAGCAGTTTCAGGCTTTTTCCGCTCCGGGTTGCATTGGCAGAACAAACCCAGCGACAGGAGCAGCAACAGCCAGTTTTTCATAGCATTGGATTTTCCCTAAAACTATAAAATGCACCCTGAATTCAAAAATTTAATTTTCCCTGTTCAGCACCTTGTATTCCTCATAACAGCTGCTCAGGGCATCGAGAATCTGCAAGTCGTTGGCAGATAGGATGAAGGATTCGGAATAGCTGCAGTTGGTCAGGATGTCTTCAATGTCGACTTTTTCCAGCTGGAGTAATTCTTCAAGGGTTTCGCGGTCGAATTTGGTGGCCAGCAGGTCGCGAATGCGATCGTCTTCCTTGATTTGCCTCAGTTTTCGCATCTGGGCGGGCCGCTTCCCAAACAGGTTGCGCAGCAGGTCGGCAGGGTTCATGATGGCGCCCAATACCTTAGAGACGGCCCCCGGGCTCTTGCGCCCTGACTCATAACTGACCGGCAGGCCCGAAATGCTGTACTGGTAACCGGTATTGATCGGCAGGTTGCGCACGTCAATCTCGAGGTACCCGGTAAGCTGGTAGGGGCGAACGACAACTTCTTCCAGGGCATAGGCCAGTTCGGTGAGTGCAATTTTGGTATCCTGGAATTTCAACATATCGTTGGTGATGCGGATCTTTTGTGCTTTGAACCCCAGGTAGGAAAAGTAGAGGGTGTCGTTAACTGCTGCCGGGATCTGGAATTCCCCGCGGGCATCGGTAATCGTCCCCACCACCTGGTTCAGGTTAATGACGTGCACACTTTCAAGGGGCTGCTGGGTCTGGGCGTTGACCACCGTGGCCTGAAAGCTCACGCCTTCAGCATCCTGCGAGAGTCCGGCCCGGGTTCCCAGTAAAAATACAATTGCAAAAAAGGCAAGTAGCCGCATAGACCCGCTTCGAATTACCCTGCTAATAACGTAAAAAAACCGGGTGTTCTCCAAATTTTAGCACCCCCTTAACTACCGGTATCCACTCCTCTTTTTTCCTTTCTTGCCCTCTTTTTTAGAAGACTTGCCCGGTGCTTTGCCATAGGATTTCCCGGGCGATTTACCCTGTTTTTTGAAGCCGGGTTTCCCCCCTTTCTTCCAGGGCTTTCCCGATCCTTTGTGCGGGCTTTGCCCACTGGACAACTCCACATGGATGTCTCTGCCTTCCAGATTAGCCCCCTTGAGGCTTTCCAGGATTAACGGGGCCAGGGCGGCCTCTGTGCTGAAAAATGAGAAACTGTCTTTGGTCTCAACCTTAAAAATATCTTCCTTGCCCAGGCCTGTGGCTTCTTTGAGCATATCTTTCAATATCATCCAGTCGAGCCCGTCGCGTTCGCCCACGTTGATAAAGAATCGGGCCGGGCCATCAGCGGACATTTCTTCGGCTCCAGACTTCCCTGACGGGGCGCCTTTCGATTCGGCGTTTTTGGCGTAGAACTCAGCAAAGCGGCTGAATTCGACCGAGACCATTTTGGCGATCAGGGCGTCGCGGTCGAGCCCCTCGAGCAGGTCCTTTACAGCGGGCAGGTAGCCCTCGACCTCAGGGTGTATCTCGGTATTGCGAATCGAATCGGCCAGGTGGTAGAGCTGGATCTCACAGATCTCCATGCCAGAGGGCAGGGGTTTTTGCTCAAAGGGCCTGCTGGTAATTTTTTCAAGGGCCCTGATGCGCCCGAATTCCGAACGGGTGAGGATTATCATGGACACTCCCGATTTCCCGGCACGTCCGGTTCGCCCGCTTCGGTGGGTATAGACTTCAATTTCGTCAGGAAGCTGGTAGTGGATAACGTGGGTCACGTCATCCACGTCTATGCCCCTGGCAGCCACATCGGTGGCCACAAGCAGCTGCAACTGCCGTTTGCGGAAGGCACCCATCACCAGGTCGCGTTGCTGCTGGCTCAGGTCGCCGTGCAGGGCTCCTGCATTGTAGCCGTCTTCGATCAGCTTTTCGGCCACCTTCTGCGCGTCGCGCTTGGTGCGGCAGAACACGACCGAAAACAGGCCCGGATTGGCATCGGCCAACCTCCTGAGGGCAGCGTAACGATCGCGCCCACTCACCTGATAGTATTCATGGCGAACGGTGGCTGTGGCCGTATTGCGGCCGCCCACCGTCAATTCGGTGGGGTGGTGCATGAATTCCTTTGCGATTCGGGCCACTGCATCGGGCATGGTCGCCGAAAAGAGCCAGGTCGATTTGTCGGCCGGGGTATGCGATAAAATGTCTGTCAGGTCTTCGTAGAACCCCATGTTGAGCATTTCGTCGGCCTCATCCAAAATGCAGTATTCCACCCGCGAAAGGTCGGCCAAGCGGCGTGAGATCATGTCTTTGATGCGCCCAGGGGTGGCTACGATAATCTGAGCGCCCCTTTTCAGCGACCGGGCCTGTTCCTGGATGGAGGCCCCGCCGTAGACGGCAACAGCAGAGAGCCCGCGCATGTGACGGGCATATGACTGCAACTCGGTGGTGATCTGAAGGCAGAGTTCCCGGGTCGGCGCCAGAATCAGGGCCTGGGTAAGGCGGCTGTCGGCATCGATGCGCTCCAGCAGGGGCAGCCCGAAGGCAGCCGTCTTGCCTGTGCCGGTCTGTGCCAGGGCAACCAGGTCTGTTGGGCTCCCGAGCAATTCGGGAATGGCTTTCGCCTGAATTTCGGTGGGTTGTACGAAGCCGAGCTCGGCTACGGCTTTCAAAAGGGGCTCGCTGAGCCCGAGATCGGTAAAAGTGGTCATGGAATGTGGCTCATCAACCACGCGTTCAGGGACCTATTAAAATGGGAAGGGATGGCCGGCGGTTGCAATTATGGCGCAAAGATACTCCGAATTAACGAAATTGAGCCGTTTTTCCGGGTGTTTAAAAAAGCGAGCCTTCAGACGGGCCCGGATGCCCCGCCGGCAACCATATAGGCCTGCATTGCGCGAAACGCCTTCCCCCGGTGGCTGATCTTGTTTTTTTCGTCCCGGCTCAGTTCGGCAAATGAGCGGGAATGCCCTGCAGGCTTGAAAACAGGGTCATAGCCAAAACCCCCGTTTCCCTTTGGGGCTGTCAGAATTTCGCCCTCAGCCACCCCTTCAAAAAAACGGCAGGTGCCTCCTTCGGTCAGGGCTATTACGGTACGGAAACGGGCTTTACGGTTTTCGTAAGGCTGCAGGGCTTCAAGAAGTTTGTCTGTATTGGCCCGGGCATCGGCCTGGACACCCGCATAGCGGGCCGAATAGACGCCCGGGGCCCCGCCCAGCGCCTCCACTTCCAGGCCCGTGTCGTCGGCTATGCAGTCGTAGCCGTAGCGATCGCGAACGTACTGGGCTTTGAGCCGGGCATTGCCTTCAAGGGTCGGGGCGGTTTCCGGGATGGCTTCCCGGCAGCCTATTTCGTCGAGAGAGAGCAGGTGTATGCCCCCGGGGAGCATTTGCCTGATTTCTTCCAGTTTGTTCCGATTGTGTGTGGCAAAGACCAGTTCTTTCACTTTTGAGCTCTTTTCTGGGTGGCTACGGCCCAAAAGTAGTAGTTTTGAGGTAATGACCCGTGTGAACCGTCTCGAACTCAAAATACCCCCGGCCCTGGTTTTCCTGCTCTTCTCGGGGGGCATGTACCTGCTGGCGCGGTGGTTGCCCACCGGGCGTTTTGATTTTTTCGGAAGATTGCCCCTTGCAGGTTTCCTGGCCGGCCTTGGGCTGGTGGTGGGCTTATGGGCCCTGTTGCTGTTCCTGCGCCACCGAACACCTGCAGATCCGGGCCATCCGGAACGTGTCCGGCACCTGGTGACAGGCGGCGTGTACAATTTCAGCCGCAACCCCATGTACCTGGCTTTGTTGCTGTTGCTGCTGGCCTGGGGGCTGTACCTTGAAAATGCCTTCAACACCCTGTTGTGTGCCCTGTTTGTGGCCTATATGAACCGGTTCCAGATCATCCCCGAAGAAAAGGCCCTCTACAGCCGTTTCGGCCCTGCTTTCCGCCAGTACTGCCTGCTGGTGCGCCGTTGGTTTTAGGTTCGAATAAAAACGATCCGAGTCGTTTAACTTTAGCCTTTTCATAGGAGAGCCGTGCCCTGTTCAGCCGGCAGATACCCTCATTAATAAGCCGATGGTAATGCCTGTTTTCTAACAAAGCCCGTCGGCTTTGTCACAGCTGCTTTATTTTGAGGCACGGGTAGGGGGCATGCCGCAATTTCTTGTTATCTTCGGGGCCTGAAATGATTATTGCTCCGTGAGTCGGAAATTTGTCTTTGATTTTGACAGCACCCTGACCCGGGTTGAGGCCTTGGACGTACTGGCAGAGATTACTCTGACCAACCGCCCCGACCGCGAGGCTGTTATTCGCGAAATTCAGGAAATAACCAACCTGGGCATAGACGGGGACATCTCCTTTACCGAAAGCCTGGAGCGCCGGATCAGGCTGCTGGGTGCCCATCGCGACGACCTGAAAGCCCTGATTGAGGAACTCAGGCAGAAAATCTCGCGATCCATAGAGGCCAACAAGGAGTTCTTTACCAAGTACGCCCCCGACATCTATGTCATATCGGCCGGTTTCAAGGAGTTTATCGTGCCCATTGTGGCCGAATACAACATCCCCTCCGAACGCGTTTTTGCCAATACCTTTGAATTTGACGAACAAGGCCGAATTGTCGGCTTCGACGCCGAGAATGCACTGGCCAAACACAACGGGAAAATCGAGTGCCTCCGCGCCCTGAACCTGGAAGGCGAAGTACAGGTAATTGGCGACGGATACAGCGACTACGTGATGCGTGAGGCCGGCATTGCCCACAAGTTTTTCGCCTATACCGAGAATGTCCACCGGGAAAAAGCAGCCCGGTTTGCCGACCATATTACCCCTAACCTGGATGAATTTTTATTTGTGAACAAGTTGCCGCGTAATCTGTCATACCCCAAGAACCGAATCAAGATTTTGCTGCTGGAAAATGTGCACCCGGTAGCCTTTGAAAACCTCTCTGAAGAGGGCTTTACGGTCGAAGTGGTCAAGTCGAGCCTTTCGGAAGCAGAGCTGATCGAAAAAGTAAAAGGCGTGCACGTACTGGGCATCCGCTCCAAGACCCAGGTTACCCAAAAGGTCCTTGACGCAGCCAACAAACTGATGGTGCTTGGTGCCTTTTGTATCGGCACCACCCAGATTGACCTGAAATACGCCCGGGAAAAAGGGGTGGTGGTCTTTAATGCCCCCTACAGCAATACCCGGTCGGTGGTGGAACTGGCCATAGGGGAGATTATCATGCTCATGCGCAGCATCTTCCCGCGCAGCACCGAGCTGCACGCTGGCCAGTGGAACAAGACCGCGGCCAATTCGCGTGAAATTCGGGGTAAAAACCTCGGCATTGTGGGATATGGCAATATCGGCAAACAACTTTCCGTATTGGCCGAGGCTATGGGCATGCGGGTCTATTACTACGACGTGGACGAACAGCTCGCCCTGGGGAATGCGATCAAATGCGATTCCCTGGAGGCCCTGATGAATGTCTCTGATGTGGTGACCCTGCACGTTGACGACAACCCGGCCAACCGCAATTTCATCGGGGAGCGCGAGCTGGCGCAGATGCGCCCGGGGGCTTACCTGATAAACCTTTCGCGCGGTTTTGTAGTCGACATCCCGGCCCTGGTTGCCGTGCTGAAAACCGGCCGGCTGGCGGGAGCTGCCATTGACGTGTATCCGGAAGAGCCGATTGGCAACGGTGCTTTTGAAACCGAATTGCGGGGCCTGGAGAATGTGATACTGACCCCCCATATAGGCGGCAGCACCGAGGAGGCCCAGCGCGACATCGCCGGATTCGTGCCCAGCAAGATTATGGAGTACATCAATTCAGGCAGCACGGTAGACGCCGTTAACTTCCCCAACATCAGGCTGCCCAAGCAGAAAAATGCCCACCGTTTTTTGCACATCCACGCCAACGTGCCCGGCATCATGGCGCAGATCAACCGGGTACTTGCCTCGTACAACCTGAACATCATCGGGCAGTACCTCTCCACCGACCCTGAGGTGGGCTATGTAATCACCGATGTCGACAAAGACTACAACAAAGAGGTGATTAAAGACCTCAAGAATATCGAGAATACGATCCGGTTCCGGGTACTCTACTGACCTGAAGGATTGAAGATTGGCAGTTGGTTGCATGTGCCAAGTATAGCAGGCACCCTTGTGCCCAGTTGCGGCGAGCCTTCGGCCATGGGCCTTATTCTCATTTGAAAAGCTTTAAACCAGTTAATTCCCTTCTGTAATTACCCCAAGCTCCGCGAAACTGGCATTTTTTTCTTCCCCTTCAGCCTTCAGGGCTTTCATGCGAATATACCGGGCCTGAACCGGCTCAAAGCGCACTACCTGCTCGATGCGGTTATTGGCTATGTTTCCGAACTCCCCGGTTGCCGCGAGGCTCCAAGTGCGGCCGTCGGGGCTGGTCAGGAATTCATAGGAAGTGATTATTCCCGTTGGGTAGCGTTCCTGGCTGGGCCAGTAAGTAAAGCCCGAAAGCCGGTAAGCAGCCCCCAGGTCGAGAGTAACTTCGGGCGTTCCGCCGGCTTCGGGGCCTGTGGCCCAAAGCGTTTCCGGGTCTTCGTCCATAAGATTCCCGGCCTTGGAAACGTCCCCGCTGCTGGCCGAAACCAGCAGCCAGCCTTTCTTGGGTATATCAAAGTGCCGGCCCACCACGGCAGTCTGTTGCCCGCTTTCCGGGTCAAGAGCGATTGCCCTGACCGCAGTAGGCACCTCAACCGGGATCGGTCCGTCATACGCCTGAGAATTCGCCCCGGGCATGCTGCCGTCGAGGGTGTAAAAAATAGCCACCCGCGGGTCTGCCACCGACAAGCTTACCCTTCCTTCCCTGTCGCGGGCCATTACCGGCTCGGTAAGCAGGTTGGGCGCGCGGTACAACTCCAGGTTCGAAAGGGCAACAGGGCCTTTGGCATCGAGGATGTTCAGGCGCACGGCCGAGGCTTTAACCGGGTCGAAGCGGAGGATGCGTTTGTACCCAATGGTGGTCTGGGTGTCAAGGGTCACCCAGCGGCCGTCGGCCTGGGCTTCCACGGTAAATTTCCTGACCCGCTGCCCCAATGGGATATATTCCTGCAGAACAAGCCGGTTTACTTCGGTTGGTTCCAAAAAAGTGAGCGTCAGCGTGCCGGCGTGCCTCCCGTCGTCAGTGGCCCAGTAGGTATCCGGGTCGCCGTCTATGGCCTTGTCGGCGCTAAAACGTGCGGCCCTGCCCCGCACATTCGAGGCAGAAGCCCTGGTGTTGCGGGCCAGTTCCCGGGCGAAGTCCTGGTCGATTTGCTTTTTAAGGGCAAGCAGGTGTGCTGCGTCGGTTTCGTGTACCAGCCCGCGCTGATCCACGGGCAGGTTCAGCAGGAAATTGCCGTTGCGCCCGATTGACTCGTAATAGGTGCGCACCAGGCGGGCCAGCGATTTCACCTGGTGGTCTTCGCCCGGGTGGTAATACCAGCCCGGCCGTATGCTGGTGTTGACCTCAGCTGGCAGCCAGTGCGTGCCATCTTCGTGCCCGTAGCGCAATTCTTCATACCGTTCCCAGCCCGGGTAGATTTCATCCCGGCGCATGATGCTCCAATTGGTCTCCCCTGCCCAGCCCTCCTCGGTGCCCACCCACCGGATGTCGGGTCCGCCGTCGCTGAAGATCACGGCGTCTGGCTGGTAGCGGCGCACCAGGGCTGTGGTGGTATCCCACTGGTAATAGGTGCGGTTGTCAATTTTACGCGTCTCGTTCGCCCCGCCGTAATAGCCTGAACCCCCGTTTGCGCCGTCGAACCAGACTTCAAAAAGCGGGCCGTACCCGGTCAGCAGCTCGCGCAGCTGTTCGTGGAAGATTTTCACGTACTCCGGGCTGCCGTAGGCCGCATTGTTGCGATCCCAGGGGGAGAGGTAGATGCCGAACTTGAGGCCGTACTCACGGCAGGCCTCTGCAACTTCGGCCACCAGGTCGCCCTGCCCGTTGCGCCAGGGGGAATGCTTCACCGAATGCGTTGTGGTTTGGGTAGGCCACAAACAAAACCCATCGTGGTGTTTGGCCGTGAGGATGATGCCCTTCATCCCGGCATCGCGCGCCACCCGTGCCCATTGCCTGGCATCGAGTTGGGTCGGGTTAAACTGGGCCGGGGTTTCGCCTCCCGTACCCCATTCCCGGTTCGTGAAGGTGTTCATGTTGAAATGGACAAAGGCGTAGTACTGCAGGTCGTGCCAGGCCAGCTGCCGCTGGGACGGGAGCGGGCCTACCGCGGCCGGCGGTTCGGGGCTCGAACAGGAAAGCACAAGGGCCAGTGCGGCCGGCAGGAACGGGAGGGCAATGCGACGGGTCATAAGGTCTGTGTTTGGTGGCAGGCAGGGGGGGTCAGTCGTTGTGGTACGGGTCGCCCCTTAATATGGAAAAGGCCCGGTAAAGCTGCTCAACAGCCATCAGGCGGACCACCTGGTGGTTGAAGGTCATGCGGGAGAGGCTTACCGCCTGCTGGGCAAGCCGGCCAATGGCCGGGTCGAAGCCATAGGCTCCGCCGATGAGCAGCACCAGCCGTTTGGGGCCGGCGTTCATGCTTTTCTGCAGGTGCTGTGCAAACCCCCGGGAGGTGAATTCCTTCCCTTTTTCGTCAAGTATCCACACCACGTCCTGCGGCTGCAGGCGCCGCTGAAGCTGTTCGGCTTCCCTGGCCTTTTGTACGGCAGGGTCGAGCCCCCCCCGGCTACGCACGTCGGGAATGCTCTCCATCTCAAAGGGAATGTAGCGGCCCAGGCGGGTGGCATAGGTCTCAATCTGGGCTCGCAGGGCAGGGTCGTCTGTGGGCCCGACAGTTAGCAGGAGCAATTTCATCGCTTAAAAATAGGCCTTCCCGGCCAATTCATGAAATCGCCGGCCTTGCAACCGGTCCGCAAACATTTTACTACTTTAGTGCAGGATTTGCACGCGATGATTTCAGCTGAAAAACTTCAGGAAGAAATAGACCGGATTATCACCAATGCCCTGCGTGAAGATGTAGGTGACGGCGATCACAGTTCGCTGGCCTGCATTCCTGCAGATGCCATGGGCCGGGCCAAATTGCTTGTGAAAGACAAAGGCATTCTGGCAGGAGTCGAGTTCGCCAGGCAGGTCTTTGAGGCCGTAGACCCGAAGTGCGAAATGGAGGTGCTCCTCCCCGACGGTACCCCAGTCGATTACGGGGCGGTCGCCTTTTACGTTTCCGGGCCGGTGCAGGCCATCCTGAAAGCCGAACGCCTGGTGCTCAACGGGATGCAACGGATGAGCGCCATCGCTACAAAGACCAGGCGTTACGCTGCCCTGTTGGAAGGAACCGGGGCGCGTATCCTGGATACGCGCAAAACCACCCCCGGCATACGTGCCCTGGAAAAATGGGCGGTGCGCATAGGCGGAGGAGAAAACCACCGCTTTGCCCTTTACGACATGATCATGCTCAAAGACAACCACATCGATTTTGCAGGCGGCATTACCGAGGCCATTACCAAAACCCAGGCCTACCTGCAGCGTACCGGGCGTGACCTGAAGGTTATCGTGGAAGCCCGCAACCTGGCAGAGGTGGAAGAAATAATGCAGTCGGAGGGCATCCACCGAATCCTGCTCGACAATTTTAGCCTGAACGATACCCGAAAGGCAGTGGCATTCATTGGCGGGCGCTGCCAGACCGAATCTTCGGGGGGTATCCATGAACATAATTTAAGGGCCTATGCCGCATGCGGGGTCGATTATATTTCTTCGGGAGCCCTGACCCACTCGGTGGCCAACCTGGACCTTAGCTTAAAAGCCGTCTGAATGGGCAAGCCTTGGGTAGAGCGATTGGATGAGGTGCCGGTCTTACGCTGGCTCGTGTTTGTACTCAAAAGGGTGCAGCTCCGGGCCTTTGAAGGCCTGTCGCTCTTTGACCTGGTGGCCATGTATGTGCGCGGGATCATTCGCGGGGCCCTTTCCACCCGGGCAAGTGCCATTTCGTTCAGCCTGTTCATGGCCATTTTCCCCCTGCTGATTTTCCTGCTTACACTCGTCCCCTATGTGATTCCTTACGTAAGCGTTGGCAACAGCAATTTCGACGCCCAGTTCCTGAACTTCATAGAGAACTTCCTGCCCACCGCCACCGGCGATTATTTTTCAGAGGTATACCATCAGATCAAGGACCAAAAGCAGGGAGGCTGGCTGTCTTCGGCCTTCCTGATTTCCATTTTGCTGATGACCAACGGGGTCAATGCCATTTTTGGCGGGTTCGAAACCAGCTACCATATCGACCTTACCCGGAATTTCTTCAAACAGTACGCCTATGCCCTCATGGTCGGGCTCATCCTGTCTTTATTGCTGATCCTTGGGGCGGTGGTGTACGTGTACTTCGAGTTCTACGTTCTGGGTTTTCTCAGCGATATCACCGCCCGCTCCAGTGGGGGAGTGCTGGGCGAAGAAGACAAAATCGGGGTGCAGATCGGAAAGGTGCTCTTTTTTATTTTACTCACCTACCTGACCACTGCCATCCTGTATTATTTCGGGACTGCCGGGGGCAAGCAGGCCCGTTTTTTTTCGTACGGCGCCCTGATGACCACCCTGCTCATCCTGTTGACCTCCTACCTGTTCGGGGTCTATATAGATACCTTTGCCCGGTACAACGAATTTTACGGGGCCCTGAGCGGGCTGCTGATCCTGATGATCTATATCTGGCTGAATTCCAATATCCTGTTGCTGGGTTTTGAACTGAATGCCACGCTGAATTACCTGAGGAGAAACATGCAGCGCGACGGGGAGGGACCCTGAGCAATTCCTGAAAAATTGAAGGGTTTGCAGACCGAGAGAACCATGATGTATTACGCAGATGTCTTGCTGCCGATCCCCCTGGAACGGACCTACACCTACCTGGCGGGCGCGGGCACAGAGCACATGCTCAAGCCAGGGATACGCGTTGCGGTTCCCTTTGGCAAAACCAAATTGTACACGGGCCTGGTGATACGCCTCCACCAAAATCCGCCCACCGCCTATCAGCCCAAGGAAATCTACCGGGTGCTGGACCAGGAGCCCCTGGTGTCGGCGCATCAGCTCAGGCACTGGCAATGGATAGCCTCCTATTACCTCTGTACCCTTGGCGAGGTTTTTCGCACGGCCGTTCCTTCGGTTTTTCTGCTGGAAAGTGAAACCCGCGTGCTGGCCAACCCGTTGTGGCGGGAAGACGAATCCTCCCTCGACGATTCCGAATTCCTGATCCTGGAGGCCCTGGAGCATCAGCCAATGCTAAGCGTTAGGGAAATCAGCGAGATTGTAGAGCGCAAGCACGTATTGCCCCTCTTGCACCGCATGCTGGCCAAAGGGGCCATCCGGTTACAGGAAAAGCTGGAAGAGCGCTATGTTCCCAAGCGGTCACGCTACATCCGCATGCATCCGCAATACCGGGAAGACCAGGCCCTGGAAGCCTTGCTCGATTCCCTCTCAAGGGCCCCGAAACAATCGGCTTTGCTGTTGCAAATGTTTCAATTGCAGCAAGGGCACGACAAACCCGTGAAAAGCAAGGAGCTCGAGCAGCTTGCCGGGGCGAGCCGCGCCGCCCTCAAGGCCCTGATCGACAAAGAAGTGCTTGAGGAATACCTGCTCGAAGAAGACCGGATTGCCTACGACGGGTCGCTCCCTGTATCGGGCCTGCCCGACCTCAACGACGACCAGTCGGAGGCCCTGCAGCAGATCCGTGCCGGAATGGGGGAAGGAAAGACCGTGCTCCTGCACGGGGTTACCTCCTCGGGCAAGACCGAGGTGTACATCCGGCTCATACAAGATGCCCTCGACCGGGGCAAACAGGTGTTGTACCTGGTGCCTGAAATTGCCCTGACCGAACAGCTCATCCGCCGGCTTCAGGCGGTTTTCGGGTCGCGTGTGGCGGTTTTTCACTCCCGCCAGAACCTGCAGGAACGGGCCGAGCTCTGGTACCACGTGCAGGCCGGGGCCGAGCAAGCCTCGGTTATCCTGGGGGCGCGTTCTTCCCTTTTCCTGCCCTTTGCCCGCCTGGGGCTGGTGCTGGTAGATGAGGAACACGAAAACACCTTCAAGCAATTCGATCCGGCTCCCCGCTACCACGCCCGCGATGCAGCCATCGTGCTGGCTTCATACCACAAGGCAGGGGTGTTGCTCGGCTCTGCCACGCCCAGCATAGAGAGCTTCCACAATGCCTCGACGGGCAAATATGCCCTGGTGAACATGGATAGGCGCTACGGCGATGTGCTGATGCCCGAAATGGAGTTGGTAGACCTGGGTGATGCTTTCCGACGCAAACGCATGCAGGGCCATTTTTCGGAGCGGCTGAGGTTGGCCATCGGCGAGGCCCTGGACGCCCGCAGCCAGGTAATCCTCTTCCAGAACCGCCGGGGTTTTGCCCCTATTGTGGAGTGTACCAGCTGCGGTCATGCCCCCCAATGCGTCAATTGCGACGTTAGCCTTACCTACCACCAGTACCGCAAAGAACTCCGCTGCCACTATTGCGGTTACCACCGTCCGCTTGAAACCACCTGCGATGCCTGCGGGAACGCCACCCTCGATACCCGGGGCTTCGGCACCGAACAGGTCGAGGAAGAACTCAAAAGCCTTTTCCCCGAGGCGGCGGTGGCCCGGATGGACCTCGATACCACCCGTGGCAAATACGGTTACCAGCGCATTATTGAGGCTTTCGAGGCGCGGGAAACGGACATCCTGGTGGGTACCCAAATGCTCACCAAAGGCCTCGATTTCAGGCATGTATCCCTTGTGGGGATCATGAATGCCGATGCCCTGTTGAATTTTCCGCACTTCCGGGCACACGAGCGTTGCTTCCAACTGCTCACCCAGGTGGCCGGACGGGCCGGGCGAACCCGGCAGCGCGGGCAGGTGCTCATCCAGACCTACAACCCGTACCACCAGATATTGCAGCAAGTTGCCAGGGGCGATTATCAGGGCATGTACCGCGACCAGGTATATGAAAGGGAACAATTCCGTTATCCGCCAGCCGTGCGCCTTATCAAGATTACCTTCGCCCACAAGGAATTCAACCGGGTAGGAGAGGGGGCCGACTGGTTTGCCCGATCGCTGCGCCTGCGGTTCGATCAGCAGGTCTTAGGGCCGGAGTTTCCGCCCGTAGCCCGTATCCGGAACCTGTACCACAAAAATATACTACTGAAAGTACAGCCGGGTCAGGGCCTGGCCCCAACAAAAAATAGCATCAAAAGAATTGAACATTCTTTCAATGCTATTTCACTATATAGAAGTATTCGTGTTATCTATAACGTGGATTATATATGATCAGACGTTGCTCAAAGCCTCTGCCAGTTCAGTTTTCTTGTTCCGGCTCAGCGGGATCGAGCGTCCCCCAACTTCAACATTCTTGCTGTTGAATTTCTCGATTTTTTCGAGGTTTACGATGTATGACTTGTGAATGCGCAGGAATTTGTCTTCGGGCAATGTCTCTTCGAAAGCCTTCATGGTGGATAAGATCACGATGTTGGCCTCGTCGGTTACCAGCTTGATGTAATCGCCCAGCGCTTCAACCCATTTGATGTCGCTCAGGATGACCTTGCGCTTTTTCAGGTTGCTTTTCACGAAAATATGTTCTTCATCCTCGTTTACTTTGTGCAACTGCTCGTATTTGGCCACCGCACGCTTTACTGATGCATCAAAGCGGGCCATCGTGATGGGCTTGTGCAGGTAATCGGTAACGTCGTAGTCGAAGGCTTTTAGCGCGTAGTCTGGCTTCCCCGTAATCAGGATGACCTGAGGGGGGTTTTCCAGTGATTCCAGCAGGTCGAAGCCATTGATAATTGGCATTTCGACATCCAGGAAAATTAGATCGATTTCGTTGTTTTTGATGCCGTTTTTAGCTTCGATTGCATTGCTGTACTCGGCAACCAGAGCAAGATTAGGATGATTATTCACCAATTTGGCAACTGCCATACGTTGCATCGATGAATCGTCAACCACGATACTTCTAAGTTTCATAAATGGTTGATTTGTGGGGTTAAATCATTGTCAAAGGTACTCATTCAACACACTTTAGCGCAACAAAAGTTGTAAACATGGTGTGGAAATCTGTACCGTTGGCAACGACCATCATTGATTTGATTTGGGTTTAGGTTAAGCCTATGTTTTTCAGAATTCTTCTACCATAACGATCTTTTTATCGATTTCTTGTGAATGGATGGAAGAATTATTACTTTTGCGCTCCTTTTTAATAGTTAAAAAAATATGAACCATTACGAAACTGTTTTCATTTTAAATCCCGTTCTATCTGATACGCAGATAGAGGAAGCAGTTAAGAAATTTGAAGATTTCTTGACCAAGAATGGTGCCAAAATGGTCTCCAAAGAGAATTGGGGACTCAAGAAACTGGCCTATCCCATTCAGCACAAAAAGAGCGGATTCTACCATCTGTTCGAATTTTCCGCTCCGGGCGAAATACTCGGCCCCTACGAGCAGGAATTCAAACGCGATGAGCGCGTTATGCGCTTTCTGACCGTTAAACTCGACAAACACGCCGTAGAATGGGCGGAGAAACGCAGAACCAAATTAAAAGCTAAAGCCTAAGGATATGGCCAATTTGCAACAACAAGCAAAAGGGAAGAAAGACGGGGAGATCCGTTATCTGACCCCGCTGAACATCGAGACCAACAAGCAGAAGAAATACTGCCGATTCAAAAAATCTGGGATCAAGTACATCGATTACAAGGATGCCGATTTTCTGATCAAACTGGTGAACGAACAGGGAAAAATCCTGCCGCGCCGCCTTACCGGTACCTCACTGAAGTACCAGCGGAAAGTGGCCCAGGCCATCAAACGGGCGCGCCACCTGGCGCTTATGCCCTATGTAGGAGATTTATTAAAGTAAACCGAAGGAATCATGGAATTGATATTGAAGCAAGACGTTGAGAACCTCGGGTTCAAAGACGACCTGGTAACCGTTAAGAACGGTTACGGACGGAATTACCTGATTCCCCAGGGGATGGCCGTGCTGGCCACGCCTTCGGCCAAGAAAGTACTTGCCGAGAACCTGCGCCAGAAGGCTCACAAAGAAAAGCAGGCCGTCGAGGAAGCAAGTAAGGTGGCCGAATCGCTGAAGCAGCTGGAGGTTAAGATCCCTGCCAAGGTAGGGGAAGCCGACAAATTGTTCGGTTCGGTAACCAACATCGACCTGGCAGCAGCCCTGGAGGCCGCCGGATTCGCCATCGACAAGAAGTATATTGCCATAAAAGGGGGCGCCATCAAGCGCGCGGGCCCGTACGAAGCTGAAATTCGCCTGCACCGTCAAGTGCAGATCGATTTTGGATTCGAAGTAGTGCCTGAACCCAAGCAATAAATTTTCAAAGTATACCGATTGAATCCACCCTGCCCCGCAGGGTGGATTTTTTTTAAACGGCAAATACTGCGCCATGAAGTATGCCCGCCTTACCCGGGAGCAATTCGAAGAGCTCCACCCTGAATTCATCAATTTTTTGGCCACCCAGTCCATCACGGCCGAAGCGTGGTCGCAGCTGAAGGCAGAAAAGCCGCTGGTCGCCGAACAGGAGCTCGACGTGTTTAGCGACCTGATTTGGGAAGGGGTGCTCACCCGCGTTGGATACATGGAAAATATTGGTCCCCAGAGCCTGCACCTGTTCCACCTGCCCGAGAAGGAAATGCGGCTTATTTCGGTGAAGGTGAACAACCCGGAAATTGACCTGCAGACCCCGGAAGGCTTCGGCTGGTTCAAGAAGAACTGGCAGTCAGACTGGGTGGAGTACCTCACCGCCTCCAAAGCCTATTCCGACGACCCCAACCGCGACAAATTCGAGCTCATCCGCAAAGGGGCCGTGATCACCAAAGGCGAACTTTTCCGCTGGTTCGAGGAAATCGTCGAAATCTAGGCCGTCCAGCGGCTGGCTGAAAAACGGCTTTCTGTTATATTTGCACCACTTAAGGCAATTACATGTCACAGAAACCCAGTATCCCGAAAGGGACTCGCGATTTTTCCCCGGCCGAAGTGGCACGTCGCAACTATATTACCGGTATCATCCGCGGGCAGTTCGAGCGATTCGGCTTCCAGCCCATAGAAACCCCCTCCTTTGAGCAATATGACACCCTGATGGGCAAATACGGGGAAGAGGGCGACCGGTTGATCTTCAAAATTCTGAATTCTGGCGATTTCGTCAAGAACCTCGAGCCTGCCGATCTGGCGGCGCCCGATGCCCAGAAATGGACCCCCCAGCTCTGCGAAAAGGCGCTGCGTTACGATCTTACCGTGCCCTTTGCCCGGTACGTGGTCATGCACCAGAACGAGATTGACTTCCCCTTCAAGCGCTACCAGATACAGCCCGTCTGGCGGGCCGACAGGCCGCAGCGGGGCCGTTTCCGCGAATTCTGGCAATGCGACGCCGATGTGGTGGGCGCCGGAGGTATTGTGCAGGAACTGGAACTGGTCCAGCTCTACGACCGTGTGTTTTATGAGCTCGACCTGAAGGGGGTAACCATCAAGATCAACCACCGCAAGATACTTTCCGGAATAGCCGAGGTTATCGGGGCAGGCGAACAGCTGGTCGATTTTACGGTGGCCCTCGACAAGCTCGATAAGATCGGGCGGGAAAAGGTGGAAGCGGAAATGCTTCAGAAAGGCATCCCGCAGGCTGCGGTGGCCAAGGCAGCCCCCTTGTTTGAGTTGGGCGGGGCGGCCCAGGGGCAGCTCGATCAACTGAAGGAACTCCTGAAGGATTCCAAAACGGGAATGGAAGGCCTGGCGGAGCTTGAAGAGCTCTTCACCGAGAGCTCCAAACTGGGATTGAAGGCTTCGGCCTGTCAGTTGCAGATTACCCTGGCCCGGGGCCTGAACTATTACACGGGAGTTATCCTGGAAGTGGCAGCCCCCGAAAGCATTTCCATGGGTTCCATCGGCGGGGGAGGCCGCTACGACGACCTGACCGGTATCTTTGGCCTGCAGGGGCTCAGCGGGGTGGGGATCTCTTTCGGACTCGACCGTATTTACCTGGTTTTGGAACAGCTCGGGCTCTTCCCTGACCAGCTCGACCAAAACCTCGATGTATTTTGCATCAATTTCGGGCCGGCCGAGGCCCGAGATGCGCTCAGGTTGGTGATGGGACTGCGCGACCGGGGTCTCAGGGCCGACCTCTACCCGGAAGCCGCCAAGCTCCAGAAGCAATTCAAGTATGCCGATAAAAGGGGAGCGCCCTATGTGGTGCTCATCGGTGAGGAAGAACTCGCCAATGGCACCTTTATCGTAAAAAATATGGAAGAAGGCAGCCAGCAGACCTACAAGCGTGAAGACTGGGTGGTTTTTGCCCGAAGCCTACAGACGTGACCGTATTTCCTGAATGATTTTTTGGTAATAGGCCGTGCCGTGCGGCACATAAAGGCCCGGCCGGGCCAGGCCCCATACTTCCTCGGCCAGGGTCAGCAACGGATACAGCTTTAATTCGGCAACTTCCGATGCCTGAGGCGCCAGGGCCGAAAGGGGGTTTTGCAGCCGGCACAGGAAAACGTGATGAAACTCGCAATCGACAACCCCCCCCGGATGATTGTGTACGGCTTTAAGCGTGGCGATCAGCTCAAGCTCTTCCGCCTTCACCTTCAGCCCAATCTCTTCGCTGACCTCGCGAAGGGCACCGCTTACCGGCGATTCCCCGGCCCCGATATGGCCGGCAACCGATACATCCCAAAGCCCTGGGAAGGTTTCCTTGTGGACGGCCCTTCGCTGTAAAAGCACCTGACCGGTTAGTGTATAGAACCAGACGTGAATGGTAGGATGGCACAAACCCAGGCGATGGGCTTCCGATTTCAGGGCGGTGCGCCCTGTCGGGCGGCCATCTTCGTCCCAGATATCGATGCGTTCGTCCATGCCTCAGGGGGCCGGGGACGTTCAGTCGAAATAACTGAAGGTCTCCCCGGCTTTGATGTTTAGCAGGGTCTCATAGATGAGCCTGATCACGTTGGCCACGTCGTCTTGGTGCACCATCTCCACCGTGGTGTGCATATAGCGCAGGGGCAGCGAGATCAGGGCGGCTGCCACTCCACCGTTGCTGTAGGCAAAGGCATCGGTGTCTGTGCCGGTGCTCCGGGAGGCAGCCATGCGCTGGAATGGGATCTTTTTGGCCTCGGCCGTATCCAGGATCCGTTCGCGCAACTTGTTCTGCACGGCAGGGGCATAGGAAATCACGGGGCCCAGGCCCAGTTCGATGTGTCCTTCCTTCTTTTGGTCGATCATCGGGGTGGTGGTGTCGTGGCACACGTCGGTGATGATGGCAGCGTTCGGCCGCAGGCGCTGGGTAATCATCTCGGCTCCCCTCAGGCCGATCTCTTCCTGCACGGAATTGGTCACATAGAGGCCAAAGGGCAGTTTCTTCTTGTTCGCCTTCAGCAGGCGAGCCACCTGGGCGATCATAAATCCCCCAGCCCGGTTGTCGATGGCCCTGCAAACATACTTGTTGCCGTTTACCACCTGGAACGTATCGGGGTAGGTAATCACACATCCCACGTGTACGCCCATCTTTTCGACTTCGGCCTTGTCTTTGGCGCCGATATCTATAAAAATGTTTTCGAGTTTGGGCGCTTCTTCCTTGGCCTTATCGCGCACGTGAATGGCCGGCCAGCCAAAAACGCCTTTGACCATGCCGTTGCGGGTGTGGATGTTCACCCACTTGGAAGGGGCAATCTGGTGGTCGCTCCCCCCGTTGCGGACTACATAGAGCAGGCCGTTGTCGGTTATGTAGTTCACGTACCATGAAATTTCGTCGGAATGCCCTTCGATAACCACCTTGTAGGGGGCGTCGGGGTTGATCACCCCCACTGCAGACCCGTAGGTATCGGTAATAAAGGTGTCAACATAGGGCTTCAGGTAAGCCATCCATAGTTTCTGTCCTTCCAGCTCATAGCCGGTAGGAGATGGGTTATTGAGGTATTTCTCGAAAAACTCGAGGGATGCGGCGGGCAAAATTTGCTCTGTGGTCATGTTCGATCAGTCTTTGCTGCAAACTTAGCAATATTCACTTTTATTTAATAGTTGCCCACTTGCATAATCCTTAATTTTGGCATGACTTTTAGAACTTGAAATCCATGCGGTTTATCCGTCTTTTCCTGGTATTGGCGCTGCTTCCACTGTCCCTTGCGGCTCAGCTTCCGGAGCAGCCCCTCGATTCTGCCCAACAGGAGATGATTATTCTCGAGGGCGACTCCATATACCGGAGTTCCATTGAGCTGGAGGAAGTTTATATCTTCGGGAAACTCCGCTTTGATTCCTACGACGACAAGCTCCGCTATTATATACTCAGGCGCAAGACCCTGAAGGTATACCCCTACGCAAAGCTGGCCTCAGAACGGTTTATTGAGCTCAACAGCCGGTTGGACCATATCGAATCCAGAAGTGCCAGGAAGAACTACACCAAAATTGTACAGCGCTATATAGAGGAAGAATTCTCGGCCGAGCTCAAGAAGCTGACCCGGACCGAAGGACAGATTCTGGTAAAATTGATTTACAGGCAGACCGGCATAACGGCCTTTGATCTGGTTAAGGAGTTGCGCAGTGGCTGGCGGGCGTTCTGGTACCAGACCACGGCCCGGATGTTCGATATCAGCATCAAGGAAGAGTTCCACCCCGAGTCGGTGCATGAAGATTACCTGATCGAGGATATTTTGCAGCGCGCATTTGCGGCTAATCAGCTTCAGCGCCAGAACTCGGCCCTCGACTACGATTTCGCCAGTTTGACCAATAAATGGAGCCAGGCAAAAAAGAAGGCCCAGTAGTTGGCAGAACGCTAAAAATTTCCTATCTTCAAAATCCTTTTTTCGGAAGTGTATTTGGCAAAAATCTCGTTCTAAGTGAATTAGCTTTCAGATCGGAATTTTTAAAAAAAATAAGGCCGAAAATAAATTGTATTTCAGAAAAACCCTTTTATATTTGCACCCGCTTTCAGGGGAAACCTTGGGGGTTTTTAAAGAGGAAAGTTGAACTTTTCTGAGTTCATTGACATATTGACAGACAGCGTAGCTCTTATCCGGGGTA
>JAHECA010000069.1 GCA_024642005.1 Robiginitalea sp. | reverse complement strand
AAGGGTGTACCCCGACAGAAGCCCATGAGCTCCAGGAAACCTACCAGGCCCGGCTCAAAAGGCCGGTACTGCTCCCCCTTGAGGAAGGCGTAAACAAACTCATTCCGGTACTTAGAGAACTTTGCGAACGCAACAAACCGAAAGCATGAAAATTAAAGCCATCAGGTCGTACGGTAAAAAACTGGCCCTCAAAAAGCCCTATACCATCGCATACAACACTTTTTCCGAGGTGCATATTGCCTACCTGGAAATAGAGCTGGCCAACGGAGTAGTGGGCTATGGGGCCGGGAGCCCGGCTGAGCAAGTCGTTGGAGAAACCACGATACAAACCCTGGAGAATTTAAACTCGGAATTTGTCAGGGGCCTTTGCGGACGTGACATCCGCACCTTTCAGCAGCTCATCTTTGAGAGCCAACGGCAGTTTGCGCGTTACCCGGGCACCGTAGCCGCTCTCGACATCGCCCTACACGATGCCTTTGGGAAATTCCTGGGGCTGCCCGTTTCTGCCTTCTACGGGCAAAAGCACCAGGGGTTGTCAACCTCCGTAACCATCGGCATCATGGATGTGGCAGAAACCCTGGCCGAGGCGCGGGAATACAAAAAACAGGGATTTCGGGTGTTGAAGGTTAAAACCGGGCTAGACCTGGCCGCCGACGTCGAACGCCTGGCAAAACTCCGGGAAACGTTTGGCGACTATTTCACCCTGCGGGTAGATGCCAATCAGGGCTACGACCTGGCGCAAACAAAGCAGTTTCTGGATTCCGCCCAACCGCTGAACCTGGAGCTGGTCGAACAGCCTATGCCCGTAGGAAGGGAAGCCGAGCTGGCCATGCTCACTGAAGACCAGCGGAAGCAATGCGCCGGGGACGAATCCATCAAGGATGCAGCCGCTGCCCTGAAATTTGCATCGCTCGGGTATTTCGGGATCTACAACATCAAACTCATGAAATGCGGTGGCCTGGCCGGGGCACGAACCATAGCCGGCATTGCCGAACAGGCGGGTATCGAGGTTTTCTGGGGCTGCAACGACGAAAGCCGGATCAGCATTTCGGCAGCCCTGCACATCGCCTACGCCTGCCCTAACACCCGTTATCTGGACCTCGACGGCTCACTTGACCTGGCCGAAGACCTGGTGCGCGACGGCTTCGAAATCCGGGAAGGCCAAATGTATATCAATGACCGGCCGGGCTTCGGTTTTACTCCCCTTGAATAACCGAGGGGCAGTTTCGGCGGGCTTGCTGCCCATGAAATCCCGTTAAAGTCTGGGGCAGGGCTAGTGGTCCCCTTTGGAAACTTCCTGCGATGCCACAGTGTCAAAGCCTGCCGACAACACCCCCCTGTTGCGGAACAACTGCCGGGTATAGTAGGGTGCAAGCAGTAATCCGATGGCAAAGCAGCAGGTAGACCAGAGTGTCAGGGGCAGTTCGAACAGCTCACTCAACATCCAGCCGGTGTTGGCCATCAGCCATAAAGCAATCAGGGTGTTTTCGAGCCGCAGGAACCTGGAACGGGAAACGGTAATCAGATACAGGGTAATACCGATGGTGGGAAGCGCAAATATCAGTGAGACATACTGAAAATAAATCTTATAGGCTCCTACATGCAGGGCCGCAAACCAGGCGGCGTCTTTGACAATCCAGAGGGGGAAGTGCAGGTATTCCAGCACCTCGACACTTGTTTTAATGGCTTTCAATGCGTCTTAGTTGGTTGGTTACTGCCTAAATGTAGTATAGTTCCCCGAATTTGTCAGAACCCTCCGTTCCAAAATTCATATAACTCAGGGGAGGAGACGTACAGGCTGCCTGCATGGTAAGGCGCGAAAGCCAGGAAAGAAAAAAGCCGGGCTTTTAAGGCCCGGCTCATTAGTTACATTACTTTCCCTATTTACGAAACGGAGGTCAACAGCTCTTTCTGGATGATATCTTCCAAAACATGCTTGGGCAATGCCCCGGCTTGCATCATCGGCTGCTTATCCTTGGGGATAAACAAGATGCTCGGGATGCTTCGAATCTGGAAGGCAGAGGCCAGTTCCTGTTCGACTTCGGTATCGAGCTTGTAAATGACTATTTCGGGGTTCTCGTCGCTCAATTGTTCCAATATGGGCGCCACCATTTTACACGGGCCGCACCAGTCGGCGTAAAAATCGATGATGGCGGGTTTATCCCCTTTATAATTCCATTCGGTTTCGGTGGTATAGTCAAAGATTTCGTCTTTGAATTTCTGAGTGGTGAGTTTAACTGTAGGCATGATTTTATTTTTTAATACGCCAAAGATAGGCCGGGTGTTTCAGGCCCGCAGTAACACAGGTTACTTATGAATGTAACGCCCTGGCAATTGGCCGTCAGCAAACAAAAGGCCGCCGCCAAACAACGGCTGCCCTGTAAATCAGGGCCTGGAAAGACTCCTTTTGGCCTAGGGCACTTTACTTAATACCGCTTCGGCCTCGATCTCGACCAGGTAGCCCTTGCCAACAAGGCGCGCCTCCACCAGGGTATTGGCCGGGTCTATGCCCTTGAAACGCTCGCCGTGCGCCCTTGCCACGGCCTCCCAATAGTCTAATTGATGTACGAAAATCCGGGTCCGGACCACATCCTTCAGCCTTCCTCCCAAAGATTCTATGGCAGCCTCGATTTTGTCAATCACAAAATGGGTCTGACCTGCCGGGTCGGTTCCTCCGATAACACGAGCCCCGTGTGTAGCCGTGGTGCCCGACACATAGATCACATTTCCCTTTCGAATGGCCCGGGAGTAGCCTGCGAATTCTTCCCAAACGGTACCACTGTATACCTGCGAGGTATCGCCTTCTCTTTTGATAGGGCTGAATACCGCCGGAATGCTCTTCAGGTGATGGCTCAGGTCGCCCGAGGCGGTCAGAAAAGGGGGCTTGCGGTATTCATCCCCGCAATCGCCCGGAATGGGCCTGAGCAGTTGTTGCGCTGCCTCTATGCAAGCCAGATCGTCGGGGTCGAGGTGTATTTCAAGCAGTCGCTTGTGCTCTTCGATATGGGCGTTTTCTCCCAGCCGGGCTCCGACGATTACCGCACCCACGCAGGTGTTTTCCAGGACAAACCGGCTGGCAATGGCGGCAAGGCTCGTCTGGTGTTTCAGGGCCACCTGTTTCAGGGCGCCGAGGAGCT
>JAHECA010000068.1 GCA_024642005.1 Robiginitalea sp. | reverse complement strand
GCCCGATGTGGTTGGCAGCAGGCCCATACCGTGTCGGGAGACCGGAAACCCTCGGACAGATACTAGTACCCGTAGCATGAAGTTCAAGCGAATCCTATCCGAGCTCAAACGTCGGAATGTGCCCAAGGCGGCCCTGGCTTATTTGTTGGTCGCCTGGATGGTGGTGCAGGTTGCCTCAACTGTTTTGCCGGCTTACGAGGTCCCGGGCTGGGTTTTCCGAACCCTGCTTACGGCTTTGATCGTGGGGTTTCCTATCTGGATTATATTTTCCTGGATTTACGACCTTACCCCACAGGGTATTGAAAAGACCCCCCAGCATGTGGAAACTGCGCCCAGTGCCTCCGGCCGCCAGATCAGCCAGCGACTCAACAAGATCATTATCGTTTCGCTGACCCTGGCGGTGGTTCTGCTGCTCTACAACCAATTCGCAAACAAGGCCGGAAGAACAGGCGGCACTACGGCCGATAACTTCGGGCTCAGCGGTGCTCTGGCTGTATTACCCCTGACCAATACCCGGCCTGATCCGGAAACTAACTTCCTGGGTTTTGCGATCTCCAACCAGATTATTGGCGATTTGATGTATCTGAAAAATCTGAACATTCGATCTTCGGCCGAGATGCGGAAATACACCAACCAAACCATTGACCTCGGAACCCTTCAGGAAGACCTTCGGGTCGATTTCGTATTATTGGGCAACTACCTGAAAGAGCAAAACCACATTCGTGTCAATGTGGAATTGCTCGATTTGAAAACCAAGGAGTTAATCTGGCGAAGCGATGATATTGAAGTCGATTTCAGCAATACCTTCACCCTGCAGGACATTGTCGCTAAGAAAGTAGTGAACGACCTGAATATCCAGTTTTCGCCTCAGGAAATGGAATTGCTCACCAAGGATGTCCCCATAAGCCCGCTGGCTTTTGAATACTACCTGCGTAGCACTTCATTTCCACTGGATACTGAAGGCGACCGGTTGGCGGTTTCCATGTTGCAAAAGGCCGTCGAGATTGACTCCACCTTTGCCCCGTCGTATGCCGAACTGGGCTTTCGCACCCAGCGCCTTTCCCTGTTTGAGATGATGGGCGCTGAAGCCCTGGAACGGGTGGAATCTTATTATTTGAAAGCACTGGAATTGAATCCGGACCAGCTCCTGGCCCTGGGGTACCTCTCTGTTTTTTACACCGAAACAGCCCGGACCGAAGAAGCCATCGAACTCACGCGGCACATGCTGAAGATCAACCCAAACCATGCCTCGGCCCTTTTTTCTTTGGGGTATCTCTATCGATATATCGGCATGATCGACCAGGCAGTCGCTCTTATGGAGCAGGCCTTGGCACTGGACCCGGGCAATCCCAATTTTAGACGAATCGGGGTTTCCTACCTGTGCCAGTTGCGCTATACAGAGGCGCTGGAGGCCTTTCGAAGGGGGAAGAGTACCTCCTATTCACAGATCTGGCAGGGAATTGCCCTTTTCCGCATGGGTCGTTTCGAGGAGGCCCTGCCCTATTTTGATCGCCTGATCAGGGAAGAGAGCGAACCTTTTATACAACTGAACAGCCTGGCTTACAAATCGGCCATCACCGGACAAACGAAAGAGGGAATTTATGCCTTACTCCAACTGGAACAAGCCAACAGCCCTGACTCGGAAGGCTGGTATTACCTGGGGGTTTTATACGGTAGCCTCGGTGACCGGGAAGGAGCTATCCGCACCCTGGGGGAGGCCGTGAAGCGCGGTTATTACAATTATCCCTTTTTTCAAATTGACCCCCTCCTCGATTGGGTAAGGGATGACCCTGAGTTCGGAATCCTTTTGGAAGATGCCCGGGTACAGCACGAATATTTTCGCGATAAGTTCTTCAGGGATGAAGCAGTTCCCGCAACACATCCGAAAAGAAAACTTTCCAACCACTAAACTGGTATTTAGTTTTTAATCCGGAGTCTGCGATGATTTTTGAAAGCGTGCACGCTGCGGGGCCGATTGGACCAATCAATGAGAAATTTATAAGGGGGGATGGGCCGTTTACTCAGAAGAAGCCCTTCCGGGCAGGCTGTTCAGCACCAGGTGTTCGGCAGGCTTGTTATAGACTTCCCTGACAATGTCGTACAACTCGGGGATTACCCGTTTGGCCAGGGTGGAATTGCTGTTCAGCAACACGCAGATACCCAGGTCGGACTCCGGGAAGAGCGCTATCTCGTTTCTGAAATTATTGACGCTGCCCCCGTGGTGCCAGATGGTTTTCCGGTTACCCCCTTTTTCTTCGGCATACTGGTGTATCCGCCATCCGTACCCGTAATAGGACGCGATGTGGCCTGGCCAGCGGTGGTAGTATTTGGCGTGTCCTTTTATTTCAACAGCCGGCCTGAATGCCCATTCCAGGGACTGTTTGCCCATAACCTCCGGATTGTGGCCGAGTAAAAACCGCATCCACCGGGCCATATCGACAGAGCTTGCATTTATACCACCGGCGGCAATGGCGTTGAAATAACTGTCGGAAAGTTTGCCGGTTCGCCACCCGCCGCGCCCCCTTACATGGGGCAACGCAACATTCTGCTGCTGTTTCAGGGCAGTGTAATCCATGGTGGTTGAACACATCCCCAGGGGCTTGAAAAATCGTTCTTCCAGCAAGCATTCAATAGGCTCGCCGGTTACCTGCAGCATCATCTCGCTGGATAGGGCGAACATGGCATTCTGATAGCTGTAAACTGCCCCCGGTGTGCTAACAGGGGTGACCTCCCTGAAATGCCGGGCAATATCTGGCAGGGACTTGCCGGCCTCAATGAGGTTGGTGAAACTGTGGTAGGGCGCCCCGGTGGTATGCGACAGCAGATGCGCCAGGGTAATCTGCCGGGTATTGGCCGAATTTCCCAGCCTGAAATCCGGCAGGAAATCGACCACCTTGTCGTTCCAGCTCATTTTTCCTTCCTGTACCAGCCCGGCAGCCAGGATGCCGGTAAAACCCTTGGAAAGGGAACCGAGCCGGAACAGCGTCTCGCCGTCTACCCGGTCTCCGGTTTTCCGGTTTTTTGCGCCGTACCCGTCAGAGAGCAAAATGGAATCGCCCTGCACAATGCTAACCCCTGCCCCTACTATTTCTCCCGAGGCAACGGCCTTTTCAAAGTAAGCCTTAACCGCCTCGGCCAATGCCAGTTGTTGTTGCCTGAAGCGGGT
>JAHECA010000008.1 GCA_024642005.1 Robiginitalea sp. | reverse complement strand
CTTTCCGACGCAACCCCTAAACGTACCTTATCACAGATCTTTACCAATCTCAGGTTGTCGCTTAAGAGTCTGTTCTGAGGTTGAAACAACCGAATACCAAAAGAGGGCCCTGGCCCTCTTTTTTAGTTCAGGGCAATACTGTAAATTGTTGTAGTTTTGGGAGACTCACCCCGAGGCCGCTCTCTATTTGAATCTTATGAACCAACCCTCCTCCCCATTTAGTAAGCAGCAATTGCTCCCCCAGGAAGAGAAATTGGAAATAATGCTCCAGAAAGGGGAGCTGTTTATTGGTATCCCCAAAGAAAGCCAGTACCAGGAGAAGCGGATTTGCCTGACCCCCGATGCGGTGAATGCCATTACCGCACACGGACACCAGGTGCTGATTGAATCCGGTGCAGGAGATGGCGCCAGCTTTTCAGACATGGAATACACCAATGCGGGGGCAGTAATAACCCGCGATACCAAGAAGGTGTTTGGTTGTCCTATCATTTTGAAGGTGGAGCCCCCTACCCTTGCCGAGATGGAACTGATTAACCCGCAGAGCACCCTTATTTCGGCCCTGCAGATAAAAACCCGAGACAAAGGCTACTTTGAGGCCCTGGCCAAAAAGCGCCTGACCGCCCTGGCATTCGAATACATTCGCGACGATGAGGGGAAGTACCCAGCCGTACGGTCGCTGAGCGAAATAGCCGGCATATCGTCGGTGCTCATCGCTGCCGAAATCATGGCAGCCGACGAGGGCAACGGCCTCATGTTTGGGAATATCAGCGGGGTGCCTCCTGTGGAAGTAGTCATACTCGGGGCCGGCACCGTGGGGGAATTCGCGGCCCGCTCGGCGCTTGGCCTTGGTGCCAACGTTAAAATATTCGACAATTCGGTTACCAAACTGCGGAATATTCAGACCAACCTGAACCGCACCGTATACACCTCCACGCTGCAGCCCAAGAACCTGCTCAAAGCCCTCAAGCGCTGCGATGTGGCTATCGGCGCAGTGCGCGGGAAAGACCGGGCTCCCGTTTTGGTTTCCAGGTCAATGGTGGAAAACATGAAGAAGGGGGCCGTGATTATCGACGTGAGCATCGACATGGGCGGGTGTTTTGAAACCAGCGAGCTTACCACCCACAACAAACCGACCCATGAAAAATACGGGGTAATCCACTATGCCGTGCCGAATATCCCGGCCCGCTACCCAAAAACTTCTTCCATCTCGATCAGCAATATCTTTACACCATACCTGTTGCAGATCGGTGAGGCCGGGGGGCTGGAAAATGCCCTGCGTTTCGACAAGGGCCTGCGCAATGGCCTCTACCTCTATCACGGCATCCTGACCAACCGTATGGTGGGCGAATGGTTCGGCATGAAATTTAGTGATATCAACTTCCTGATATTTTAGACCATGTCTTTTTTGAAACGCTTCGGCTACTACCTAATAGGCCTGTCTATCGGATTGCTCTTCCTGGCTTTTTTCCTGAGGAAGAAGGCAGAAGGCACTGGGGTGGAATTCTGTTATTTGCCCAACTGCCGGGTACTGAAAGAATTGCGCTCTAAACCCTTGCAGATCGATTCAACCCTCACAGGAATGCAGGATACCCTGGCTATCCGGTTTTTGCTCCGCGAGGGCGATGTGGCTTTCGGCCAGAGTGAACCCCGGGCCGAACCCTGCGGTATTTATGTGGTTAATGGGGATTTTAATGGCAACCACCTAAGGTTAACCTTTGAAAATTGCGCAGGTGCCATCCACCTTACCGGATACGAAAGCACCACGGAATAATCAGAGCTGCCGGCGCTGTCTTTCCTTTTTTAACAATTCCAGTTCGCGATTGGTCTGCCCGGCCACCGAGGTATTTTCTTCGGCTCGCCTGATCAGGTATGGCATTACGTCCCGAACCGGGCCAAAGGGCAGGTATTTGCAGACATTGTATCCGGCCGCAGCCAGATTAAAGGAAATGTGGTCGCTCATGCCGTACAATTGCCCGAACCAGATTCGCGGGTCGTTTTTGGCCATTTTCCGGGTCTGCATCTCTTCCATGAGTAAATACGAGCTCTCTTCATTGTGGGTTCCGGAGAATAAGGATACGCGGTCAATATGCTCAAGGCTGAAGCGCATGGCCGTGTTGTAGTTGGCGTCGGTTTCGGCTTTTGAAGCGCAAATCGGGGTTCTATACCCTTTTTCTGCTGCCCTTTCATTCTCTTTTTCGAGGTAGGCGCCTCGTACGATCTTGATGCCCAGCTGGAAGTTTTCAGCGGTTGCTTTTTCAAACAGGTTTTGATAATACTCCATACGGTCCCAGCGATACATCTGCAGAGTATTGTAAACAATACGGTCCTTTTTATTATAGGCCCGCATCATCTCTTCCACCAACTGATCGGCGGCGTCCTGCATCCAGCTTTCCTCGGCGTCGATCAGCAGGGAAACCCCCAGGTCGTATGCTTTTCTACAGGTAGTATCGAACCGGCGAACCACCCGGTCCCATTCGGCCTGTTCGGCGGCATTCAGTGTTTTGCCTTCCCCTATTTTCTGATAAAGCGCCAGGCGTCCGTAGCCCGTGGGCTTGAACACCGCAAAGGGCATGTTGTCTTTCTGTTTTGCGAATTCCATGATCTCCAGGGTCTTTTCCAGGGCGTCGTCGAGCGGGTCTTCGGTTTCCTTGCCCTCCACTGAATAATCCAGAACGGTATGAACCCCAGCCTTGCCCATCTTCTCGATTACCGGCATGCAGTCTTCCTCATTGACACCGCCACAAAAATGATCGAAAACGGTGGTACGGATCAGACCTTCTACCGGCAGCTTGGCCTTGATGGCAAAATTGGTGAGGCTGGTGCCGATTTTTACCAGGGGCTCGTTGGAGATAAGTTTGAACAGGTAGTAGGCCCGTTCGAGTTCGGCATCCGATTTCAGGGAAAAAGCCGTTGCAGTATTTTCAAAAATCCGATCCATTTTTGTGAAATTCTCAATACCGCAAATATACTCATCAACGCCCTAATCATTAAATGAAAAAATTCGGTTATTTTGCCTTCTGAAGCCGCTTTTTAATGGAAGCCATCCATACCCAATCCTATTCCGTTCATTTCGCGGAAAATGCCTACAGGGCCTTGCGTGAACAGCTGACAAAAACAGCCTATTCCCAGGTGTTCCTCTTAACCGATTCCAATACGGCCGAGCACTGCTCTCCAGTCTTTTTGCAGGTTTTTCCGGAAGCCGCTTCCTGGACTCAGTTACGTATCCCTGCCGGGGAGATCCACAAAAACCTGGACAGTTGCCGCTACGTATGGCAGGAACTTTCAGAAGCCGGGGCCGACCGGAAAAGCCTCCTGGTTAACCTGGGCGGGGGTGTGGTCACAGACCTGGGTGGATTTGTGGCCTCTACCTACCAGCGCGGCATCGACTTCATCAACATCCCCACTACCCTGCTATCCATGGTCGACGCTTCGGTAGGCGGCAAAACCGGGGTAGACCTTGGCACCCTCAAAAACCAGATCGGGGTGATCAACCAACCCGTAATGGTCCTTATCGACACCCGTTACCTGCCCACCCTGGATGCCAGGGAGGTGCGCAGCGGGTTTGCCGAAATGCTGAAACACGGCCTCATTCGCGATGCCGCATACTGGAAGGAACTCGTAACCCTGCAACCGCATCAGGTAACCGAACAACAGATATACCACTCGGTGCAGTTAAAAAACGAAGTGGTGCTGCAAGACCCCACTGAGCAAAACCTGCGGAAGATTTTGAACTTTGGGCATACCCTGGGCCATGCCATCGAGTCTTCCTTCCTGAATTCCAAAACTTCGCCTCCCCTGCTCCACGGGGAGGCTATTGCCATAGGCATGATACTGGAGGCCCATTTGTCGGTGTCGGTTTGCGGGCTGCCAGTTCGCGACTGCGATGCCATCAAGGCAACCATTTTGTCGGTCTTCCCGCGGGTAACCATACCTCGCCAGCAGCAACTGGAAATCGGCTCACTGATGAGGCACGACAAAAAGAATGCCTACGGGCAAATCCGGTTTAGCCTGCTCGAAGCGCTTGGGAAGGCTTGCTACGACCAGCAGGTACCCGCCGATCTGATCGCACAATCCTTTGATTACTACGCAGATTAGGCTTTTGACCCACAAAAAAAAGTCACTTCACAACTTCTTGTTCCCCTAATTCGGTAAATAGGCTAGATTCGGAATATGGATAACTGCCGGCCATCTGGCCTGTACCCAACCGAACCGTTATGAAACGTGCGATTATCGATTACAAGAAGCTAAGCCCCGAACTGGCGGGCCTGATGTTGGAAAAGTACCCTCAGGGTTATGGCGACGACGACATCATTTCATTCAGAAATACCAAAGGTGAATGGATAGAAGCCGTGGAACTGCAAACGACAGAGACCTTGTATCTGGTCAAGATCGGCACCAACCTGAGTTACCTGCTTTCCCACTTCGAAGAACTCGAAAACGACAGTGAGCCCGAAGAGCAGCAAACTGCGGCGGCTATAGGTGAGTTGGAAGGGGAATACGACGGGTCGCAAGAGAGCGAGATCGACCTGGATGATTGATTCAGGAGCGGCCCAGGTAACGTTCCCGAAGGATGTTGCGGTGGTGCTTCTGATGCCCGCAAATCATGAAACCCAAAGCTCCCAGGCTAACCGGGCTGCCGCTCGCTGTGCCCTTCCAGGAAAAATCTTCCTTTTCAAAAAAACGGTAAAGTAACAGGGTAGCTGATCGGATCGCCCTGTACTCCTCAATTACATCAGTCGGGTTATGAAGGCCAGCGCGGCTGTTCGGAACCCAGGTATCCTGATCAAACCCGGGAAGTGGCGTTGGGTCTTTCCGCCCGAACCGGAGCGCCCGGTACTGGAAAACCCGCTCGGTATCCAAAACATGCATAAGGGCCTCTGCCACGGACCATTTTCCTTCCTCATAGCGATAGTGCCATTTGTCTGGCGGAATGCTGGCAATGAATTGCGGGAAGTTCTCGAGCTGACTTTCTAGGAGTTGAAGCAAATCAGTATCGGCTTCCAGGGTATCCAGATACGTTTGGTAATACGGCGGGCAATCGCCCTGTCTCAAGTGTGAAAGATTCATGGTGCAGCGCAGTATTCGCGGGTATTTACATCTCGTTGAAGATGGTATGCATCAGACGTTTCTTGTCATTAATGCTCTCTTCAAGTGAAATCATGGTTTCCGTACGGCTTATTCCATCTATATCGTCTATCCGGAAAATGATATTTTTGGCGTGGTTGGTATCGCGCGCCCGAATCTTGCAGAAGATATTGAACTTCCCCGTGGTGATGTGCGCCACCGTAACATTCGGTATTTCGACAAGCCTTTCCAGGACGAACTTGGTCTGGTGGGTCTTTTCAAGAAAGATCCCCACGTAGGCGATAAAGGCATAGCCTAGCTTTACATAATCGAGCGTAAGGGAACTGCCCCGGATGATACCGGCTTCTTCCATTTTCTTAACCCGTACATGAACGGTCCCGGCCGAGATCAACAACTTTTTGGCGATGTCGGTAAAGGGGGTCCGGGTGTTGTCGATCAGCATATCCAGGATCTGATGATCTATTTCGTCCAGTTTTACTTTGCCCATATTAAAAGAATTTCAGGCAAAAGTAGTGAATTAAGAAATATTACGTAAAGAATGAAGGATTCTTTTGAAATAAACGCAATTTATAACGAGAATAGCTATGAAAACAATTTTGAAAAGCCGGGTTGCGAAAGCAATTGTTCCCGGTCATCTTTGCGGGAGGCATCATAAAGGGTGTGTCCGAACCTGCCTTCGGTAAGCCCGGCCTCGGGCGGGGCGGGCACCAGTAGCAACTCCCCGTCGCGCAACTGCTCCTGGTAATGCAGCACAAGGGTTTGCTGGCCGTCATATCGCTTGTGCAGCCGTCCGGGCTCTTTTACGAGGATGTCGGCGAAATTCTTGCGATTTTCAGGTATCGCATGGTACTGCTCCGCCGTTTGGTCCCGGTAGCCGCTTGAAGCTATAAGGCAAAGGGCTTCCCACAGGGCAACGGCCACTAATGTCCTGGTGGTATCCCGTACATAATCGCCCGGAAAATGGCCCGCCTCGAAAAGGAGGGTTGGTACCCCCGCCATTTGGAACTGGTCGCCCACGCAGTCGGCGTTGAAGGAATCGTCGTAGCGCCCTATGCCCCCGGGCAGTATTGGGTTAAGCGCTTGGGCCACACCGGCGATGAGCTGCATGGCCTGCAATCGGGCCGGAGTGACGCGTCGCTCCAGGTCGGCGGCCGGGGCCAGAAAGGAAAGCGTGGCTGAAATCCCTGAATCACCAACCCCATATATGCTGCGCTGGTCGTGGAGGTTGAAACAAAAATCGGGCCTGAAGTCTTCAAAAACCTCACGGAGCAGCGCGCTTTCTGGCTGGTTCCGTATAGCAGCATCGCGATTCAGGTCTACCTGATTGGCATTGACCCGCGTGTAGGCCAGTGCCCCGTCTGGGTTTAGCATAGGGATCACGCACAACTCCACCTGCCCGAGTATGGATTTGCCAGGCCCCTCAACTTTTTGAAAGAAGTTAAAGAGGTCGAGCAAGGCTTTGGTAGTGGTCGATTCATTGCCGTGCATTTGCGACCACATAAACACCCTAATGGGTCCGGTTCCGAGCCTTACACCGAAGATGGGGCGCTTTTGTACCGAAACCCCGATACGGGAAATGCTTTCGGCCGGCAGGTATTTCTGAAGCAGGGATTGGAGCCGGTCGGGAGGAAAGTACCTGCCCTGCACCTCCTGTACGCGAAAAGAATCAAAGGGTATATGCTGACGATTACCTGACATGAACCCCAAAGTTAGGCCACAGAGACGTTACATCGGTAATGAATATTGTTACTTTTGTAATGTGATTAATGAAATGACGCTCTTAAATATTACATTTGTATACATTAAACGTCATGAACACGCTATGATACTTGTTTTCTGATATTTATATCTGCTTATTTAAATCAATAAATGTAGTTTAATTTATCTCCGATATGATGTTTGGAGTCGGCTAAAAACAAAACCGTATACAATGCTAAACACTGAGGCCTTTACCGATCGTCTGGAAAAACTGTTGGTGCATTACGATCTGAATGCGACTTCTTTTGCCGACGCCATTGGGGTGCAACGATCCAGTATTTCGCATCTGTTGAATGGCCGCAACCGGCCCAGCCTTGATTTTGTAATGAAAGTGGTTACCCGGTTTCCGGAGGTAAATCTGTACTGGCTGCTGAATGGGAAAGGCACCTTCCCTCCTGCCCAGGGTACAGATGGCGATTTACCAGAAGCTTTTACATCTTTGCCCACCCCTGCAGATGCGTCCCGGCAGGTTGAGCGCATAGTGTTGTTTTATTCTGATGGGACATTCAGCACCTATTTGCCCGGGCAAGGGGAAAGGGTTTCCGACCGATAGGAGGAAACAGTATCTTTACGGCATGAAAAAACTGTTCGTCCCCATGCTGTGTTTGGCTTTGGCAGCCTGTTATGAGCCCCAGCGCGATTGCCAGCACTTTCACGAAGGCACCTTCAGGTTTATGGCCGAAATTGACGGGCAGCGGCAGACCACGGTCTTTACCCGTACCAGGGATATGGAAGTTTCGGAATTTAACGGGAAGACCGATTCTGCTTCGGTGCGATGGATCAATGACTGCGAATACATACTGACCAACTTGAACCCCGAAAATTGGGCCGAGGAAAAACCCCTCCACTTAAAAATATTGTCAACCACTGAGAATTCCTATACATTTGAGTATAAACTCGTGGGCACTACCCGGGCTTCACGGGGAACAGCCGTTAAAGTGGAATAAACATGTTTGAAATCTTTACGAGTCCGGATGCCTGGATCGCCCTGCTGACACTAACCTTCCTTGAAATCGTCCTGGGCATAGACAACATCATCTTTATTTCCATTGCCGCCGGCAAACTACCCGATAATCAGCGCCGGAAAGCCACCAATCTGGGATTGATTCTGGCCATGGCCATGCGTATTGTGCTCCTGTTCGGACTTTCCTGGCTCACCCAGCTCAAAAAACCCTTTATTTTCTTTGACCAACCCTGGTTTCACGGGGCGATAAGCGGGCAGGCGGCCATCCTCTTCGGAGGCGGGCTCTTCCTTTTGTACAAAAGCACAAAGGAAATCCACGAAAAGGTGGAAGACCGCGGGTTTGACGAACGGGAGGTAAAAAAAGCCCAGTCTGCCTCCCTTATGAATGCCATCCTTCAGATTACGGTGATCAACATTGTGTTCTCCTTCGATTCCATCCTGACCGCCATCGGCATGACCAGTGGTATTTCGCCCAACCCGTCGCATGCCCTCATCCTGATGGTCGTGGCCGTGGTGATATCGGTAATCATTATGATGCTCTTCGCCAGCCCGGTGGGAGAATTCGTGGGCCGGCATCCCTCCATTCAAATCCTGGGGCTGTCCTTTTTGATACTGATAGGCTTCATGCTTATTGCCGAGGCCGCCCACCTCTCACACCTGGTGGTTTTTGACAACGAAGTGGGCAGTATCCCCAAGGGATACCTGTATTTTGCCATAGCCTTTTCCCTGGGTGTTGAATTCCTGGACCTGCGACGCATCCGGAACGTGAAAAACGACCACAAGGCGTCTGACAAATCCTGAAAATCCTCCTTTGCAGAAATCAGAACAGGGAACCCTGCTCTCCTGTGCCCGTCCCCCCTTCGTTACGATCGTGACCTTTCCTGTCGTCGGGTTTTTCCGGTTTTTCAGGTTGCACCGTTGGCTCAGGAGCTACATCTTCCTCGTCGACCACTTCTATTTCATTGGCTTCCACTTTGGGCGGCTCCTCATAAGGCAGCGGCGGGAGCGCATTGATTTCCAGCACTTTTTCACGCGTTAGCTGGTTGCCCATGGCACTGATGCCCTTCACGGAAATGAAGCTTTCCAGGTCGACCACCAGGTTCGGTTTGCGCTCCTGGCCTCGCTTCTTGGCAAAAACCACCTCGGCCACGGGCCTGAAATCGGTAAAGAATTTTTCCAGGTACGATTTGGAATGTTCGGTCAGAATATGTTCGGCCTTGTCGGGGTTTTCGATCAAGAACCGCTTTACGTAAAACAACTCTTTCTCACCTTCCCAGTAAATGGCCGAGAGCGGCTTGTTCGGGTTCCACTTTTCGAGTACGATCATGTCGTCGTCGAAGTGCATGTTCAGGTCGGGGATGGCCGTCTTCAGCATCCCCTTCTGGTTTACGATCAGCAAGCGGTCTTCGGCTGTGAATTCGCCCAGAAGCTCGCCCCGTTCATCTGCATTGAGGCGCAACACCGTATCGTCAAACCAGATTTTACGCGGTTTCAGCGTAGAGAGCCCCTTCTCTTTGAGCTCGATGCGCTTAACGGCGTATTTGGTTACAATGTTCCCTTTGGCACTGCGGCCTTTGATGGTGACATCGGCAAAATCGAGGTCCCACTTGAGTTTCTTTATGGTGCCCGCCTGGCGCAGGTTTACGGTTACGATTTCGGCCTCCCCATTGGGGTTGGCACTGAAATAAAGCACTTCAGACTGTGGCTTGCCCCCGGTTAGGTCGTATTGCTTGTCGCGCGTAATGGAAGTTACGTTAAAGCGCTTTACGTAACTGGCCCCTCCCCTGCCATCTTTGTAGATCATGTTATAGGTGGTGCGCCGGTCTTTCTTCTTGAATACTGCCACGTGGATAATATTCTTGCCCACAAAAGTCTTGGCATCTACCTTGGTGATCATCATTTCCCCAGAACCGGTAAAGACGACAATGTCGTCAATATCGCTGCAATCGGTAACGTATTCGTCTTTTTTAAGGGAAGTGCCCACAAAGCCCTCTTCGCGGTTCACATACAGTTTGGTATTTCGGATAACCACCTTGGTGGCCTCGATCTCGTCAAAGATCCGGATCTCCGATTTCCGCTCGCGCCCGGCCGAGTACTTCTTGCGCAATTCCTCAAAATAAGCGATGGCATAATCGGTGAGGTGCCCCAGATGGTGTTTGGTTTCGGCAATCTTTTCCTCGAGCTGGTCGAGCAACTCCTGTGCCTTGTCGAGGTCGAACCTGGAAATCCGCTTGATCCTGATTTCGGTGAGGCGCACGATGTCTTCTTCGGTTACTTCCCGCCTGAGGTGGCCGGTATGCGGCTTGAGCCCCTGGTCTATGGCCTTTAAAACCCCTTCCCAGGTTTTTACTTCTTCTATGTCTCGGTAAATCCGGTTTTCAATAAAAATACGTTCGAGGGAAGCGAAATGCCATTGCTCCTCGAGTTCGCTAAGCTGGATCTCCAATTCGGCCTGCAACACCTCCACCGTATGGTCGGTAGACCGGCGAAGCATTTCGCTGACCCCCATAAAAACGGGCTTGTTGTCTTCGATTATACAGCCCAGGGGCGAAATAGACGACTCGCAAAGCGTAAAGGCGTAAAGCGCGTCAATGGTTTTGTCAGGGGAGATCCCCGGGGGCAGGTGCACCAGAATTTCCACCTCGGCCGCCGTATTGTCCTCAATTTTGCGAATCTTGATCTTGCCCTTGTCGTTCGCCTTCAGAATGGAGTCGATCAGGGAAGAAGTATTGGTGCCGTATGGGATCTCCGATATCACCAGGGTATTCTTGTCGAGCTGGGAAATGCGTGCCCGTACCCTGATTTTTCCACCCCGCTCCCCATCAGCGTAATTGGTCACGTCAATGATACCGGCTGTGGGAAAATCAGGTACCAGCTTAAACTTCTGCCCTTTCAGATGTTTTATCGAGGCCTCGATCAATTCCATGAAATTGTGGGGCAGTATTTTTGTGGACAGGCCCACGGCTATACCCTCGGCCCCCTGAGCCAGCAGCAATGGAAATTTGACCGGCAGGTTTATGGGCTCTTTCTTCCGGCCGTCGTAACTGAGCTGCCATTCGGTGATTTTCGGGCTGAAAACAACCTCAAGTGCAAATTTGGAAAGTCGGGCCTCGATATAACGCGGGGCGGCCGCCCCGTCGCCCGTCAGGATGTTGCCCCAGTTCCCCTGGGTGTCAATGAGAAGTTCTTTCTGCCCTATCTGCACCATGGCGTCGGCAATGCTCGCATCGCCATGCGGGTGGTATTGCATGGTGTGGCCCACCACGTTGGCCACCTTGTTATAACGGCCGTCATCCAATTCCTTGAGCGCGTGCATAATGCGCCGCTGAACGGGCTTGAACCCATCTTCAATGGCCGGTACGGCTCGTTCGAGGATCACATAGGAGGCGTAATCCAGGAACCAGTCTTTGTACATACCGGTTATCCGGGTCAGGGTATCCTGTCCGGATTCGTTCTCGGGTTGGGGTTCGTTCAGGGCTTCGTTTTCCTCCATGGGGGAAAGTCGGGCTATTTATTATTGATCTTCGGCTACCAGGTCTAACTCCACTTTCAGGTTTTCGATAATGAAATCCTGCCGCTCGGGGGTGTTCTTGCCCATATAGAAGGTAAGCAATTCTTCAATAGACATGGCCTTGTCGAGCATCACGGGCTCCAGGCGAATGTCGTCGCCGATAAAATGCTTGAACTCATCGGGCGAAATTTCACCAAGCCCCTTGAATCGGGTAATTTCGGGTTTGCCCTTCAGTTTGTCTATGGCCTGGCGTTTTTCTTCCTCGCTGTAGCAATAGATAGTCTCTTTTTTGTTTCTCACCCTAAATAAAGGGGTTTGGAGAATGTAAAGGTGCCCTTCCTTGATGAGCTCCGGAAAGAACTGCAGAAAGAAGGTGATGAGCAGCAGGCGGATGTGCATGCCGTCCACATCGGCATCTGTGGCGATTACGATGTTGTTGTAGCGCAGGTCTTCCAGGGATTCCTCGATATTCAGGGCCGCCTGCAGCAGGTTAAACTCCTCGTTCTCGTACACAATCTTTTTGCTCATGCCGTAGGAGTTCAGCGGCTTGCCCCGAAGGCTGAAAACGGCCTGGGTATTCACATCGCGCGACTTAGTGATCGAGCCCGAGGCGGAGTCGCCCTCGGTGATGAACAAGGTGGTCTCGAGGCGACGGTCGTTTTTCATGTCGTCGAGGTGGGCGCGGCAGTCGCGCAGCTTTTTGTTGTGCAGGCTGGCTTTTTTGGCCCGTTCGCGGGCCAGTTTGCGAATGCCTGAAAGTTCTTTGCGTTCCCTTTCGGCCTGGATGATCTTGCGCTGGATCTTCTCAGCGATGTCGGCGTTCTTGTGCAGGAAATTGTCGAGCTGGGTGCCGACAAAATCATTGATGTAGGTACGCACGGTGGGCAGGTCGCCCCCCATGTCGGTGGAGCCGAGCTTGGTCTTGGTCTGGCTTTCAAAAACGGGTTCCATCACCTTGATGGATATGGCCGCTATAACCGATTTGCGCACATCGGACGGATCGTAGTTCTTGCCGTAAAAATCGCGGATGGTCTTTACCAGGGCTTCCCGGAATGCGGCCTGGTGTGTGCCGCCCTGGGTGGTATGCTGTCCGTTTACGAACGAATGGTACTCCTCGCTGTATTGTGTTTTGCTGTGGGTAATGGCCACTTCGATGTCTTCCCCTTTCAGATGAATGATCGGGTACAGCAGGCCTTCGGCCGGGTTGTAATCTTCAAGCAGGTCTTTAAGCCCATTATCGGAGTGGAATTTTTCCCCGTTGAAAACGATGGTGAGCCCCGGGTTCAGGTACACGTAATTGCGCACCATGCGCTCAATGTACTCGTTGCGGAACTTGTATTTTTTGAAAATGTTTTCGTCTGGCGTGAAAATCACCTTGGTGCCCCGGCGGCGTGAAGATTCTTCCAGGAATTCTTCCTGGACCAGTTCACCGGTCTGAAAATCTGCGCTCTTCGACTGCCCGTCGCGGGTAGATTCGACCCGGAAGAAGGAAGAAAGCGCGTTCACAGCCTTGGTCCCCACCCCGTTGAGACCAACGGATTTCTTGAACGCCCGGGTGTCGTATTTGCCGCCGGTGTTCATTTTGGAGACCACGTCTACCACCTTGCCCAGCGGGATGCCACGACCAAAGTCCCTCACGGTAACCTGCTCGTCGCGAACACTGATTTCAATGGTTTTACCGGCCCCCATCACAAATTCGTCGATGCAGTTGTCGACCACTTCCTTTACCAATATGTAGATGCCGTCGTCTGCCGAGGAGCCATCCCCGAGCTTGCCGATATACATCCCCGGCCGCATGCGGATATGTTCCTTCCAATCTAGGGAACGGATATTATCCTCCGTGTACAAAGTCTCTGCCATAACTGGGGGTTAGACCCGCTAATATAAAATTTAGGGCAAGAATTCAAAATCAGGCCCTGTTAAAGTAATTAACAAAGGGGCGCCGGGCTGTTGATTACTCGCCATACGAGAGGCCCACCCTATACGTTGAAGCGGAAGTGCATCACGTCCCCGTCGTGGACCACATAGTCTTTGCCCTCCACCCGCATCTTGCCGGCCTCTTTCACCTTGGCCTCACTGCCGTACTTTACATAATCGTCGTAGGCGATTACCTCGGCGCGGATAAATCCTTTTTCAAAATCGGTGTGAATGACCCCGGCAGCCTGTGGCCCGGTATCGCCCACGTGGATGGTCCAGGCACGTACTTCCTTGACCCCGGCCGTAAAGTAGGTCTGCAGGTTCAACAGGCGGTATGCGGCCCGAATCAGCTTGGAGGAGCCGGGTTCTTCGAGCCCGAGGTCTTCCAGGAACAGCTGCCGCTCCTCATAGGAATCCAGCTCGTTGATGTCGGCCTCGGTGGCCACCGCCAGCACCAGCACCTCGGCCTTTTCCCCGGCCACGGCCTCGCGCACCCGCTCTACATAGGCATTTCCCGTGGTTGCCGAAGCCTCCTCAACGTTGCATACGTAAAGTACGGGTTTATCGGTAATCAATTGCAGGGGCTTGACGTATTCCAGGTAATCTTCCTGTTCAAAGGCAATCGCCCGTATGGAAATACCCGCCTCCAGCCCCGATTTTGCTTTTTCCAGGACTGCAGCCTCCTTCTGGGCTTCCTTGTTCCCGGTTCGGGCGGCGCGGCCAACTTTCTCGAGCTTTTTTTCGACAGATTCCAGATCTTTCAACTGCAATTCCATGTCGATGGTCTCTTTGTCGCGAATAGGGTCTACCGACCCGTCTACGTGCACGATGTTATCGTTGTCGAAACAGCGCAGCACGTGCAAAATGGCATCGGTTTCCCGAATGTTGCCCAGGAACTGGTTGCCCAGACCCTCCCCTTTGCTGGCCCCTTTCACCAGCCCTGCAATATCCACGATTTCAACCGTGGCCGGCACAACCCGCTCGGGGTTCACCAGACTTTCGAGTTTCTCAAGCCTGGGATCGGGCACATTTACCACGCCAATATTGGGCTCAATGGTGCAAAACGGGAAATTGGCGCTCTGGGCCTTTGCGTTCGACAGACAGTTGAACAAGGTGGATTTGCCGACGTTGGGCAATCCGACAATACCTGCTTTCATGGGGCCGTTTGTTTTGGCGGCAAATATACGCTTTCTGCCTAGGTTACCGAATGGGAAATGCTCTTGTCTGCGTCTGGTTAAATTTATCTCAAAATCAGGGATCCCAGGGTATTCTGACTCCAGGCAGGCTGCCAGGGCCGGGGGCGGCTCCCCGAAAGAGTTAGGGAAAGCAGGTAAGCCACGATGTCCGGGATGCATTTATGGGCCTCGGAAAAAGAAGTCGGCAAAGGACCGGTCCATCCTAAATTTTAGTACCTTGTAATTCAGTATTGAACACAATTAAAATGATCTAAAATGAAACGAATTATTTCAAATACTTCGCTGCTGCTTACCCTTGTATTGTCTTTTTCAGTGGCCTTCGCAGGCCTGGCACAATCCCAGAAAAAGGTAGAGGAAATCCGGGTTGATGCCCGGGAGGCCAAGGAGGAATTTCTGAAAGCAGACTGGAAAATGGAAAAACACTTCAAAGAGTCCTACGGCTATGTAATTTTCCCGAATGTGGGTAAGGGCGCCATAGGAATCGGAGGGGCTGCCGGGAACGGGGTAGCCTATGAGCAGGGCGCAGAAGTAGGTATGGCCAAGCTCACTCAGGTAAGCATTGGCTTTCAGTGGGGCGGGCAGGCTTACCGGGAAATCATCTTCTTTGAAAACAAAGCTGCCATGGACAATTTCAAGGACAACAATGTTGAGCTATCTGCCCAGGTTTCTGCCGTTGCGGCAACTGCAGGTGCCTCTGCCGATGCCAAATACAAAGAAGGCGTAATGGTCTTTACGATGCAGAAAGGCGGCTTGATGTATGAGGCTTCTGTAGGCGGGCAGAAGTTTAAATTTGAGTCTTTCGAATAGCAAACGGGTAGTACCCCAAATATACCAAATCCCCTTCCAGACTGGTTGGGGATTTGTTTTTTGGGAAAGCTATGGGAATAGCTTCGTAACAATTTCGCTGATATTTCGTCTGATGCGTATATCACCCTCCATGAAAGGAAACAGAATACTTGTCCTGGGGCGCTTTTTGCTGTTTACGTTTTGTGTCTCTGCACTCTCGGCCCAGCAGGGAACCTGGCTACTGAAAGACAAAAGTTCAGGGGAGCCCATTGCTTTTGCCACGATCCTGACCGGCCCCGACACGGGCACAATCAGCAATTCGGAAGGCCAGTTCAGCATAGACCTCGATAAGATAGGGTCGGCCCGGGTGCGCATCTCCTGTATGGGATATGAAACCCTTGAGCTGGACCGCGCCCAATTCATTAAGGCTGGCAATGCCCTGTTGATGGAACCTGCCGCCATACAGCTCAGTGAAGTGCGCCTGAGCAACCGGGTGCTCACAGCCGAGGAAATCATTGCGATGGCCAGACAAAACCTTTCGGCCAACTATGTACCCGAGGGTACCCCCTTCCAGCTTTTTTACCGGGAAGCGGAAAAGATGCAATTCGACCGCCTCGACCTGGAGCTTGAAAAAGCCTCTGAGCTGAACCGCAAGGACCTGCAGCAAGCCGATGCCCGTTTGCGGAAACTGGGCGACGATATCGTAAAGTCTAACGTCAGGAGCTTCCTGGATCTGAGTGGGGCCTTCAAAACAACTGGCGACAGCTTATCCATCTTGCGCGTAGACCGTGTGACCCAACTGGTAGACTTCAACGAGGATTACTCGCTCGACAATATACAGGAACGCGCCCAGCATATTGTGTTGTCCCATCTCGACACGACGCAGACCTACAAGGTCAAATCAGGGCTCTTCAAGGTAGAGGACAGCATTTCGCTAGGTGACGAGTTCAACAATGCGGGGCCCAAAGACAGCATGAATCTGGCCGAACTGAAAAGTAGGGCCACGGGCATGGCCGATCTGGCCGGGTGGAAGGAAGAAAGCCGTTTGAGGAAACTTCTCGACCCCGATCTGTATCGCTATACCCTTCTTAAATCGAGCTTCTTTGACGGCAATTACGTGTATGCCGTAAGATTTGAACCCGACCGCCGAAAGGCCAAATATTCGGGTACTTTATACGTAGATGCAAATACATTTGCCGTGTTGAAAGCCGATTACCGGTTTGCCAGCGGACGAACCGGGGAAAAGGTAAATTTAAAACTCCTTTTGGGCATCCGTTATGAAGAAAACCTGAGCAGTGGCACGGTTATTTTCCGACGCAGCGAAACGGGTAAGTATATGCCGTACTTTGTACAGAGAGCTACAGGCAACTACATTTACCTGCACCGGAGCCTGACTTTTATCGAGAACAGCCGGGACCGCAAAAAAGTGCGCTTCGACTTTCTGCTCGAGGGTGGGGAGCGGCAGACCGAGTCGGCCCTCTTTCGGCCGCTGGGGGCAGACGCCGCGGGGCAACTCAGCCAAACTCCGCAGCCCGAAAGGGTCTACCTGGTTCGATTAGACCACTATGAGCCTACCATCTGGCAAGATACGGAGGTGATAGAGCCTTTGGAGGAAATGCGCAATTTCCACGTTCGAGGCGACTGACCCCGCTTTATGGGTGCATGAATTGCTGTTTGGCCAGCAGTTGTTCCTCGGTTTCTTCGTGGTCCTGGTCGGGGACGCAGCAATCTACCGGGCATACCGCCGCGCATTGGGGTTCTTCGTGGAAGCCCTTGCACTCGGTGCACTTATCCGGAACGATGTAGTAATACTCATCACTTACAGGCTCCTGGACCGAATCGGCATTCACACGGCGCCCATCGGTTAACACCACATCTCCGCTAAGCGAAGTGCCATCGCTGTAGCGCCATTCGTCGGCTCCTTCATAAATCGCATTGTTAGGGCATTCGGGCTCGCAGGCTCCGCAGTTGATACACTCGTCAGTGATGATTATGGCCATGTTTCTTGGGATTTTGATTCAGAAACTTCCCGGATCGGTTGTGTTGCGACACCGGACGCTCTATTTTTGCGCAAATGTAATGGCTAAACACCTTGCAGGCAAATAATATGGCAGAACCCACCTCCCTTATCAAGGCTTTTGCAGGGCTGGGCGATACCCTGAGGGCGGTCGTGGCCGCCCTGGGAACCGATGCGAATACAACCGCACTAGCCCCGGAATCCCTGGCGGAATGGGATGACCTCCTGCATAGGGTCTATGCCCAAAATGCATGGTATACGCGCCAGCAGGTGCTGCACGCCTTCGGGCAATGGGCAGGGCTGCTGCGCGAGCCCGTGTTGGCCAGCTGGCTGAAAGCCTACCCGGAAACCGGAACCGGAAACCTTACCGTTGCCCTGGTTTTGGCCGGGAACATTCCGATGGTGGGTTTCCACGATTTCCTGAGTGTGCTCATCACAGGCAATCGGGTTCTTGTGAAATGCCCTTCAAACGACCGCCTGCTGATCCCCTATCTGGCCAGCCAGCTCATCAACCGGGAGCCATCCCTGTCTGACCGGATCCGTTTTACAGAGGGTACCCTTGCCGATTTTGACGCCGTCATAGCCACAGGCAGCAACAACACCAGCCGTTACTTCGAGCATTACTTTTCGTCCAGGCCGCATATCATCCGCAAGAACCGGAATACCGTAGCCATCCTTACCGGGCAGGAATCGGAGGCAGAGCTACAGGGCCTGGCCGAAGATGTCTTCCGGTATTTCGGGATGGGGTGCCGCAGCGTTTCCAAGCTATACGTGCCCGCAGGATACGACTTCGGTCCCCTGTTCGAATCGTTTTACCCTTTCCGCCAGCTGATCGACCATCAGAAATACGCTAATAATTACGATTACAACAAGGCCGTATACCTGATGAGTGGCTCCGACATGCTCGACAACGGCTTTTTACTGCTCAAGCAGGATACCGGCCTGGGGTCGCCCATAGGGACGCTTTTCTACGAGTCGTACGATAGCCTGGATACCCTCCTGCAGCGCCTGGAGCTGGATGCCGACGCCCTGCAATGCGTTGTGGGCCCAGGCCGAATACCAGGCACCATACCCTTTGGCAGCAGCCAGCAACCCGGCCTGGCCGATTACGCCGACGGGGTCGACACGGTTGATTTTTTGTTGAAAAACTCGCCAATTTAACGGGGAGGGCTGCTGGCCATTTCCGGGATATTTCGGTACTTTGCCTGCCTAAAGAAGGGTTGATGAACAAGCACAATTTCAGCGCAGGCCCCTGTGTACTCCCGGAGCCTGTACTCCGCAAAGCCGCCGACGCGGTGGTAGACTTTAACGGAATCGGGTATTCCCTGATCGAGATTTCGCACCGGAGTTCCGATTTTGTGGCGGTCATGGACCAGGCCAGGCAATTGGTGCTCGAGCTCATGGGGCTCCAGGAAAAGGGGTACGAAGTGTTATTCCTGCATGGCGGGGCCAGCCTCGAATTTCTGATGGTAGCTTACAACCTGCTGGAAACCAAGGCCGGATATATTAACACAGGCACCTGGAGCGACAAGGCTATCAAGGAGGCCAGGCTATTTGGAGAGGTTGTGGAAGTGGCCTCTTCCAAAGACAAGGATTACACGTACATCCCCAAAGGATTCAAAGTGCCGGCCGACCTGGATTACCTGCACATGACCACCAACAATACCGTCTACGGTACGCAATTCCGGGAAATACCTGAAACCAAGGTGCCCCTGGTTGCCGATATGAGCTCCGACATCTTTTCCAGGACCCTCGACTTTTCACGCTTCGGGCTGATTTATGCGGGTGCCCAGAAAAATATGGGGCCGGCCGGGGTAACCCTGGTGGTGATCAAGAAAGACATCCTTGGGCGGGTAACGCGCAAAATCCCTTCCATGCTCGATTACCAGGTTCATATCTCCAAAGAAAGCATGTACAATACCCCACCGGTGTTTGCCGTGTACACCTCCCTGCTGACCCTCGAGTGGCTGCGCGACCTGGGGGGCATTGCTGCCATAGAAGAACTAAACGAGAAAAAGGCGAAGCTGCTGTACTCCGAAATAGACCTGAACCCGCTTTTCAGGGGATTTGTGGAAAAAGAGGACCGTTCGTATATGAATGCCACTTTTGATCTGACACAGCCGGACCTGAAAGAAACTTTTGACGCCCTCTGGAAGGAAGCCGGCATCAGGGGTCTGAACGGACACCGTTCGGTCGGCGGTTACAGGGCCTCCATGTATAATGCCCTTTCACTGGAGAGCGTAGGGGTTCTTGTAGATGTGATGAGCGACCTGGAACGCAGGGCATGAGCCTAAAACAATTACACCATGCGAATATTAGCGAATGACGGGCTGTCTGAGGCCGGAAAAGCATTTTTGGAAACCGGCGGATTTGAAGTATTGACCACCCGCGTAGCGCAGCCCCAACTGGCAGCATTTCTGCAAAATGAACAAATTTCAGCCTTGCTGGTACGCTCGGCCACCCAGGTAGACCGCGCACTTATCGATGCCTGCCCGGGATTGCAGTTACTCGGGCGAATCGGCTCGGGTATGGACAATATAGACGTTGCCTACGCCCGGAAAAAAGGCCTTCACGTGGTAAATACGCCCGGGGCCGGAGCCGAATCGGTAGCCGAACTCGTCTTTGCGCACTTGCTTGGTGGGGCAAGGTACCTGCACGAATCAAACCGCAATATGCCCCTAGAGGGCGACAGCCGTTTCAAGGAGCTCAAAAAAGCCTACTCAGCAGGTAGTGAAGTAAGGGGTAAGACCCTTGGAATTGTTGGTATGGGTGCCATCGGGAGAGCGGTGGCCCGCCTGGCCCTGGCCCTCGGCATGAGGGTGGTCTACACCGATCCGGAGCACCGGCAGGTGATCCTGAAACTCAGCTTTTCGGGCAGCAATCAAAGTGTGGATATTCCGCTGGAGGGCATGGCCCTTGACGAATTGCTGGCGGATGCCGATTTTGTTACCCTGCACCTGCCGGCCCAGCAGAACCGGCTCATAGGTGCCCGCGAACTGGGCCTGATGAAACCCGGGGCAGCCCTGATCAATGCCGCCCGGGGCGGGCTTGTCGACGAACAGGCCCTGCTGGAAGCACTGGAAAACGGTCATCTGCGGTTTGCCGCCCTCGATGTCTTTGAATCTGAACCCACACCCTCAGTGCCGGTGCTCATGCACCCGGGGCTTTCCCTGTCCCCCCATATCGGAGGTTCCACCCCCGAAGCGCAGGAGCGCGCCGCCCTGTCGCTTGCCCGGCAGGTCATTAAACTACTCGGCAAAAAACAACCTGTAAAGTAAAGCCCGGCCTGTTGTCAGCGGGAAATCCGATACTCGGAAAACAGGAGCCGGATGGCTCCTTTTTGACCGGGGTCGGCCTTTAGCTGGCCTTTATCTACCTGGGCTTCCCGCCCGAGGAACCGAAGCGGGATGCGGATGTCGGCAACCTGAAAATTTACCGTTATGCCCTCGGGCAACACGTCTTTAGGGGCCTTATAGGCATAGTTGATATCGAATGTCCCATTTTTCTTGGTGCTGATCTGCGACTTGGCAATGCGCCGGCGCTGGCTGTCTATCCAAAGCGTGGCTATGGAGTAGTCTGAGGCGTCAGTGGTGGGGATTACTTTTACGAGCTCGCAGGGGCGTCCCTGAAATTCCACTTCTCCCAGGTTCAGGGTCATAAAGGGGTATTTGTAAAGCTCGCCAAGCCCAAAATCGAGGCCCCGCTTGGGTATCATCACAAAATCTTCTGAACGGATGCGTACCGAATTCCCTTGTTGGTAACTGAGTTCGGCCGTTTTAACCGGCATGTTTACATAGCGGATGTCGACTTCCATCTGCACGGTAACTTCGAAGCCTGCAATGGAATCAAGACGTGCCTTGACCTGTGTCAAGACCGGGTCTATATCCTGTGCCTGCATGGCAGCCGCCATTCCAAGGGTTCCTATCAATAGCAGGAAATACCTCATGTGATATCGCGTTTAATGAATACGGCAATGCCCAGCAGGGCCGCCAGTGCCGAGTACCCCAATAATACAAGGCTTTTGGTCAATATGGCATCCCACGGAACCTCTACATAGAACAGAGCCTGCCAGGTATCGGTCAGTTTGGGGAAGAAGTACGTGTTTAACCCTTCTGAGCCGAAATCGAACCGCAGCAACAGGGTGGTGACCAGCAAGAAGAGGGCAGCCACGATCCAGGTCGCAGTGGCCTCGCGCAACAATACAGCCAGGGTAAGGCTTACCACCGCATAAAAAAGCATGGTGCCAGAACCTGAGGCGAAGGCCCAAACCAGCCGGCTGAATGCCTCGTGGGGCTCAAAGAAACTGAGGCCTTCCAGATACACCACCAGGTCGCCGTCTCCAAAAACGAGGTAAGCGAACAGGAAGGTGGTGACGATGAGCAAGGCAAGCATAAAAGCCGTAAACAGCAAGGCTGCCATATATTTCGCCCCGATGAACTTGAGCTTGGAGACGGGTTGCAACAAAACGGCCTCTACGGTACGATCCTGGTACTCTGAGGTGAGGAAGCCCGATACCACTACCATCAGGATCAGGGGGATGTGGAACCAAAACGAATTCAACACCAGGTACACAATCAGGTTGCCATTGAGCAGGTTACCGTTGAACTCGAAGGTATCGGTGAGGTTTTCCAGGAATAAATCGAGGATTTCGCGGCCCTGCATGTATGCGCTGATCATGATTATGGCCTCAAGGATAAATACAGCGATAATCGCGTAATAGGTTTTTCGCTGCCGGAATATCCGGAAGAGTTCAGTGCTGAGCAGGTTTCTCATACCGGTTGTTTTTCCAAAAGCAGGGCGAGGTCCAATTGCGGGATACAGGCGCTCAGCCCTACCCCGGGTTCAGCAGCCACCCTGGCCAGGAGCGATTCTATGCTGTGCGGCCCCGGGCTGATTAGGGCGCTGGTATCTGAAAGGGGTTCGCCGGCTTCCGACAAGGTTGGCGAGCCCAGAAAGCCCCTGCCGTAAAGCTGGTACTTCAGGGTGGCCCTTCTGAGTATTTCACGGGTTGGGCCACTGTGTCGTATTTCGCCCTTGTGTAGCACGTAGAGGCGATCGCACAGGTCGCCCAGTTCGCTTAAGTTATGGGAGGAAATCAGGATGCCGATCTGGCGTTCCACTGCCAGTTGCCGCACCAACTCCCTGAGGTCCCTGATACCGATCGGATCGAGGCCCGTAAAGGGCTCGTCCAAAACCAGGCATCCTGGGGCATTCAGCAGGGCGATGGCCAGGCCAAGGCGTTGCTTCATCCCCATGGAATAATTGCGCACCGGATCGTGCCTATCGATGGGCAAGCCCACCTGTTCCAACAAGTCACGGGCCTCAGGCCGGCTCAATCGCATTCCCTGCACCCGGGCAAAGACGCGGAGGTTTTCCACTGCCGATAAATACCCGTAGAGTGCCGGTTTTTCGATGATTCCCCCCAGGGGTTTACGCGCCTGGGAGTCGAGGTAAACCTGCCCCGAATCGCTGCGGACCAACCCGAGTACAATGCGGAACAAGGTAGATTTTCCTGCCCCGTTTGGGCCGATAAGGCCGCATATTTCACCCCGTTCCAAGCCCAGGGAAACTTCTTTTAAGACCGGCAGGGAGCCATACGATTTGGAGATTGCCGCAGCCTCTAAGATCATAAGGCTTCTTCCAGTTGCAATTGGTGGTAATCAAATTTGGGCTCGTAGTACTTCTCGAGGAAGGTACGCTGCCAGAAGGCCTTGCGAATCATAAAATACGGATCGCTTACCATAAAATAGGGAATGTAGTGGAACCAGCGCACTCCCCGGCCCTCGAATTGTGACTTCAATTCAGCCTCCATACCTAATTCGCGGGCAGCCTGCAAAGCGGCGTTGCGCTGGCATTTCGAGCCGATAAATCGCTCAGTCAGGCGGGGCCGAATCCCGTACATAAAAAATAGGTCCTTGGCTTTTTTATAATCCTGGAAGCGCGACCAGCTGTCCATCACCACCAAAAAGATGTGAACAAAAGAAAACATAAACGACCAGGCCCAGAAGCCGATCCAAAGCAAATCGCCCGATTCCAGGGCGCGTGCCAGCCAAATATAGTACACTACTGATTCCAGGATAAATAGCAGCAAAGCCCCATGCAACAACCGGCCGGTACGGTAATAGGAAACCCATCTAGGGGGTTGGTTGGGTAACTTGATCACTGACATGCGCTAAATATAGTGGTTATTTTGAATTTTCAATTTAACACAATTTTAAAATACCCCGTTGGGAGTACAAACCGGCAGGGCCCGTAAATTTTTGGTTTCCTTAATTACTGACCAGGGGTCTATTCCTTGTCTGTCAGATCTGTTAAACAGCCCCATGTGGTGCGAAATGATTCAGGTGGCATCGCTAAAAACCGGTCAGCCTGCGAACTGGTGTGCCGACAAAGTCGCAAACAGTATCGACGATTTGGTCAGGACCATACTGTGGGGCAATGACAATAATAAAATGGGCTTGGAAGCTTTCTGAAAGGGCTAATCGGAAGATAACTGGCCCTTTTCAGGCCAGGGAACCACCGGAGATTCCGGTGGTTTTTTTGTATCTTAAAGGGGAAAATAGGACACCATGAAACTCTGCATTTGGCTAGCCGGGCTATTGCTTGGCTGTTTGGCCGGTATCGGGTGCTCCGCTCCCCGCCCAGTTTCTGTCGAACCTCAGGAACAATCCCTTTTTGATCAGGAAGCGGCCGACAGCGTTGCCATTGCCGATGCCGGGTCGAACTATGAGATCGTAATTATTGAACCCGGCTTTTACAATTGGCTGGTGAGCATTGCCAAGCCGGAGGGGTATTATTCCCAAAACTTCCTGGAAAACAGGAACGCCATTTACGTAATGAACTGGAACAACCGGGTACTCGACCCGGCCCGGTTTAATCCAAACCTGTACGAAATGCAGATCGATTACGACCCGGCCATCGACTACGGATATGAGGTAAATTACAAGCTCTACAATTACTTCATCTACTTCCAGCGCAAATACAATCAGCGCCTGGGGCCGTGGATGCCCAGAATTTAAACAATATCTTTGCCGGTAATTCGTAAGACTGCCATGAAAAGATTGAAAGAGCGCTGGGGTATACGCACCAATTTCCAGTTCGCCGTTATTTGCGTTGTTTTTGCCATTACGGGATCTGCCTCGGTATGGGTGGCCAAGCCCTTTTTGCACTGGATTGGCCTTGAGGTCCTGCGCGACGGGGATGAACTTTGGGGACACTGGCTTTACTGGGCACTGCGGCTGGTGTTGATCTTCCCATTTTACCAGGTGCTTCTCCTAATTTTCGGTTGGCTCTTCGGGCAGTTTCGCTTCTTCTGGAACTTCGAACGCAAAATGCTGACCCGGCTGGGCCTGGGCTTCCTCTTTTCCTGATTTGGGATTTCCTTAACAAGTGAACGCGGCATTATTCCATTATTTTGCAGTGATAGCTCGGCATGATTCGCACCCTCCTGGCATATGGTCTTATACTCTGCATGGCCCTGCCCATGGCCAAAGCCTGGCAACATACCCTTGATGGGCACCTTGAGGTCCATTGCCGGAAGGATATCCCGGACCACATCCATAAGGCCGAATACGGCTGCGATTTTCACAAGTATTCCTTTTCTGTAAGCCTGCATGCACCAGTGCTGGAGCTGAGGGAAGCCACACCCCAGGTCCTGTTCCGGAAAATGGCCATGCAACAGGCCGCTGCCCAACAGGCACCCTTTCGGTATTTCACCCTGCGGGCCCCGCCGGTATAGCTCCCTGATTTACGTTAGAGGACGCCGCAAGTGCTCCCTCTCCCCCCCTTTTTCGTTTCAAAGCCTTTACCGAAGAACCACAATGAAAACCTCCATATTCCTGGTCAGCTTACTGGCCCCACTTGCCATACTGGCGCAAAACAGCCTGAGCGGCAGGGTGCTCGACAATTCCAATGGCACCCCCCTCGAACAGGCATCGGTCTATTTTCCACAGCTTGGGAATGGGGCTGTAACCGACAGCACCGGGCAATTCGAGCTTAACAACCTGCCCGATGGCACATACAAGCTGGTTGTTTCAATGATCGGATACGGCACGTTCACCACCAATTACCCAACCAATGTTCAGGCCGGGCCCCTGGAAGTCAGGCTTGAACCCAGCGCCATTGAAATGGAGGAAGTCATTGTGTCTACCCCCTTCCACAAACTGCAGCGTGAAAACGTGATGAAGGTGGAACAGGCCCCCATGAAGGAACTCAGGCGAAACGGGGCCATTACCCTGGCCGACGGTATAAGGCAGCTGCCCGGTGTCGAAACCCTGTCGACCGGGGTCGGCATCGGCAAGCCCGTGATCAGAGGGCTAAGTGCTAACCGTGTATTGGTCTACACCCAGGGAATCAGGCTGGAAAATCAGCAATTCGGAGATGAACACGGCCTGGGCATCGGAGATGCCGGTATAGAGAGCGTGGAAGTGATAAAAGGGCCGGCCTCCCTGCTCTACGGGTCGGATGCCCTGGGCGGGGTGCTCTACCTGAATCCCGAGCGCTATGCCGACCCGGGCAGTTACAAGGCCAATGTGCGCAGCCAGTATTTTACGGCCACACTGGGCATGCTAACCCAGGCCGGTGCAGGGGTATCGGGCGATTCCTGGAAATTTTTAGCGCGACTGGCCAGGGCCTCCCACGCCGATTACAAGGACGGCTCGGGCACCCGGGCTACCAATACGCGCTTCGGGGAGTGGGATTTTAAATCGGGTGTGGCCTATGCGGCCGGCAGGTTCCGCAACGACCTGCGTTATAACTACAATTATTCCAAACCGGGCATTGCAGAAGAAATCGGGGAACAATCCCGCAGCCGGAATCCGCTGCTGCCCTATCAGGAAATTACCTCCCACATTGTGAGCAATACCTCGGAATGGTTCCTGTCTGAATCGAGTTTTAAGCTCATTCTGGGGTACGTGGGCAACAACCGGCTCGAGTTTGAGGACCATGCTGACGAGGGGTTCCCAACACCGGAGGAGGCTGCCCCGGCCCTTGACATGCGGCTCAGGACCATAAACTACAACCTGCAATACCATTTTTCGGCAAACGACAACAAATTCCTCACCATTCTGGGGCTGCAGGGCATGTGGCAGAAAAATGAGAACTTCGGGGAAGAGGTGCTCATTCCCGATGCCCGCACTGCCGATGCGGGCCTTATGGCCACCTCCCACCTGCATTTTGAGGCCAGCGACCTGCAACTCGGCTTGCGGTACGACCACCGGAGCCTGAATGGCGAAGCGTTTGGCCAGGCCGGCACCCCGGAATACATTCAGGCCCTGCAGCGCGATTTCAACAGTTTTAATGCGGCCCTCGGCTACCGGTTTGATGTGGGTCCCAAATTCATAGGGCGGGTTAACCTGGCCTCGGGCTTCAGGGCTCCCAATCTTTCTGAATTGCTGTCTAATGGCACGCATTCAGGGGCTAACCGCTATGAGGTCGGCAACCCCGATCTGGCCAATGAGCAAAATATACAGGCCGATCTGGCCCTCGAATACAAAAGCGAACACCTGGAATTGGCTCTGAATGGTTTCCGCAACCGGGTGCACGACTACATTTACCTGGCCCCTACCGGGGAAGTGTCGGGGACCGACCCCGTTTACCAGTACCGCCAAAACAACGCTTTGCTGTACGGAGGGGAAGCAGGGCTGCACTGGCATCCGCACCCGCTCGACTGGTTACACTTGCAGAGCAACCTGGCCCTGGTACTGGGTAGCCTCGACGAGGGGCAGCCCCTTCCCCTGATCCCACCCCTGAGTTGGAAGAATACCCTGCGTGTGGAATTCGACCAGGTATTAGCCAGCTGGCAAAATGTCTATGGCTTTCTCGGACTGGAATGTTATTTCAGGCAGTCGCGGGTGAGTGAATTTGAGACTGTCACGCCCGGCTACAACCTGGTGAACGTGGGCCTGGGCGGAGAAACCCGTGTGTTTGGCAAAACACTGGAGGTTCAGCTAAGCGCCAGCAACTTGTTCGACACGGCCTATATTTCACATTTGTCGCGCCTGAAAGCCGATGGCATCTACAACATAGGGCGCAACGTGAGTTTGGGGGTAAATCTGCTGCTGTAGCCACTATCGCGGCACATCCTGACGGAAGTGCCCAATTCAGGCGCTTTTGGCCGGCATTACCTCCTTTTTCTTAAGCAGGAAGGTATACACCCACATCAGGGTGAAGGTGGGGATGATGTCCAGCCCGGGGAGAATCTCCTCTACGAAGGTGACAAATGCAGCTGCCCGGCCGCTCTTGCCGGGGTACATGCGGGTCATAAGCCAACCGGCTACCGGGGCCCACACCAGGTCAAGGGCAGCACCTACCCCTGGAAACAAGAGGGAAAGCATGCCGATGCCGTCGAAGAGCAGGCCCAGCAGGAATTTTCGTCTTTTACCCTCCATCAGGTTCAGTTTTGCGGGGTTATTAGGAAAGGTTAGAGCTGATCAGTTTCAGGAATTCGTTCCGGGTCTCAATTTTTTCGAATTGCCCGCGGAAACCTGAGGTGGTGGTTACCGAATTCTGTTTCTGTACGCCCCGCATCATCATGCACATATGTGCCGCTTCAATGACCACGGCCACTCCTTTTGGTTTTAGCGTGCTGTTAATGCACTCCAGGATGTCGTCGGTAAGGCGCTCCTGCACCTGCAGCCGCCTGGCAAAAACGTCTACCACCCGGGGAATCTTGCTAAGGCCCACAATATGGCCATCGGGGATGTAAGCCACATGGGCCTTCCCGAAAAAAGGCAGCATATGATGCTCGCACAGGGAGTACAACTCGATATCCTTGATGATAACCATTTCGCTGTACGTCTCCTTGAACATGGCGCTTTTGAGGATTTCGACGGCATTCTGCCGGTAGCCCTGGGTGAGGAACAGCATGGCTTTGGCAGCCCTTTCCGGGGTACTCAACAGGCCTTCGCGGCCGGAATCCTCCCCGATTTCATCGATTATGCCTGAAAAGCGCTCGCGCAATTCCGCGGTTACTTCAATACTGTATTCTTCCAGGTAGCGATACGGTGCCATGGCAATTGTTTTTCCTAAAGATGCAAAAAAAACAAGACATGCGGCAATCCGAGGCACAAGGAAAACCTTCCCCTCGCGGAATGGCCCACAGCGGCAAGCGGCAAGATCCCCATTTGGTCAGTTCTGGCCGAATGTGTACTTTGAGCCCCTGAATTCACAGGCATGATCCGGGCATCCCACATCCACAAATTTTACGGCGAACTCGAAGTACTGAAAGGAGTGGGTCTGGAAATCGCCAAGGGCGAAATTGTCTCTATTGTCGGGGCTTCCGGGGCCGGCAAGACCACCCTGCTGCAGATACTGGGGACGCTCGACCAGCCAAGCCCTGCGCCGGCAGCCCACATTGAGATCAACGGGCAGGAAGTAACCCGGCTGAATGAAAAACAACTCGCCCGTTTCCGCAACAGGCATATCGGTTTTGTTTTCCAGTTTCACCAGTTGTTGCCCGAATTCTCTGCCCTTGAAAATGTGTGTATCCCCGCCTTTATTGCAGATATCCCGAAGGCCGAGGCGGAAAGCCGGGCCATGGAACTCTTGAAATTTCTGGGATTGGGCGACCGAATCGGTCACAAGCCGGCCGAATTGTCGGGGGGGGAACAGCAGCGCGTGGCCGTTGCCAGGGCCCTTATCAACCGGCCCGATGTGGTACTGGCCGATGAGCCCAGTGGCAATCTCGATTCGGCGAGTGCAGACCGGCTGCACAAACTCTTTTTCGAACTGCGCGACACGTACGGGCAAACTTTTGTGATCGTAACCCACAACGAGGATCTCGCCGAGATGGCCGACCGGAAGCTCACCATGGTCGACGGGCAGATCGTACCCTGAGATGAACCGGGCCGAACTGAAAGACTTTCTGGATGCCAAGGCAGCCCAATACCAGCGGGCCGACTTCCTGGTGTCCGACCCCATACAGGTACCCCATAGCTTTGAACAAAAGGAAGACATCGAAATAGCAGGCTTCCTGACGGCAACCCTTGCCTGGGGCAACCGCAAGAGCATTATACGCAATGCGGCAAACCTGATGGAGCGCATGGATGGCGCCCCTTTTGATTTTATCTGGCATGCGGACCCATCCAACCTGAAAGGCCTGGACGATTTCGTGCACCGGACATTCAACGGGGCAGACCTGTCATTTTTTGTGCGTGCCCTGGGCGAAATATACCGCGTTCATGGCGGTCTGGAGACCCTTTTCCTTCCCGAGGCCGGAGAGGAAAACCTGCAGCAGGCCATTTGCCGGGCCCGCAAGGCCTTTATGGCCGTCCCGCATGCGGCACGGAGTGAAAAACACTTTTCAGACCCCGGACGGGGTTCGGCTGCCAAAAGGCTTCATATGTTCCTGAGGTGGATGGTGCGACCGGCGTCAAGCGGCGTGGATTTTGGCCTCTGGACCGGCATCAGGCCCGCCCAGCTCTCCTGCCCGCTCGACGTGCACAGCGGCAGGGTAGCGCGTCGCCTGGGTTTGCTCGACAGGAAGCAACACGATGCCAAAGCTGTGGCCGAGCTCGACGCCGCCCTGCGTTCGCTCGATCCGGAAGACCCTGTCAAATACGACTTTGCCCTCTTCGGCCTGGGGGTATTCGAAGGCTTTACCTGACCGACCGGCAATGCCGGAAGATTCTCGGGGTTTAATGGCAAAAGGGGCTGCCAGCTTCGACAAATGTTTTATTTTAGGGAGCTAAACACCAAACTCATGAAAATGAAACCACCCTTTTTCCTGGCCCTGCTGTCTTGTGCCGTGCTTGGCAGCCTAAATGCCCAGAACCGTTCCCTGCCGGTAGACACCACCGTGGTAACCCAGCACGGGGTTACCGTAAACGGGACTGCCTTTACGTATACCGCCGAGACCGGCACCCAGCCGGTCTGGGACGAAAACGGGAAACCTATTGCCGCGCTGCATTACACCTATTACACCCGCAACAATATCAAAGACCGGGCGTCGCGCCCCCTGCTGATTTCCTTCAATGGAGGGCCCGGCTCGGGTTCGGTCTGGATGCACCTGGCCTATACGGGGCCGCGCATTCTGCATATAGATGACGAGGGGTATCCGGTGCAGCCCTACGGGGTAGACCAGAACCCGTATTCGGTGTTGGACGCTACCGATATCGTATACGTGAACCCAGCCAATACCGGATATTCACGCACCATTCCGGAAAGCGGAAAGGAAGTAGACCGGGAGAAATTTTTCGGGATTAACGCCGATACCAAATACCTGGCCGAGTGGCTGAGTACCTTTGTAACCCGTCACAACCGCTGGCGGTCTCCAAAGTACATCATTGGCGAAAGTTACGGTGGCACACGGGTTATGGGCCTGTCACTGGCCCTGCAAGACCAGCAATGGATGTACCTGAACGGGGTTATCATGGTATCTCCGGCCGATTACCAGGTCATTCGCGTTGGCGGGCCCGTGAGCGAGGCCCTGAACCTGCCGTATTTCACGGCTGCCGCCTGGTACCAGAAAGCCCTTCCGGCAGCCCTCCAGCAGAAAGACCTGCTCGAGATTCTGCCTGAATCGGAAGCCTTCACCCTCAACACCCTGATCCCGGCCCTGGCCAAGGGCGGCTTTATCCCCGATGCCGAGCGGGAGGCGGTGGCCGAAAAAATGGCCTACTATTCCGGCCTGGGCAAAAAAGAAATCCTGGACCTGAACCTGAGCGTGCCCACTTCCTATTTCTGGAAAGCCCTTCTCAGAGACCGGGGCGGCTACAATATCGGCCGGCTCGACAGCCGTTACCTGGGCATAGACAAGACCCTGTCGGGCACCCGGCCCGATTATTCGGCCGAGCTCACTTCCTGGCTGCACAGCTTTACCCCTGCTATCAACTTTTACCTGCAGGAAGAGCTCAATTTCAAGACCGACATGAAATACAACATGTTTGGCCCGGTTCACCCCTGGAACAATGAAAACGACGAGACCCGGGACAATCTGCGGCAGGCCATGGCCCAGAACCCTTACCTGAACGTGCTGGTGCAGTCTGGGTATTACGACGGGGCCACCACCTATTTCAACGCGAAATACACCATGTGGCAGGTAGACCCAAGCGGTCGGATGAAAGACCGCTTCGAATTCAAAGGCTATCGCAGCGGGCATATGATGTACCTCAGGCGCGAAGACCTGAAACAGGCCAACGATGACCTGCGCAGCTTCATCCTCAGGACCTCCACCCAACTCGAAAGCGCTAAATACTGATACCCATGAAATCCAAGTTATTTTTATTCGCCCTTTGCTGTGGTTTTGCCCAGATGCTCTCGGCCCAGGAAATCCCCCCGGCAGCCTGGCAGATCAAAACGGCCCTGTTGGCGGTGCCTGCAGAATACCGGGACGGGGCGAAAGTTTACGGCTATGACACTTCCGGGGCGCTGGTTACCTTGCGGGAAGGCACAAATGCCTATATCGCCCTGGCCGACGACCCGGCAACCACCAGCTTTTCCACAGCAGCATACCACAAAGACCTGGATCCGTTCATGGCCCGGGGTCGCCAGTTGAAGGCCCAGGGCAAGGATTTTAAGGAGGTTTTCGACATGCGCGAAGCCGAAGTGCGGTCGGGTGCGCTGAAGATGCCCGAAAGGGCCACCCTTTGCGTCTATACGGGCACGGTAAACCCACAAACGGGCGAAATCGAAAACCCTTTTGTGAGATACGTCTTCTATATTCCCTTCGCCACGGGCGAAAGCACCGGTCTGCCTGTCAATCCGGCCCCTCCCGGGCATGCCTGGCTCATGGATCCCGGTACGCACCGGGCCCATATCATGATAACCCCGCCCAAGGCCGAAAACTGAAAAGAATTTTATCCCGTCACCCGTCAATACCCCCCAGAAATGAATAGCGCTCCCGTAATGCTCGTCCTATTGTTTTCCCTGTTCCTACTGCCTGCCCAATCGGGACAGGCGCAAGACTGGCCCAATCTGGCAGCGTTCCGGGAAGCAAATGCCTCCCTTCCGCCCCCTGCGGCGGGGGAAGACCGGGTCGTGTTCATGGGAAATTCCATCACCATCGGCTGGCTGGACAAGGTGCCCGAATTTTTCGAAGGGAAACCGTATATAAACCGGGGGATTAGCGGACAGACCACCCCACAGATGCTGCTGCGCTTCCGGCAGGATGTGATTGCGCTCCAGCCCAAGGTGGTGGTTATACTGGCTGGGGTGAATGATATTGCCGGAAACACCGGCCCCATGACGCTGGAGCAGATTATGGACAACCTGAAATCGATGGCAGAGCTGGCCCTGGCCAACGGGATTGAGCCCGTGCTGTCGTCTGTCTTGCCGGCCTACGACTTCCCCTGGCGCCCCGGCCTGGAACCCGGGAAGAAAGTGCCTGCCCTGAATGCCATGATAAGGGAATACGCCGAAGCGCGCGACCTGGTTTACCTCGATTATTTTACCATCATGGCCGACGACCGCCCAGGGCTCGACAAAACCCTGGCCACAGACGAGGTGCACCCAACCGTAAAGGGATACCAGATGATGGCTCCCCTGGCCGAAGCGGCCATCGAGCAGGCCCTGGCAAAAAGCCGGTCGCGTTAGCCCGGTTTCGTGCGGGCGAAACCGCAAAGCCCTGGTCTTACCCGAAATCGGCCTGTTCCGTAAATAAAACGCACCGGCTTGAAAACGCCTCTCGTCAGTATCTTAATGCCTTTCCGGAATACAGAGCGTTTTCTGGTGGAATGCCTGCATTCTATCCAATCCCAGTCGTGCGCTGACTGGGAGCTGCTCGCTGTAGACGACGGCTCTGATGACCGGAGCCGGGAAATCGTAAAGCAAGCTGCAGGTCAGGACGATCGCATTCGCTTGCTGGACAACCAGGGCATCGGAATCATCCCGGCCCTGCGTACGGCCTATGGTTCCAGCAAAGGTGCGTTCATTACGCGCATGGATTCAGACGATGTGATGGCCAGTCGGCGCCTGGCACTTATGGCAGACCAACTCCGGCAGCATGGGCCGGGGCATCTGGCTCTCGGGCAGGTACGGTATTTTTCAGACCGGGGCATTTCAGCCGGTTACGCCCGCTACGAGCGCTGGCTTAACCGCCTTACGGCAAGCGGCCGCAACTTTGCCGAAATCTACAAAGAGTGTGTGGTCCCTTCCCCCTGCTGGATGGTTGCCCGCCCTGATCTGGAGGCCTGCGGGGCGTTTAAGCCAGATCGTTACCCGGAAGATTACGACCTGTGCTTCCGCTTTTACCGGCAGGGGCTTTGCTGTCTGCCCTCTGACCAGGTGCTGCACCATTGGCGCGATTACGACACGCGCACGTCGCGCAATTCGGAACACTATGCGCAGAACTATTTCCTCGAATTGAAAACGCATTACTTCCTGGAGCTCGACCGCGATGCCCGAAGACCGCTTGTGGTGTGGGGGGCTGGCTTCAAAGGCAAGAAAATTGCCCGCCTGCTCAAAGTTCGGGACGTCGCGTTTTCCTGGGTGTGCGACAACCCCAGGAAGATCGGAAAGAAAATATACGGGGAAACCATGCGTCATTTTACGTATACAGGTAGCCTTGAGCATGCTCAAAGCGTGGTTACCGTGGCCAACGAAGAGGCCCAGGCAGCGATCAGGGCCTATCTGGAGCAGCAAGGGTCCCGGGAAGGAAGCGATTACTTCTTTTTTTGCTGAGGCCGGCCTAAAACAGCCCGTTAAAATACTCGGGATAGCCCGCCTTTGGGCTGGTCCTGCGATTCGAATTGGCTATATTTGTGTGATCATTCCCGATTATGCTGTTTAAAAACCCGCAAATGCTATGGGGCCTGTGGGTCCTGGCCATCCCGGTCCTGATCCATTTGCTGCGTTTGCGCCGCTTCCGGAAAACCCCCTTTACCAATGTTCGCCTCCTCCAGCAACTGGTGGTGGAATCCAACCGAAGCAGCCAATTGAAAAAATGGTTGCTGCTGCTGGCCCGTTTGGGGCTGCTCGCAGCCCTGGTACTGGCCTTCGCGCAGCCCTTCGAGTCGCTTCCCGACGCACGCATGCCTCGCCGGGTCGCCATTTATCTCGACAATTCCTTCAGCATGCAGGCCCCTGAGGGCAATACCACCCTATTGCAGGGGGCCGTACAAACACTGCTGCAGCGCCTGCCACCCGATTTCGAGTGCGCCCTGCTGACCAATACGGAAGAATACCCCACACGGCCCCTCTCCGGTTTCCGGGAAATTTTGCTGAACCTTGCCTTCACCCATGAACGGGCCAATGCCACCCCCCTGCTCCTTAGGGCCGACGCCCTCCTGCCCGAGCAAACAGGAACCGTGCGGGAACTATGGCTGATTTCTGATTTTCAGGAGCTCGACCTCGAAAAAGCAGACAATACGGGACTGCCCCAAAGCCACGCCCTGGTTCTGAGGCCCGAGCAACGCCACAACATGTCGTTAGACACCGCTTATATTAGCAACCGCAACCCCGAGATTCTCGAGTTGGAAGTGACTGTTTCGCTGGATGATACCACTCGGGTAAAACCGCTCTCCCTCTTTAACAGCGATACCCTTATTGCCAAGAGTGCCCCGGATCTCACTGGTGCGGGCAGGGGCCGGGCGGTCTTCAGCCTCCCAGCCGACCGCGCCATCGACGGGGCCATCCGGATATCGGACGAGGGACTTTCCTATGACAATGCCCTGTATTTTACTCTGGCCAGCCCTCCGAAAATCAGGGTGTATAGCCTGGGCCCAGGGCCGGTCGATTATCTGCAACGCATTTACACCCCCGATGAATTCGAGTTCAACAGCAGTGGCCTGCGCGAACTTGACTTTGCCCTTTTGGAGCAGCAGCACCTGCTGATCCTCAACGAATTGCCGGAGCTTCCCGAAGCGCTCGGCAGGGCCGTACAGGCCTTCCTGCAAAGCGGGGGAACACTGCTTGTGGTCCCGGCGGCCGATGCCCGCCCGGAAAGCTATAACCCCTGGCTGAGCGCCCTGGCAAGCCTGGAGCTGGGGGCTTCCTCGGCCAGCCCGGCCCAGATTACCGAAGTGTTGTTCGACCATCCGCTCTACCGCGACGTATTTGAAGGGGAGGTAGGCAATTTTGAATATCCATCAACCAATTCGCATTTCAGGCTGGAAGCTGGAGTTTCAGCCCCCCTCCGTTTTCAAAACGGCGACCCATTTTTGGCATCCCGCGGCAAGGTCTACCTTTTCACGTCCGCCCTGAGCGCAGCCAACAGTAATTTCAGGCAATCGCCCCTGATCGTGCCCACCTTCTACGCCTTGGCCCGACAAAGCCTCCCTTACCCCGACCTTTACTACACCATCGGGAAGCCGTCTGAGCTCGACCTGGAACTCCCCCTGGCCGAAGACCGTATTTTCAGGTTGCAGAGCCCAGGCTATGAATTTATTCCCTACCAGCAGGCCTTTGCGCGAAAAACCAAGCTAATCTTTGGCCCCGAGCCCGTGCGCGATGGCAATTATTCCCTCTTGCAGGGAGAACGCCGGGCCGGGAAGATCAGTTTTAACTATCCGCGCACCGAGAGCTCGCAGGTGTACCCCGAAATGAGCTTCCCTACATGGGTAACCCCCCACCGCAATCTGGAATCATTGCTCGATTCGTATCAAAATGAGACTGAGATTCGAGCGCTTTGGAAATGGTTTGTTATTTTAGCGCTGTTGTTTGCGGCGGCAGAAATGATCCTTCAAAAATTCTTGAGATGACCCTACTACTCAAAGCGGCCACCCTCGTCGATGCGAGCCAGCCCAAACTAAATGGCAAAAAACGGGACATCCTTATCGAAAATGGCAGAATCAGCCAGATTGGGGCACGGGTTGAACCCCCTGGCGATTGCCGGGTTGTGACCCTTGAGAACCTGCACGTTTCCACAGGCTGGTTCGACAGCAGTGTGAGTTTCGGTGAGCCCGGCTATGAGGAGCGTGAAACCATTGCAGGGGGATTACGTGTTGCCGCAGCCAGCGGTTTTACGGGCATTGTGCTCAACACGGCCACACGCCCCGTACCCGACACCAGCGGCGACATTGTTTTTTTGAAGGAGACCGCCCGCAAGGCCGTTACCGAGCTCTACCCCCTTGGGACCCTGAGTATGGGCGCCAAAGGAGAAGACCTGGCCGAGTTATACGATATGCACGGGGCCGGGGCTGTCGGCTTCAGCGACTTCAAACACCCCGTTGAGAACCCGAACCTCTTAAAACTGGCCCTGCTGTACGTGCAGCATTTCAATGGCCTGATACACTCCTTTCCCCTCGATGCCCAATTGGGTGCCAAGGGGCAGATGCATGAAGGAAAAATGGCCGTGCGCCTCGGTTTGCGCGGAATCCCTGCCCTGGCAGAAGAGCTCCGGGTAACCCGCGACCTGGCCTTGCTTGAATACACCGGGGGCAAGCTTCACATCCCGCTGGTCTCTACCCGCCAATCGGTAGAACGGATCGCAGAGGCGAAAAAACGAGGCCTGGACGTAAGCTGCAGCGTAGCCATCCACAACCTGGCTTTCACCGACCAGGAGCTTGAAGGCTTCGACAGCGTCTTCAAGGTTTTACCCCCCCTTCGATCAGAAGCCGACTGCAAGGCACTTCGCAAGGCCCTTAAAGACCACATTATCGATTTTGTGAGCTCAGACCACTGTCCCATGGACATCGAACAGAAACGGATGGAATTTGACCTGGCGGCCTTTGGCTCACTGGGCCTGGAATCGGCCTTCGGCGTCCTGAACGGTATTTTCGGCCTGGAAGCCAGCGTAGAAATGCTCACACGGGGTCGCCTGCGCTTCGGCCTGCCTGTTGCCCAATTGCAGGAAGGGGAACGGGCCTTGCTTACCCTGTTCAACCCCGACCTGGAGTACACTCCTCATGAAAAAGACCTGCTATCGGCTTCGAAAAATTCGATGTACCTCGGCAAACCCCTGCGCGGCAAGGCCTACGGCGTAGTAGTAGGGGCCAAAACCAATCTGTAGATGCAAGTAAGCAAACAAGCCAGGAACATTGCCGTGTTGGCCTACATCACCTTGTTGGGTGCGCTTATAGCCATTACCATGAATGCCGAGCCGAAGCACCCCTTTGGGCGATTCCACTGCAGGCAGGCCTTTGGTTTACATCTCGGTTTTCTTGGATTTGCCCTCTTTCTGAGTACCTGGTTCAATTTTTACGCCTGGATCGGGCTGTATACATGCTACTTCGCATTGTGGATTTACGGCTTCCTCGGTGCCCTGCAGCATGAAGAGCGTCTTGTGCCCCTGGTCGGGGCGTATTTCCAGAAATGGTTCACCTTTATCCGCTGAAATGCAGTCTGCCAAGCTTTCCCTCCAACACCTCATTCGCCCCGCCAGAAGCCTTTCCCAACCTGCACCTGTCATCTTCCTGCTGCACGGGTATGGCAGCGATGAAGAAGACCTATTTTCCTTTGCACCGGAATTGCCCGACGACCTTTTTGTGATTTCTGTTCGTGCGCCCCACCGATTGCAGCCTTTCGGATATGCCTGGTACGCCATCAATTTCAACGCCGAGCGGGGCAAGTGGAGCGACCTGGAGCAGGCTGCCGAATCGCGGGAGGCCATCGCAGGCTTTATCGAAGAGGCAATCGATGCCTATAACTTAGATCCCAATCGAGTTAATATATTGGGTTTCAGCCAGGGAGCCATACTTGGTTATGCGCTGGCTTTATCTAAACCCGAGCACTTTAAAGTCCTGATTGCCCTGAGCGGGTATATAGATCCGGGCATGCTCGGGCCAGACTTCCGGTCCAAAGATCACAGCCGCCTGCAGGTTTATGCCTCCCACGGGCAACTCGATATGGTTATACCCCCCGAGTGGGCACAACAGGCATCCCGCCTGCTCGCTGAAATGCAGATCCCACACAAGTACGAAGAATTCCCGGTAGGCCACGGGGTGAGCGGCGAGAACCTGGCCTCTTTCAGGCGCTGGATGATAGGAAAATACTAATTGCTACGGGTGTAGAGCAAATGGTCGAGCAGGGTGAAATCGACGCCGAGGTCGTCTTTCAAGTGATATTCCAGTAAAATTTCCCCCCAGTATTTCCCGTCTGAGAAATCGGCCAGAATCCATTGGTGGTTCAGCACCTTAATCTTGTTGATTTTAAAATCGTTTTCCATCCCCTCGTAGGGCACCAACGGGTTACTGCCTTTGGGTTCATTGGTTTCCAGCAACTTGTCGGCGATGTAGCGGGCAGGGTTTTCCAGCTTTAAATGGTCGTAATAAGCCAGGGCATCGTCGTTGTTCTCCAGGCTGAAATACTGCATTTCGAGCAGGTCGAGGCGAGCCTCGCGCAGGGAGTCTTCGAGCTGGCCTAATGCCTGTTCCCGGCCGGCTAAATCGCTGCGCAGGGCACTGACATTCCGATTGGCAGTAACGGCCAGGTACAGGGCGATCAGGGCGGCAAAAACAAATAGGTACAGATAGATATTCTTATGCATGTCTGAGGGTTATTGTTAAATTATCATAGGCCAGATGTACATTCTCGGGCAGGTGCTGCTCTACCTCTGCATGAAACCCCATCATGTGGCTGATATGCGTGAGGTAAGCCCGCTCGGGGCGCACCTGCCTGATGAATTCCAGCGCTTCCTCAAGGTTGAAGTGGGAATGATGGGCTTCCTGCCGCAGTGCATTGACTACAAGTACTTCTACCCCTTCCAGTCGCTGCATTTCGGCCGGGTCTACGGTTTTAATGTCTGTTAGGTATGCAAAATCGCCAATGCGGTATCCGAAAACCTGCAGGCGGTTGTGACGGGCATCAATGGGCATGACCCAATGTGGCCCCAGTTGGAACGACTGCCCTTTTTGCACCGTGTTCACCATAACTGCCGGGGCCCCGGGATAGCGGTTTTCGTCGGCAAAGATGTAGTCGAAGCGCCGGCGCAGGGAGTCGGCCACTCGCGGGTGGGCATAGATGGGGATATCGCCCTGCCTGAAAAAGAAAGGCCTGATATCGTCAATACCGGCCGTATGGTCGGCGTGTTCGTGGGTAAAGAGGATGCCGTCGAGCCGCTGCACATTGTGCCGCAGCATCTGCTGCCTGAAATCGGGGCCGCAATCGATCACGTATATACCGTCATTTTCGGTTTCGACCATGACCGATACCCGCAACCGCTTGTCGCGGGGGTCGGGGCTCAGGCAAACCGGATGTTTGCTGCCGATTACCGGGATGCCCTGAGAGGTTCCGGTACCGAGGAAAGTGATCTTCAACAGTTGGTCCGTTTTCGTCAAATTTATAACTAATTTATTACTCAGAATGACCCTTCTTTTTATCTTTGTTTCCTGAAAGCATCCTGCTATGGCCACCGTGCAAAAGAACGAGTTCGAGTTCGAGAATATTCCTTCCATAAAAGCAAAAACACTCCGGATAAACCTGAACCCCGATATTTATGGAACTTTTGCCGAGATTGGCGCCGGGCAGGAAACTGCCCGCCATTTTTTCAGGGCCGGCGGAGCTTCAGGTACCATCGCCAAAGCGATGAGCGCCTACGACAAGGATTTCAGCGACGCCATTTACGGCATGGAACAGGACGGGCGCTATGTAACTCAGGCCAGGTTACAGAGGATGCTCTCGCACGAAATGCGGCTTATGGAAGAGCGCATCAGCCGGGAGCGCCACCCAGACAGGTTGTTTTTTTCCTATGCCAACACGGTGGCCACCATCGACTTTTCAAAGCGCTACAAAGGCCACGGCTGGGTGGGTATCCGCTTTCAGCTCGACCCGAAACAAAAGGAATTCGACGAAATTGTGCTCCACCTGCGCTTCAAGCAGAACGAGGCTCGCCTGCAGCAGGAAACCCTGGGCATCGTCGGTGTAAACCTCATTTACGGTGCCTTTTACAAGTACCACAAGCCGCGCAAGCTTTTGAAGTACCTGTACGACCATATCGACAAAGACATCCTGGAGATCGACATGATCAACTTCTCAGGGCCCAACTTCGCACATGTAGACAACCGCCTGATGAGCCTGCAGCTCATCCGCAACGATATGACCGACGCGGTCATGTTTGGGCCCGACGGGAACAACCTGCTCCCGGCCGCGGTACTTTATAAAAAGAATATCCTGGCCCTGAGGGGCAGCTTCCGTCCGGTAACCAAGGTGAACATGGACATGTTCAAGAAATCGTACGAGATTTTCGTTCGGGAACAGACCGTAGACGAGAAGAACGCCATCGTTATTTTCGAGATAACCCTGGCAAACCTCCGGTCTTCAGGCGAAATTGACGAGCAGGATTTCATGGACCGGGCCGAATTGCTCTGTTCGCTGGGGCAGACGGTAATGATTTCCAAATTCTCGGAGTACTACAAACTGGTTGAATACTTCAACAACTACACCAAGGCTCGTATCGGCCTCACCATGGGGGTTAACAACCTCGAAGACATTTTTGACGAGAAATATTACCGCCACCTGAGCGGCGGCATCCTGGAGGCTTTCGGAAAACTCTTCTTCAAAGACCTGAAGGTTTACCTCTACCCCATGATGAACCCCGATACCGGTCAGATCATGACCAGCAACAACATCAAGGTACACCCGCGCATGAAGGAACTCTACAAATTCTTCAAGTACAACGGGAAAGTGATGGACATTATCGACTACGACCCCGACGTGCTCCACGTGTTTTCGAGGGACGTGCTCAAAAAGATCGTCAACGGGGAACCCGGGTGGGAAGATACGCTGCCCGAAGGGGTTGCGAAAATCATCAAAGAAAAGCACCTGTTCCTGCCCAAGAAAGACGAAGCCAGGCAAATGGTCGACTAAAAAAGCCCGGCAACCCGGGCTTCTCCTCAGGCTTACTCCAGGATTTGTGCGGCGTGATCGCCCGTCTGAACCTTATCAATGACCCGGGTAATAATACCCTTTCCGTCGATAACAAAAGTGGTCCGGAATATGCCGTCGTACTCCCGCCCCATGAATTTCTTTCGGCCCCATACCCCAAAGCCTTCGATAACCACCCGGTCTTCGTCGGCCAGGAGCGGGAAGGGAAGCTTGTATTTCGCTTTGAATTTGGCCTGCTTCTTCATGGAATCGGCGCTAACGCCCAGTAACCTGTACCCGGCGGCCTGCAGTTCTCCATAATGGTCGCGCAGGTTGCAGGCTTCGGCCGTACAACCGGGGGTATCGGCTTTGGGATAAAAGAAAACCACCCAGTTCTTCCCGGTAAAATCGGCGTCTGAAACCGGGTTTCCATCTTGATCGTTAACCGTAAAATGCGGTACTTTATCCCCAACTTGTAAAGTCTTCATGGCTGCTCGAATTATTGTTTATTTATTTTGATATAAAATTAAACATAAATGACCAAAAAAGAAAAGGCCGAATTCGTAATTCAAACCCTGGAAGGGTTGTACCCGGAGGTGCCCATTCCGCTGGAGCATTCCGACCCGTATACACTGCTGATCGCAGTCTTGCTTTCTGCCCAAAGCACTGACGCCCGGGTAAACCAAACCACCCCCCTGCTCTTTGCCCGGGCTGCCAACCCGACAGCTATGGTACAGCTCGATATAGAAGATATCCAACAGATTATCAGGCCCGTAGGCCTTTCTCCCACCAAGGCAAAAGCCATTCACGGCCTTTCCGAAATCTTGCTGCGGGAGTACGGGGGGCAGGTGCCCCGCACCCTGGAAGCGCTTGAAAAACTGCCCGGGGTAGGACATAAAACGGCCAGCGTGGTAATTTCTCAGGCCTTTGGCATCCCGGCCTTCCCTGTAGACACCCACATACATCGGCTAATGTACCGATGGGGTTTGTCTTCCGGAAAAAACGTGGTGCAGACCGAACGGGACGCCAAACGCCTCTTCCCCGAAAACTGCTGGAACAAGCTGCACCTGCAAATTATCTACTACGGTCGGGAATACAGCCCCAGCCGCGGATGGGACCTTGAAAAGGACCTGATTACGAGTGCCATTGGCCGTAAATCGGTGCTGGGGGCGTACCATGCCAAAAAAAAACCCGCCGGGAAAGGCGGGTAATGCTTTTTTCAGGGTACGGCCCTCCCGATCAATTCAGGTGCGACTCAAATTGGAAACCCTGGTAATTAATGACCTTCAGGGAGCGGGAATAGTGCAGGAGAAAGGTTATTGTCTCCTTTTTTACCCGGGTTAGCCTGCAGGTATTGGTTTGTTCGGAGTAAATTTTTTCCATATGCTTAGAGTTCGTTACATCTCTATAACGCAACTCCAAGTCATATATTGCCGCGAGCGGCTGATTATTAATTGGTGAGGACGATCTTGTTTTTCTGAATAATCTTGCGAAGATTGATCAGCGCATAGCGCATACGACCCAGGGCAGTATTGATGCTGACACCGGTAGCCTCGCTTATGTCCTTGAAACTCATGTCTTTGTATATGCGCATAATCAGTACCTCGCGCTGGTCGTCGGGAAGTTCGTCTATTAGCATGCCCAGGTCGGTGTCTATCTGATCTTTGATAAGCTGGCGCTCTACATTGAGCTGATCGTCACCTATTACCGAAAATATATTGAAATCTTCCCCGCCTTCGAACTTGGGCAGCCGCTTGTTTTTGCGGAAATGGTCGATTATAAGGTTGTGGGCGATGCGCATTACCCAGGGAAGGAATTTCCCCTCTTCACTGTAATTGCCCTTTTTGAGCGTTTTGATCACCTTAATAAAGGTATCCTGAAAAATATCTTCAGTAGCATCGCGGTCTAGGACCTTCGAATAGATAAAACTGGTAATCCTTTGGTTGTGGCGGTTGATGAGGATTTCCAGGGCGCGTTCGTCACCGCTTATGTAATCTCTTACCAGGGCTGAGTCGTCGAACTGTAGTTCCATAGAGAGCTTTCGTTTTGGGTCGGTTAATAGGACCTTTTCAGGACTTTTGGCTGTGGTTAATCTTTAGTTAATGTGCCTGTCAATCAAACACAAGCCTAAAGTAGCCAAAGGGGCTCCCCTCGGAAAAACTATGTTGTAAAAGGGCGGAATCTTGATGTAAAAGCCGGGTTTTAGCTTTTATACCCCATTCGGGGCTCATGGAAGGCCGGGTTGGACCAAGCCGGATTTGACCCGGAAGCCCGGTACGGTGGCAGATGCAGCAAGGGCGGTACACACGTGCCGCAGCGGCCCGGCTAGTTCAGGTTGCTTTCAAAGGTCATCCCACGGGATGAGACGATGGAAAGGGATTTTGAATAATCCAGCAGGAAGCGCACGGATTCTTCAGAGGCTGAAACCAGTTTGCACGAATCGGGTGTTGAAGAGTAAATTTGTTCCATATGCGGTATTTATGCCAAAATAACGCAATGGAACCCAAAGCGGGTGTACACGCTCGACCTATGGCCGATTAATTCGTCAAAACTATTTGGTGCTGCTCGATGAGCTTGCGCAGGTTAATGAGGGCGTAGCGCATGCGGCCAAGGGCCGTATTGATACTCACCCCCGTATTCTCGGCAATTTCCTTAAAGCTCATGTCCTGATACATACGCATGCGCAAAACCAGTTGCTGGTCTTCGGGCAGTTGGGTCATCAGGTCTCTGATATCGGATTCGATCTGATCTTTGATCAGCTGCTTTTCGGCATTGAGGGAGTTTTCCTGCATGATGGTAAAAATATCGAACTCAGGGCCCGATTCGTACCGGGGCATCCGGTTGCTCTTGCGGAAGTGGTCCACAACCAGGTTGTGGGCTATTCGCATGACCCAGGGGTAGAACTTGCCCTCTTCATTATACTTCCCCAGCTTCAGGGTACGGATTACCTTTATAAAGGTATCCTGAAAGATATCTTCGGTTATTTCCCGGTCGAATACTTTCGAATAGATAAAGGAGGAAAGGCGTTGGTTGTGGCGGTTAATCAATGTTTCCAGGGCGCGCTCGTCGCCTTGAATATAAGCTTTTACCAGGGTGGAATCGTCTGCCTGAAGGTACATACAACTTACTTTTTTGAGGTTCGCTGGCCTTCTGGCCATAAGGCCCGACGACACAGATTTGGGTTATGATTTCAAAAAAGTAATGTTGCTGAATAAGCAGTCGGTTTTAGGATTAGACATTCAAATATAGAAAAAATTTGATAGCGTCAAAAAAAGCTCCGACAAACTGCATCCCGAAATACGGTGTGCAGGCCCTGGTCTTTACGTATCGCATGTCGTATCTTAGCGCATTATCCGAATCGCTATGAACCCGGTTATCGCAGGTGCCAATCCGAAGGAGAACATTATAATAAAAGGGGCGCGCCTTCACAACCTCAAGAACATTGATGTGCTTATCCCGCGCAACCGCCTGGTGGTCATTACCGGCATGTCGGGGTCTGGAAAGTCGAGTCTGGCATTCGACACCCTGTATGCCGAAGGACAGCGCCGGTATGTGGAAAGCCTCTCTTCCTACGCCCGGCAATTTCTGGGGAAGCTCGACAAGCCCAAGGTGGATTATATACGGGGGATTGCCCCGGCCATCGCCATCGAACAAAAGGTGAATTCGACCAACCCCAGGTCTACCGTGGGCACATCCACCGAGATTTACGATTACCTGAAGCTGCTCTTTGCTCGTATCGGCAGAACGGTTTCCCCCGTATCGGGGGAGGAAGTCAGGAAGGACACTGTTTCAGATGTGGTCGACCGCGTGAGGCACTTCGCCGAAGACACCAAGCTGTTGCTGCTGGCACCAGTGCACATACCCGACCACCGCGAAGTGGCCAAGTCGATCGAGCTGTTATCGAAGCAGGGCTATGCCCGCATCAAGCACGCCGGGCAGGTGGTGCGGCTCTCCCCAGACCTGGAAGGCATCGGCCGGGAATTTGAGCTGGTGGTTGACCGGATCGTGGTCAAATCGGATGAGGATTTTTTAAACCGCCTGGCGGGGGCTGTCGATACCGCTTTCTTTGAAGGCAAAGGTGTCTGCATCCTGGAATCTCTCGAAGACGGCAGCCGAATCGAATTCAGCAACCGATTTGAGCGCGACGGGATGACCTTCCCGGAACCCAATGTACACCTGTTCAGCTTTAACAACCCATTCGGGGCCTGCCCAAAATGCGAGGGCTATGGCGACATTATCGGCATTGACGAAGATTTGGTGGTGCCCAATACCAGCCTGTCAGTCTACGACAATGCCGTGTTTCCGTGGAAGGGTGAAAGCATGGGCTGGTACCGCGACCAGTTGGTACAGCATGCCTATAAGTTTGATTTCCCGATTCACAAGCCCTGGTTCGAACTCACCGATGCCCAGAAAAACCTGGTCTGGGAAGGAAACCAATACTTCACGGGGCTCAACGACTTCTTTGCCCAGCTCGAGGAAAAAAGCTATAAGATTCAGAACCGGGTCATGCTTTCCCGCTATCGGGGCAAGACCCGCTGCCCGCTCTGCAAGGGCAGGCGACTGCGCAATGAGGCCGATTACGTGCGCGTGTGGGGGAAATCCATTTCTGACCTGGTAGAGGTGCCGATTTACGAATTGGCCGGGTTCTTCAGGGATATGGAACTGGGTTCGCACGATCAGCAGATAGCAAATAGGTTACTCACCGAAATCCGCAACAGGCTGTCGTACCTGCAGCAGGTTGGCCTGGGCTATCTGACTCTGAACCGGAAGTCCAATTCGCTTTCGGGAGGCGAAAGCCAGCGCATAAACCTGGCCACATCCCTGGGCAGCAGCCTGGTGGGTTCGATGTACATCCTCGACGAGCCCAGTATTGGCCTGCACCCCCGCGATACCGAAAACCTGATCAGGGTGCTCGAATCGCTGCGCGACCTGGGCAATACGGTAATCGTGGTGGAGCACGACGAGGAGATGATGCGCACCGCCGATCGCATAATCGACATCGGGCCGGAGGCTGGCACCCTTGGCGGGGAAGTAGTGGCCACCGGCACCCTGGCCGAAATCCTAAAGACCGATACCTTCACGGCCCGCTACCTGAATGGCAGGATGCAGATCGCCGTCCCAAAGAAGCGCAGACCCCCCAAGGGATTCATAACAATCAAGGGCGCGCGCGAACACAATTTGAAAAATTTTGACGTGCGATTCCCGCTGCAGGTACTTACCGTGGTTACCGGCGTCTCGGGCAGCGGCAAGAGTACCCTGGTGCGCAAGATCCTGTACCCGGTACTGCAAAAAGAACTGGCGGGCTATGGCGACAAGCCCGGACAGCACAGCGCAGTGGAAGGGGAGTTCAAAGACATTGCCTACGTGGAGTTCGTGGACCAGAACCCCATCGGTCGGTCGTCGCGTTCCAACCCGGTAACCTATATTAAGGCCTACGACGAGATACGGAACCTATTCGCCTCTCAAAAATTAAGTAAGATAAGGAGTTACAAGGCCAAGCACTTCTCATTTAACGTAGAGGGCGGGCGATGCGAAAAATGCAAGGGCGAAGGTGAGATCACGGTGGAAATGCAGTTTATGGCAGATGTGCACCTGGAATGCGACCAATGCAACGGCAAGCGCTTCACTAAAGAAGTGTTGGAAGTGCAGTTCGAAGGAGCGTCAATCTCGGACGTGCTGGAGATGACCGTGAACGTGGCCCTCGAGTTCTTTACCGGCCACAAGCAAAAAAAGATAGCGGATAAGTTACAGCCCCTTCAGGATGTGGGCCTGGGTTATGTGACCCTCGGCCAGCCCTCCTCTACCCTGTCGGGAGGGGAAGCCCAACGCATTAAACTGGCTTCCTTCCTCGGGAAGGGCACGAGCCGTGAAAAGGGTTTGTTCATGTTTGACGAGCCTACCACGGGACTCCATTTTCACGATATCCACAAGCTGATGACCTCCTTCGATGCCTTGCTGGCAAAAGGCCATTCCATTCTGGTGATCGAGCACAACCTGGACCTGATCAAATGCGCCGACCACGTGATTGATCTGGGGCCTGACGGAGGCGAAAAAGGCGGCCATCTCGTGGCGGTGGGCACCCCCGAAGAACTGGCTGAAAACCCGGCTTCCCTAACCGGGGCCTACCTGAAAAAGAAACTGGCAGGTTGAGAAGGCCGGTGGCGATGGCATTTCCTTCAAGCGAGTTTCTTCTTCTTTTTTCAACACACATCTATCTGTATTACAGTGTTTTAAATAAGTACGCTTATTTTTGGCACGCTGTTTGTTTTTATGAGGTCGGAATGTAAATAGTTGCATCCGGAACTTAAATTCGAATCTCATGAAAAAGCTTGTACTCCTCCTGGCGTCCCTTCTGGTTGGTACCGGAAGCATCCTGGCCGAAAACGGCAAGGCAAAACATGCCCCGAACAACGCTTTCAATTACGGAAATTCGTTCATTTTCATGGAAAATGGCGTTACCTTTTCCGTCTATCCGGATGGCGAATTCGATTTTTATTTAGACAACCAGATCTCGGTTAACGCCCATGCAGGCTTCGGCCCGGTGGGGGTAACCTTCAACTCCGGCTTCGACTACAACCCCTATGTACAGTACGACGATTACGGGGCGGTAATCCAGGTCGAGAACGTCCCCATCTATTACGACTATTACGGTCGGGTAAACCGCATAGGCGGTATACAGGTCTGGTATCGCCACAACATGGCCTACCGCATTGGCGGCATGCATATCTACTATACCCCCAGGGGCCTGTACAACTATCATGTAGGGTACATTAACGCGTACAACCCCTACTATGTTTACCGCCCATACCACAGGTACTTTGTACGGCCGGCCCTGGGCTTCTGTTTGGTGAGCTATCAACCCTACCGGAGGTATTATACCCCTGTGCGCTATTCCTATTACCAGCCGTATCGGTATAATACCCGTCGGGCTTATGCCACTGTTGGCAAAACATACCGCTACGCACCCCGCACCGATCGCGATCAGATTTATCGTAACGATGCCCGGGTAAGTGCCCGCAGCCCTCAAACTCGCGTTGATTACGGGAAATCTTACCGGTCAGATGCAGCCCGCAGTGCAAAGAGCGAGGTGCGGTCTAATCGCAGCCAGCAGTCACGCAGCGAAATGCGACGCGAAGTCCAGGCCAGCCAGCGGCGCAAGGCTACCGCAGCCAGCTCGGAAAGCTACCGAAATAGCAGTGTCGAAAGGCAGCAACAGGCCCGGAAAGAAGTGAACCGCAAAGCCCCACAGCGCGATCAGTCCCAGGCGATTGCCTCGCGCTCAGAAAGTCGGGGCGGGCTTGAAAAAAACAGCGCAAAACAGGTCCGCACAGCGAAGCAGGTAAACAGTTCGGCCCAGCGCAGCAGGGAACAGGCTACTGGACGGTCTGACCAGGCCCGCAAGTCGGCCCCCAGCCCGCAGGTACGTAAGGCAGCCCCGCAAAGCAGCCGGCGGAGCTCCGGAAATGAGCGAAACCGCAGCGGCCGTTCCGGCAACGAATAAAGACAGTTTTTAGGTTGGTTAGTTGTTTGGACCCCGTGGAGGATCTTTCCTCCCGGGGTCTTTTTTTGAGAGCAACCTAACCGCAAAGGCATTTAATTCAGGCGACAGGCGCAAGCCCCAGATCAGGCCGATAAAACAAAAAGTGATACAGCTGCTCATCCCGACAATGTTAATAAGCGGGTGCCAGGAAAAGTGCAGCAGGGAGGTAAGCAGCCAGGTACACACGCCCACAAGCAGCAGCCAAATAGTGGCGCGGGTGGCCGGTTGCAGGCCGAATTTGACCCAGACAAAGACCAGCTTATAGGTATTGTAGCACAGTACGGCCAGGGCTGTGGCATAGGCCGCCCCGATCAGGCCATAGCGCGGGATGAAATACATGTTGAACCCCACGGTGAGCACGGCCAGGGCAAGCCCCATGAACAACAGGCTCACATAATAGCGGGAATTATACAGAATGGAAGTATTGATGCTCAGGAAAGAGTCGTAGAGTTTCACCGCCCCGATAATAACCACCACTCCGGCCCCGCTTCGGTAGGCTTCAGGAACCAGGGCATAGATTTGATCGAGGTTCAGGGCAATGAGCAGGAAGATCCATCCGGCAACCACCAGCAGGTTCAGGGAGCTGGATTGATACAATTTCCCCAATCCCGCTATGTCGTTTTCATTCATTAGCCGGGCGGTGAGCGGGTAGGTAATTTGGTTCATGGCCCGCCAGGGCACCACAATTACCGTAGCGATGAAAATGGCCAGGGAATAATAAGCCACCTTTTCGATCTCGATGTACTGGTTAATCATGAACCGGTCTACCTCCAGCAGGAGCACGGCCACTGAGCCGCCCAGAATGATCAGGGCACTGTACTTCACTATTTGGCCAAACTCCGGAGGCCGCTGAAACTGAAGGCGCACCGGCAGTAATTTCCAGCTGTAGCCGAACATGAGCAGGGTGCGCACCAGGTATACGCCCACAAGCCAGAACAGGAAGCCGGCCTCGTCAATCATTTTCAGGTACAGCAGCGCCAGTAGCAAAGTAACACCCGCCCGGGCAAACAATTCCTTTAGAAAATTCCCGTATACGGTTTTCAGGCACACTTTGCTCCAGGCGAAAAACACCTCAAAATAAGCCATGGCCAGCCCGATGAGAAAAATATGCCAGACGTAATCTCCGACAATGGCATTCTTTCGCGCCATAAAAGCCCCAATGGCTTCATTGGCGAAGAAGCTGAACGCGGCCAGGGGCAGCAGAATACCCAGGGGCAGAACCAGGCACCAGGTCAGAAAGCGCTGGCGGTCGGCGTCTTGCCCGAATCCGGAATAGAATTTGACCAGGGTATTCGGAATTCCGAAAGACATGAGGGGCATGAGCAGGGCCGCCGTAGACAAGACCACGCCGACCAAACCGAAATACTCTGCTGTCATGAAGCGCAGGTACAACACCATGTAGTTCACGGCTCCCAGGGTAAAACCGAGATACGTGATAATCATGTTAACCAGAGATTGCCTCAGAATCATGCCCATAACGCCTCCTTTACCAGTTTTTCGGTGAGTGTTTTGCGGTGATAGCGTTTGGCTCCATCCGGGTTCTGATTCAGGGTCCCGCCCAGGTAGGCTTTGTACCAGGCTTCCAACTGTTCCTCAAGGGCATGCTGTTGGCCGTAAGTGAAGCCTTTTCCGCAACGGCTTTCCGATACCATTTCAGCCGCTTCCCACCCCTCGGGGCCAATCGCCAGAACCGGACGGGCCGCCGCCATATACTCAAAGAGTTTTCCGGGCAGGATGCCCCTTGTCTGGGGGGAATCGATCTCGACCAGCAGCAAGACCTGAGCCTGTCGCTGCAGGGCCAAGGCTTCCCGGTGGGGCACATAGGGCCTTACCAGAGTTTGTTCCCACAAACCGCTATCGCGCAGGCTTTGCTCAATTTCGTTGCTCACCAGTCCAGTAAGCTCCAGGCGCAGGCGCTGCCCGAAGCCGGGGTCACGGTCTTTTAGGTTTTTCAAGGCATTCCAGAGCGGTATGGGATTTCGGTCGCTCAACAGGGAACCGATGTGGGCCAGCACAAAATCCCCTTCGGGTTGCCGACCGTTTCCTACCGAACCGTCATAGCCGTTGGTGACCACGTAAACCGGTCGCGACGTTAGCTTTTCGAAGGCCTCGCGGGTGGTATGGCTCGTTGTCAGGATACGGTCGGCCGAAACAAGCACCTCGAGTTCCAGTTCTTTATGGCGACGCTGGGCTCTTTTGCCCGGCAAAAGTGCCTCAAAATAGCCAATTTCGGTCCAGGGATCCCGGAAATCGGCTACCCACCCTATGGGCAGCTGCTTTCTAAGGCCAAGCCCGATCAGGTGCAGGCTGTGGGGAGGGCCGCTGGTAACCACTGTGTCTATCCCCTCGCGGGCTATGATTTCGGGCAGTTCCCGCAGGGCCTTTTTGATCCAGAACCGTCGTGCATCCGGAATGAAGAGGTTTCCCCTGATCCATAATAGCGCCTTTTCCATAGGGGTCGGGTGTTTCCTGTGGATGATCCCGGAACTGATGCGCCGCGTCTTTTTCCTGCTCAATAGCCCGGCAAGACCATACGGCTCCCAAAAGCGGCTGCGATACACCTTCAGCCCTTCGGGCACCAATTGTTCCAGGTCAGGATCCTGCAGGGGGTAATGGGGTTTTTCGGGCAGATAGAGTACCGGTTCTACGCCAAATTCCCTTAAGTAACGCACAAAATACAACCACCGCTGTACGCCGGGCCCTCCGGCCGGAGGCCAATAATAGAGAATCAGCAGTACCTTTCGCATTACGCCTCAGCCTTTGATTTTCGGCGCCTCAACAGGCTGGCTGCAAGGGCCCCGAGGAAGGCAGCCAGCAAACCGATGGAACCGGCCAGCGACCAGCGGCTCCCCTGTGCTATTACTGCCGGTTCAAAACGGAATTCCACCGTATGGTTCCCGGCTGGGATCTGCATCGCCCTCAGGGCGTAATTCACTCTGAAATGGGAATGTGGTGCCCCGTCTATATAGGCCTGCCAGCCTTCGGGATAATACATTTCGGAAAAGACCGCGAGCCCGTTATTCCCGTTTTCGGTTCGGTATTTCAGGTAGTTGGGCTCATAGGTAGTCAGGTGTATCCGGGCAGTGGAATCGACCTGGAAGGCCGCAGGTGAAACCTCAGGGAATTCGGACCGGTTTACTACTGCCTTGCTAGCCACGTCCAGGCTGTCGAGTGACCTGATGGCCGCGTCGTCGGAGTTGACGGCTTCCAGTTTGTTAATGAACCAGGAGTTGCCCAGGGCACCGGGGTTCAGGCTCACCGAAGGTGCGCCATCCTCGTTTGGCTGAATGAGGTATTTGGTGTTGAGCATGTTGAGCACCCTGCGGTTGTCGCGGTAGATATGATACTCAAACAAGTCTTGAATCCTGCGCGGCTTGGCAGCGTGGTAGCCTCCCAGGGAATAGTGGAAATAGGAAGTTCTGGCCCCGTTAAGGCCCTCGCTAAGGTTGAGGACCCGGAAAATGGCCGTGTCGCGCTGGATAAGCTGGTCGGCCTGCGATTGGGCAATGGGTGCGTTCATACGCCGTTCCGGCACAAAATCGTCTTGGTTCACATACCGTCGGTCTACCCCTGCCAGGTCGGCAACCACCAGTACGACAAGGCCGGCAATGGTGTAATTTTTTCGGAGGCGCCCTTTAAGGAACAGAAAAAGCAACAGGGCGGCAAGGGCAATTAAGGCCCAGGAGCGCAAGGTATCGTTAAGGTAGACCGCTTCCCGGTCGCTGCGAATTACGGAGACGATATCTTCCCCGAAATAGCGCTTTAAAATTTCGTCACTGCCCCCGGCGAAATCGAAAAAAGACCTGGCCAGCAGCAACAGGGCTGTCAAGGCGGTCATAAAGAGGAATGAAACCATGAGGGCGCGCCGCTTCCTGGCTGCATCCAGCGCCGGGTCAAAATAACGGACAAGGGCCAGAACCCCCAAAATGGGGATGCAGAGCTCCAGGAGCACCTGCACAGACGATACCGCACGGAACTTGTTGTACAGCGGGAAATAGTCGATCATGAAATCGGTAAGGAGGCCGAAATTCTTGCCCCATGAGAGGGCCAGCGAAAGCAGGGACCCTGCGACCAGCCACCATTTGGCCCGCCCTTTAACCAACAGAATGCCCAGCAGGAAAAGGAAAAGGATGATGGCACCGACATAGGGCGGGGCTGCCACCCCGGGCTGTTCGCCCCAGTAAAGCTGCAGGTTGTTGCTGAATTCAAGAGCCTGCGAACGGGGCACGCCCTGGTCGATCAGAAAGGCATAGGTCTTGGAATTATCGCCCAGCTCCTCCACAGAGCCACCCCCGAAAAACCGGGGTACCAGGAGGTCAAATGATTCTAAAATACCCGAGCTGTACTGGGTAATGTATTCGCGGTCGAGGCCGTCTGACGCAGCTTTTGGGTTGCCTTCCGGATCGACGGTTAGCGTGGAAGGCCCGCGCGTGCTCCATTGGGCATACTCACGCGTGGCCAGTAAGGAGGTGGCATTGGCCAGCACCCCCAGGGCCACGGCTACCACCAGCAATCCCACCGAGATCAGGAAATGGGGAACCTGCCGCTTCCCAATCGCGTCGATCAGGTGGGCCAACCCCAGCAAAAGTACCAGCAGCATGAAATAATACGTCATCTGGTAGTGGTTGGCCTGCACTTCCAGGGCCATAGCCAGGGCAGTGAGCACAAAGCCCCAAAGGTATTTCTTGCGGAAGACCAGCACAATGCCCCCCAGAAGCATGGGCAGGTAACCCAGGGCATGGGCCTTTGCATTGTGCCCTACCCCCAGTATAATGATCAGATAGGTCGAGAAGCCAAAAGCGAGCGCCCCCAGCACAGCCAGGCGATATTCCACTTTCATACAGCACATCAGGATGTAGAAGCTCAGAAAATACAGGAAGAGGTAATCGGCAGGCCTCGGCAAAAAGCGTATGACCCGGTCGAGCTGTTTTACGTAATCGTAGGGGTAATGGGCGCCCAGCTGATACGTGGGCATGCCGCCGAAAGCACTGTTGGTCCAGTAGGGCTCATCGCCGGTGCGTGCCCTGAAATCTTCCTGTTCCCGTGCCATTCCGCGGTATTGCACAATATCAGACTGGTAAATGGTCTTGCCCTGCAGCACCGGATAGAAATAGGCCAGGGCGGCCAGGGCAAAAAAGGCAAGTACGAAAAAGTGGGTGAGGAACTGTTTAAAACTGAGGTTCATTTGGTTGGTTGCTGGTCGTTTATTCGATTTCTTCGAATTCAATGTATTCTCCCACCGGCCTGGCACCCTTTTCATTGCGGGGCGGTTTGCGGTCGATGGTCACCTCCCCTACTTCCCGGGGTTCTTCCTTGACCTGTTGCGCATGCTCAAAGGCCCTGCGGAAAACAGCTTCCGATTTTCGGGCCGCGTACCGCCCCAGCCAGGGCGAGAGCAGCCGGCCGAGGACCATAAGCAGGTAATAGCCGAGAATGGCAAAAAACAGGAACCGCAAAATACCCATATTCTGAACGCTTTACATATCAAAAGTACGATTCCGACGTTGTTATAGCTGTACAAAAGTCCTAAAATAATTCTAAAAATGGCTGTCAAAACCGCACGGATCACTCCTGAAACCCTAAAATATTTCATAGCTCTAGCCTTGTTATTCAGCGGTTTGAACAGCCATGCCCAGTATACAGATGTCATCAATTCGAACCGCCCCGGCAAGGCCAATAGCGCCTATGCGGTAGGCAAAGGAGTGGTACAGTTCGAGGCCGGGCTGCTATTTGAACAACAAGATCATGCCCTGCTCAATACCGATTCGGATATTTTCGGGCTCGATTTGGCCCTGCGCTACGGGTTGTTTTTTGAAGCGCTTGAACTGCATTGGGAAGGCGTGTACCAAAGCCAGCATATCACCTATGCAAACCTGGGGACCGAAGAACGGTTATCCGACTTCAACACCCACCGCCTGGGGTTGAAATACTTGTTGTACGACCGATACAAAGACCCGGAACGCAACAAACCCAACCTCTACAGCTGGAGGGCCAACAACGCCTTCCGCTGGAGCAACCTGATCCCGTCTGTAGCCGTGTACGCCGGAGCCAATTTTGTGCTGGGCGACAATCCCTATTACCCGGGCGACCCCACGGTATCGCCCCGGGCCATGGTTGCCACTCAAAGCAGGTTATCGCCCCGGTTTGTGCTGATCACCAACATCGCCTACGACCGCATAGGCACCGATTTCCCCGAATGGAGCTACCTGATTTCGGTGTCGCATGCCTTTCGCAACCCGAAATGGAGCGTGTTTGTCGAGAACCAGGGGATACAGAGTGACCGGTATTCCGACATGCTGCTCCGCACCGGGATGGCCTACCTGATCAGCCCAAACTTCCAGGCCGATTTACACCTTGGGGCCGGGTTTAAAGACACCCCCAGCCGCATTTTCATCGCCAGCGGTGTTTCGTACCGACTCGATTTCCACAAAGACGAGGTAATAGCCATTGAAGACCAGGAGGCAATCAACCGGAACAGCATGAAGAAGGACGGCCGTAAACTCTCCAAAAGCGAGCGTAAAAGCCAACGCCGGGCCGAAAAGCGCAACAAGAAAAGACAACGCAAACAAGGCGACCCTGGCGCCGACGGTCTGTAAACCTTTTGGCCCGGCCTTTCTGCTGTGGCCAAAGTTTGTTAATATTGGGGTCGTAAGACCTTGTTATGATCCAAATCCGTGAAGCGCGTTCCAAAAAGGAGCTGAAAGCCTTTGTCAGGTTCCCATTTGCCCTGTACCGGAATTCGCCATATTGGGTTCCCCCCATCATCAGTGAAGAACTCAGCAGCTTCGACACGGCAGTTAACCCGGTGTTCAAGCAAGCTGAGGCCCGTTTTTTTACGGCTTCCAGCAATGGCAAGCTGGTCGGGCGTATTGCCGCGATAGTAAACTGGGGGGAAGTGCGCGGACAGGGGCTTCGCAAAATGCGGTTCGGCTGGTTTGATTTTGAGGACGACCTGGCAGTTTCGAAGGCACTGCTCGAAAAAGTAGCCGAAATTGGCAAAGCGCACGGGCTTGAATACCTTGAGGGGCCTATGGGCTTCTCCAACCTCGACAAGGTAGGGGTACTCACCGAAGGGTTCGACCACATCGGTACCATGGTTACCTGGTACAACCATCCGTATTACGCCAGGCACCTGGAAACACTCGGGTTTGCAGTAGAAAAGGAATACATCGAAAGCAAATTCCCGGCATCCAATGCCGATCCGAAGTATTTTATGCGCATCGAAAGCATCATCCGCCAACGCTTTGGCCTGCGGCCTTTGAATTTCCGCAAAACGGCAGACCTGATGCCCTGGGTAGACCAGATGTTCGACCTGTTCAATACCACGTATGCCGGGCTGTCGTCCTTCGTGGCCATTTCGGAAGCCCAGAAGGCGTTTATGAAGAAAAAATTCATTTCCTTCATCAACCCGGAGTACATCAAGTTCGTTCTCGACCGGGAAGACCGGCTGGTCGCCTTTGCCATAGTAATGCCCTCTTATTCAAAAGCCCTCCAGAAGGCCCGCGGAAGGCTGTTCCCCATTGGCTTTCTGCACCTGCTGTGGGCCCGCAAATACAACCGGGATGCCATTTTTTACCTTATCGGCATTCGGCCCGAATACCAGAATAAAGGGGTAACCGCCATCATTTTCAAGGAATACCACGAGATTTTCAACAAAAAAAGGGTGCAGATGTGTTACCGTACCCCCGAACTCGCCGACAACTTTGCCATCCAGCAAATCTGGAAGAATTTCGACCCCGAAGTGTACCAAAGGCGCTGCACCTACAGGAAAGCCCTGCAATAAAAAAATCCCGGCCATTCGGCCGGGATAGCAGTTTAAACTTCGTCCTGCTTATTCGCCCATGGCAGCGGCAACCGCTGCAGAGAGCCGTTTGTAGGTGCCGTTTTGCAGCCTTTCGCGTATGGCAGAAAAGGCTTCCAGGGTTTCGGCAATGTCTTCGGCCGTATGCGTGGCAGTGGGGATCATGCGCAGCAAGATGAGCCCTTTCGGGATTACCGGGTACACTACAATGGAGCAGAATATGCCGTGATTTTCACGCAGGTCCTTCACCAGTGCCATGGCTTCGGGAATGCTGCCGTTCAGGTATACAGGCGTTACGCAGCTGCTGGTGTTGCCGATGTCAAAACCGCGCTGCTTTAACCCATTTTGCAGGGCGTTCACATTCTCCCATAGCCTGGCTTTGAGTTCGGGCATGGAACGCAGCATGTCGAGCCGCTTTAATGCCCCTTTCACATAGATCATGGGCAGCGACTTGGCAAACATCTGCGAGCGCAGGTTGTATTTCAGGTAATCGATGATTTCCTTGTCGGCCGCCAAAAAAGCGCCAATACCGGCCATCGATTTTGCGAAGGTGGCGAAGTAGACGTCAATCTCTTCCTGTACGCCCTGCTCCTCGCCTGCCCCGGCTCCGGTCTTGCCCAGGGTGCCAAACCCGTGGGCGTCGTCGACCATGAAACGGAACTGGTATTTTTTCTTAAGGGCCGCAATCTCTTTGAGCTTGCCCTGCTCGCCCCGCATGCCGAAAACCCCCTCTGAGATCACCAGGATGCCGCCCCCGGTCTGCTCGGCCATTTTGGTGGCCCGCTCCAGGTTCTTTTCGAGCGACTCGATATCGTTGTGCTTAAAGGTAAAACGCTTGCCCATGTGAAGCCGCACCCCGTCGATGATGCAGGCATGGGAGTCTACGTCGTAGACGATGATGTCGTCTTTGGAAACCAGGGCGTCAATGGCAGACATGATGCCCTGATACCCGAAATTGAGCAGGTAGGCCGCTTCCTTGCCGACAAATTGGGCCAGTTCGCGCTCCAGTTGCTCGTGGTAATCGGTGTGCCCGCTCATCATGCGGGCGCCCATCGGATAGGCGGCCCCATATTCCAGGGCTGCATCGGCATCGGCCTGTTTCACCTCGGGCCGGTTGGCCAGCCCCAGGTAGTCGTTAATGCTCCAAGTGATCACTTCCCTGCCCTGGAATTTCATCCGGTTGGAAATGGGCCCCTGGAGTTTAGGGAATACAAAATAGCCTTCGGCTTGCGATGCCCATTTGCCCAATGGGCCTTTATTGGCAATAATTCTATCGAATAAGTCTCTCATTTGGCTTAGCTTGGTTCTGGTACGCACGTATACAGGCCTCCGGGTACGCTGTACGGCCGGGGCGTCGTATCCTGGGCAAAATTACAGAAATTTAAAGAGGAAACACAAAAAATTATGGGCAGAAAGAAGGCAGATGCCCCTTAGCTTAACCCAGTGCCCGTCTGCCCGCAAATGACTATTTGATGTGCTGGACCTTCCGGGTTTCGCCCACGCTCTTGCTGTCGAAAAAACCCTGATCTTCCATCCAGGTGTCGCTGTAGACCTTGCTCATGTAGCGCGACCCGTGGTCGGGGAAAATAACAACCACCTTGCTGTCGGCGGTGAATTCGCCGGCTTCCTGCAGTTGCTTTACAGCCTGCATGGCTGCCCCGCTGGTGTAACCCGAAAAGATTCCTTCGGTGCGTGAGATGCGGCGCGCCATGTGGGCGCTCTCCTCGTCGGTTACCTTGACGAATTCGTCAATAACCTCAAAGTCTGTGGCTTGAGGAATCAGGTTTTTGCCGAGCCCTTCAATGCGGTACGGGTAGATTTCATTCAGGTCGAGCTCGCCGGTTTCGTGGTATTTCTTCAATACCGATCCGTAGGCATCCACGCCTATAATTCGGATATTCGGGTTTTGCTCCTTCAGGAAACGGGCGGTGCCCGAAATGGTGCCTCCCGTGCCGCTGCATGCGACCAGGTGGGTGATCTGCCCTCCGGTTTGTTCCCAGATTTCGGGGCCGGTGGTTTGAAAGTGGGCTTTTATATTGAGCTCGTTGAAATATTGGTTGATGTAGATGGACCCCTTGGTTTCTTCGTGCAGGCGCTTGGCTACCTGGTAATACGAACGCGGGTCGTCTGCACTCACATGGGCAGGGCATACATATACCTTGGCTCCCATCGAGCGCAGCATGTCGATTTTATCGGCCGAAGACTTCGAACTCACCGCCAGAATGCAGTCGTAGCCCTTGATGATGCTCACCATGGCCAGGCTGTAGCCGGTATTTCCCGAAGTGGTTTCGATTATCGTGCTACCCGGCTTGAGTAGGCCGGTGCGTTCCGCTTCTTCGATGATAAAATGTGCGATTCGGTCTTTGGAAGAGTGGCCCGGGTTAAATGCCTCCAGCTTGGCGTAAAAAGCCCCATCGTAAGATTCGGTGAGCTTGTTAAGCCGTACTAGCGGGGTTTTACCTATAAGTTGAAGGAGGTTGTCGTAGGCCTGAATCTCTTGTTTCATGAGAGTGTGGTTAGGCTCAGGAGACTTCAGGATGAAGCCTTTGATGAGGGCAAAATTAAGACTTTTTTTTTATTATTCAGCCTTCCCTTCAAGATCGAGGATAAATGCGTATTCCATGGCCGCTTCCTTCAGGGCTTCAAAACGACCGGATGGCCCGCCATGCCCGGCCTCCATATTTGTATAAAGCAGCAGCAGATTGGCGTCCGTTTTATATTCGCGCAGCTTGGCTACCCATTTGGCCGGTTCCCAGTACTGAACCTGGGAATCGTGCAGGCCAGTAGTGACCAACAGGTTCGGGTAGCGCTGGGGCCTTACATTGTCGTACGGGGAATACGACTTCATATAGGCGTAAAAATCGGGGTCTCTGGGATCGCCCCACTCGTCGTATTCGCCCGTGGTGAGTGGGATGCTCTGGTCCAGCATGGTGGTTACCACATCCACGAAGGGGACAGCGGCCAACACACCGTTGTACAGGTCTGGAGCCATGTTCACCACGCCTCCCAGGAGCAACCCCCCCGCCGAACCGCCATAGGCGTACAGGTGTTCACTGGTGGTATACCCTTCGGATACCAGAAACCGGGAGCAATCGATAAAATCGTTAAATGAATTCATTTTCCCGAATAATTTCCCGGCCTCATACCAGGGCCTGCCCAGGTACTCTCCCCCGCGGATGTGCGCAATGGCATAAATAAAGCCCCGGTCAAGCAGGCTCAGGCGCACGGTCGAAAAGTGCGGGTCTGAGGTGCTGCCGTAGGCCCCGTACCCGTACTGCAGCAGAGGCGCTTTGCCATCGAGGGGGGTATCTTTGTGATAGACCATCGAAATGGGTATACGCTGCCCGTCCCGGGCCGTGGCCCAAATGCGTTGGGAACGATAATTTTCAGGGTGAAATTTCCCGCCCATGACCTGCTGCTGCTTTAACACCCTTTTTTCACGGGTGCGCATGTTGAATTCCACAATGCTGTACGGGGTGGTCATGGCATTGTACACATAGCGCAGCCATTCGGTGTCGTAATCCAGGTTGATATAGGAGTACGCCACATAGGTCTCGCTCTCGAAGGGGAGGTAATAGGTAACGGAATCGTCCCAGCGGTGGATCTGCATCCGGTTCAGGCCGTTTTCCCGCTCGTCTATCACAAAGTAGTCACTGAATAGTTCGATGTCTTCGATGAGGACGTTGTCGCGGTGCGCGATGAATTCTTTCCAGTAACGGCTCTCCGTGCGGTTTTCGGGGGTTTTCATGACCTTGAAATTGATGGCTCCGTCTTTATTGGTCAAAACAAAAAATTCGCCCCGGTAGTGGTAAATGGAATACTCGACTCCCCGTTCGCGCGGTGAAAAGACCCTGAATTCACCATTCGGGTTGTCGGCCTTCAGGATCCGGTACTCGGTGGTAAGCGTACTTGCCGACCCGATAATGATGAAATCCCTAGACTTGGATTTATAAACAAAGGTGCTGAAGGTCTCATCGGTCTCGGTGAAGACCAGCTGGTCCTGAGCTGCCGGCGTTCCCAGGGTATGCCTGTAAATACGATCAGACCTCAGGGTTACGGGGTCTTTTCGGGTATAGAAAAGGGTGCGGTTGTCTGCTGCCCATACCGAGCTGCCGGTGGTGTTTTCGAGCACTTCGGGGAATAGTTCTCCGGTGCGAAGGTCTTTGATGCGGATGCTGTACTGCCTGCGCGACACGGTATCTGTCCCGTATGCTGCAAGGCAATTGTCGGGGCTCACCGCAATGCCCCTAAGGTCGAAGTACTCGAATCCCTCTGCAAGGGCATTGCAGTCGAACAGCACATGCTCGGGGGCCTCCAGGCTTTCCGCTTTCCGGGTATACACCGGGTATTCGTGACCGGTTTCGTATCGGGAAATATACCAATAGCCGTTCAGGCGGTAGGGTACCGACTCGTCGTCTTCCTTGATACGGGCTTTCATCTCTATGAAAAGCTTTTTCTGGAATGCCTTGGTATGGGCTGTTAGCGCATCGTAGTATGCATTCTCAGCATGGAGGTGTTCGATAACGGCTGGGTCTTCCCGGTCTCGTAGCCAGTAATAATCGTCTATCCTGACATCCCCGTGCGTTTCGAGGGGATGGGGGATTTTCTTCGCGACTGGCGGATGAAGTTTTTTCATTGCGCAGAAAGACTGGTTTCGGGCGTTGGCAAAAATAGCATTTCTGTACATTTCGGAAAGGGATTTATGCAGCCAAGTTTCACGGACGCGCTGGGGCTTTTTTGTACTTTTAAGCCTTAAAACCTGCAACTATGTTCGGAGATCTAATGGGGATGATGGGTAAAATCCAGGAAACCCAGGAAAAAATCAAGGCCACCAAGGAGCGGCTCAACTCGGTTACGCTTTCGGAGAAAAGCGCTGACGGCCTGCTGGAGGTAATCGTTACGGCCAACCGGGAAATAGTGGAAATAACGTGTGACGATCAGCTGCTTGCCGACAAGGAACAGCTTACAGATTACCTCGTGCTTGTGCTGAACAAAGCCCTGGCAAGGGCCAGCGAAGTACAGGAAGCCGAATTGGGGGCCGTGGCCCGGGAGGGGATGCCCAACCTGCCCGGCATGGATCAATTCCTAAAATAGGCTGGGCGAAAAACCGTATCTTACCATCTCCTAATCCAGAAAAATTGCTCGAAATCCGGAAAGACGGGAAAGGCTCCAGCCGCTTTGTGGTAAAGAGCCTGGATGGCCACCCCCTGTTGGAAAGCGTGGGGTATGCCGACCCGGCCGAAATGGACCTGGTTATCAAACAACTCAAAGCCCTTGTCCAGAACCCTGCTTGTGTCGAACGCCGGACCGATCATCTGGGGCGCTTCCACTTCACGTTGCGGGCGCCCGACGGAAGCCTGGTCGGCAACAGCCAGTTTTACCGTTCCGAAGCCGGAATGGAGAACGGGATCAAAAATACGCTGAGGCGCATTGCAGGGCTGGGGTCAGAATGACATCCCGTCCAGCACGGACATTACATAGGCGTGCATTTCGTCCGTGTAGTCGAGGTGTGTAACCAGGCGCAACTTCCCCTGCCCCATTCCGATTAGCCTTATTTCGTGTGCGTTAAAAACTTCCAGCATCCGGCTTTCGGTTACACGCTCCGGGCGGGTTTCAAAAATCACAATGTTGGTCTCTACCGGGGCCACATAGCGGATAAAATCTTTGCTTTCGAGCAGCTGCCCGAGTTCGCGGGCCTTGCGGTGGTCTTCTGCCAAACGGTCTACATGGTGTTCCAGGGCGTAAAGGCCTGCCGCGGCCAGGTAGCCTGCCTGGCGCATGCCACCCCCCAGCACCTTGCGAATGCGCAGGGCCTGCTCCATATGTTTGGCTGAGCCGATCAGCAGGGAACCCACCGGACAGCCCAACCCTTTGCTCAGGCAAACGCTGATGGTATCGAAAAGCTCCCCGTAGTCGGCGGCCTTTTGCCCGGTCTTCACCAGGGCATTCCAGATGCGCGCCCCGTCGAGGTGAAAGGCCAGGCCGTGTACCCCGCATACCTCCCGAATGCGCAGGAGCTCCTCAAAATCGTAACAGGCACCTCCTCCCTTGTTGGTGGTGTTCTCCACGCAAACCAGGCGGGTTCGGGGGCTGTGATAGAAATCGGGCGGGTTTATCGAGTCTTCTACCTGCTGGGCGGTGATCATCCCGCGGTCGCCATCGACCAGCTTGCATGATGCCAGGCTGTTGAAGCTCACCCCTCCCCCCTCATAGTTGTAAACGTGGGCGAATTTGTCGCAGATAAGCTGGTCGCCGGGCTGGGTATGGATTTTAATACCTGTCTGGTTGGCCATGGTGCCACTCGGAAAAAAAAGGGCGCCTTCCATGCCGAAAAGGGCAGCCACCCTGCGTTCAAGGGCATTGACGCTGGGGTCTTCCTTAAAAACATCGTCGCCCACCTCCGCTTCCATCATGGCGCGGAGCATGCCGGGGGTGGGTCGGGTTACGGTATCGCTGATCAGGTTTACTTCCATGTCGGGGGTATTTCTTCCAGGCAGCCCATCCCGATCGGGGATCCATCCGGGATTTGCGGCGCTTTTTCGGGTTTGAATTCTTCGGGGTGTTCGAAATAGCGGTCAATGCGGCGCACCATTTCACGAGCCGTTGCCGAATCGCCCGACTTCAGCAGGCGGGTTTTCAAATCGTGCAGGGAGGCATTGGCAAGGGCGGGCACCTGCGGATGCGTATCGGAATCGAGGCCCAGTTGCATAAGCTGCCTGAGCACCGCGAAATTTACTACCTGCTGTACTTCTCCCTCATAGCCGTTTAGCGGTTTGGCCAGGATGGTCGCATCGAGCAGGCGGCTGAGTACCTCTTCCAGGCCCAGTTGGGCCTTGTCGAGCCCTTTTTGCTGCACCAGGCGCGAAGCGCGCTCCGGGTGCAGGAGCAGGCTAAGGGTCATGTCGGCAGCCGTTTCGGCAGCACCCAGGGCGTCAAAGGAAACTCCGGTATGGCCCTTGAACGATTCTCGGGTGGCCCCGTATCCGATTGCCCGGGGTGGGAACCACTGCAATACCGATGCCGGGATTGCCAGCTGACGTGCGTCCAGGGTCTGCATCAGGCTGGTTAGCGCCTTTTCCTGGGTTTCTTTCGGTACGGTCTGCCAGGGGTGGGTTCCGTCTCCCCGCACGGCATAGGAATAATCGAGGCCGCCTATAACCTTCGAAACGGCCTCGGTCTGGTAGCGGTGGAAGAAATACAGGGGCACGAACACATCTTCCAATACGCTGTAGGGCTCGCCACGGCGGATATTGGACGGGCTGAACTGTCCGATGGCCGCCTGGCGTACCCTGAGCAGCCGATCCAGTTCGTCTGATGCCTCGGCCCCATTGTCCCAGAGGTGTCCATAGGCATGGGCGCCCCCTGTGGGGCGGGCATCCTGGTCTGAAATGTATCGGAGTCCGGCAGCCCCGGCCTTGGCCAGGATGTCCCAGAGAGCGGCCTGTTCATCAGTGCCTTCCGGGAAATCGGAGTAGGCATAGGCCACAGCTACCTTGTCCCACTCCCCTATGCCTGTATCGTAAGCCTCGGAAGTATCGATAGCGCCATCGGTAAGGCCAACCAGTGGGTGCGGGTAATCCATTACGGAAGCCCGGCTATTGGTGCTGGCAGCAAAATTATGGGCAAACCCCAGGGTATGGCCAATTTCGTGGGCAGAAAGCTGGCGGATTCGCGCCAGTGCCATGTCGAGCAAGGCCTGGTCGTCGGAGTCTGAATTTTCGAATGGCCGGTTGGCCAGGGCCTGGGCGATCAAAAAGTCCTGGCGGATGCGCAGGCTGCCCAGACTCACATGCCCCTTGATGATTTCGCCCGTGCGGGGGTCAGACACACTGCTGCCGTAACTCCAGCCACGGGTAGAGCGGTGCACCCATTGGACCACGTTGTACCGAACGTCGAGGGGGTCGGCGTCGTCGGGCAGCATCTTTACCTGGAAAGCATCCTTATAGCCTATGGCTTCAAAAGCCTGGTTCCACCAGCGTCCGCCTTCGAGCAAAGCCGTGCGGATGGGTTCAGGGGTACCGTTGTCGAGGTAGTAAACTATCGGCTCAACCGCCTCGCTGAGCAGGGCTCCGGGTTCTTTTTTCTCCAGGCGGTGCCGGGGTATATACCTTTTGATGAGCGGCGATTCCACCGGGGTGGCGTAGTCGTAAAAACTGAAGGGGTAGGAACCGCTCCGGGGGTCGAAGGCCCGCATCGCATAGCCGGCCTCGGGCAATTCCACAAGCGAATGGTGCTGGGCAACGGTTACCAGCTTGGGGTTTGGCGCCACCGAACGGATGTAGGCCCCCTGGGGGTCCCCTTTAAAGGTCAGCATGACATCGAGCTCGCTGTTCTTAGGAAAAGACCGGCAGCGTTCCAGGTTCAGGGCACTGCGGGAGGCATCCAGGCTGTAGGTGCCCTGTCCGGCCTGCTTGAGGCGGTCGGCCACCCCATGCATGTCTTGCATCAAAAAAGGGGTTAGCTCCACGATGTAGGCCTCCCCTACTTTTTCTACGATGGGAAAACCAAAAAGGACCGATTGCGCAAAGGCCTGTTCAACCGATTTGCGCTCCAGTGCATTGTCGCTCTTGGCCCGGTACATAAGGTTGGGCTGCACCAGGAGCAGTTTTTCGCCGGCCTTTTTGAAATAAACCACCTGCTCATTGCCCAGCTGCCCCCGGTCGAGGCCGATATCGTTGCTGCCAATGCCGCTGCTCAGCGCATACACGTAAAGGAACTCTTTGTCAAGTTTGTCTACCTCGAGGTACACCTTACCCTGGGCGTCGTCGTAATAGTAATCGAAGAAGCCCTCAAACTTCTGGTAAGCTTTGCTTTTTTCCGAAAACTGGGCGTTGGCCCCCAGACACCACAGGCCGATCAGTGACCCCAGCAGACAATTTTTCATGCAGTTGATTTTGCGCTAAATGTAGCCAAAATAGCTCCGAATCAAAAAATATGTTCCCTGCAAAAAGCCATGCCCGAAACCAAGAAGAATGCAATTCGGACACCCGCCAATTGATTTCACGGCAAAAAAACCGGTCGCGTGGTGGAAATCGCACCGAATCGCGTAAATTAAGCCTAAACATTACCGTATGCCTAAAACGCAGCCCTCCATTTTTTCAGCCTACCAGCGAAATCCAGCCCTTTTCGATGAGGTCTTCGACCGCGAGGGGAGCATTCTGAAGGATTATAAAAGGCTGATGAAGCTATACGGCAAGCAGTCCATTGAGGATTACCACGAGCTGAACGCCCGGGCCAAGGCCTCCTTTTTCAACCAGGGGATCACCTTTCGGGTATACAGCGACGACAAGACCAACGAGAAGATATTTCCGTTCGACCTGTTTCCCCGTATTATAGGGGCTTCCGAATGGGCCTTTATCGAGCGGGGTGCCATACAGCGCTGCAAGGCACTAAACATGTTCCTGTGGGACCTGTACCACGACCGAAACATCCTGAAAGACGGGGTTGTACCCTTGGACCTGGTAAGCTCCTCCGAGAATTACCTGGACCAGATGCGCGGCATGGACCCCCCGGGTGGAATTTATAACCACATATCAGGCACCGATATCATCCGGCATGCCGACGGGCGCTACTATGTACTGGAAGACAACATCCGCTGCCCTTCAGGGGTCAGTTATGTACTGAGCAACCGGGGCGCCCTGAAACGGGCATTGTTCGGGGTTTTCAACCACTACAAGGCCCATACGGTAACCGACTATGCCGAAAACCTGCTCGACTTGCTCGAAACCGTTAAACCCCATGGGGTAGACATCCCGGTTACCGTGGTACTGACTCCCGGCATGTACAATTCGGCCTTTTACGAACACAGCTACCTGGCCAAGACCATGGGGGTCGAACTCGTGGAAGGACGCGATTTGTTTGTGGAAAATGATTTCGTCTACATGAAGACCATCAGAGGACCTCAGAAAGTGGACGTGATTTATCGCCGCATTGATGACCTGTTCCTCGACCCGATGGAATTCCGCAAAGATTCGTCCCTAGGGGTGCCGGGCCTGTTCTCTGCCTACCGGAAAGGGAACGTGACCATAGCCAACGCCCCGGGCACCGGTGTAGCCGACGACAAGGCCGTTTATTCCTATGTCCCCGACATAATACGGTATTACCTGGGCGAAGAGCCCATTCTCGCCAACGTCAAAACCTATCGCTGCGGGCAGCCCGATGACCTGGAATACGTGTTGGAACACGTTCGGGAATTGGTGGTCAAGCCGGTCGATGAGGCAGGTGGTTATGGTATATCCATCGGAAACACGCTCACGGATGAACAGGTGGAAAAAGTGCGCAAAGAGGTACGGGAGTCGCCCCGTAAGTACGTGGCCCAGCCCATTCTTTCCCTCTCGGTTCACCCCACCTATATCGAAGAGACCCAAGCCTTTGAACAAAGGCACATCGACCTGCGGACCTTTACGGTAATGGGGCAGGACAAAACCTATGTGCTCAAGGGCGGCCTTACGCGGGTAGCGCTGCGCCGGGGCAACCTGATTGTGAATTCTTCCCAGGGCGGCGGCTCGAAAGACACCTGGATACTCAAAAACGAACCCTGATGCTAGCACGCGTAGCCGACAACCTCTTCTGGATGGGCAGATATATAGAGCGGGCCGAACATACGGCGCGTTTTATGAACGTGAATTACTTCTCGTCTCTCGACGCGCCCAATACCGTTTCCCAGTCGCGAGACTTCGTGTTGCGATCGATGCTATTCATGGTAGGCGACCCGCCCCCCGAAGATGCCAAACTGGAAGAAGACAAAGTGTTGTTCAAGATCGGCCTGGATCGCGATTACCCGGCCTCTATCCTGAATTCGATCATCTTTGCACGTGAAAATGCCCATTCGGCCCGCGACCTGATTTCGACCGAACTGTATTATTCCGTCAATAAATTTTTCCATTTCGCCGACTCCTACCCTGCCAGGTCTTTTGTGAAAACGGGGCTATTCGATTTTACCGCCCAGGTAACCGAAATGACCGCCGTACTCCGGGGCAAGATACGCGGCACGCTCTTGCACGATGCGATTTACGCCATCATAATGATGGGGGTGAACATGGAGCGCGCCATCCAGATTACCCGCATCATCAATGCGAAGTACAACGACGCCCGCAAATCGCTGGGCAGCTACGGGGACCGCTTCCGCAACAGCTATGAATGGACTACCCTGCTCAAATGCGCGGAATCTTACGATATGTTCCGGCGCTTCTATAAAAAGGCACCCACAAGCCTCAGTACATTGGAATTCCTGATTCTCAACCCCGATTGCCCGCGCTCGGTCATGAACAGCCTAAACCAGGTACACCAGCACGTGCTTACCATTGACCCGCTCAAAGCATCGGACAAAGATTCCACAGCTTTTATGGTGGGGAAGATCCGGTCAGAGTACCAGTTCAAGCGCATTGAAGACATCGAAGGGGCCGTACAGGCTTTTATCGATCATATCCTCACCGAGTTATCGGCCATCGGCAGCCAGATGCAAAAAGAATTTTTCCATTACTGACCAACTGCTATTTTGGATACCTTAACGGCGGCAATCCCAAGGCCCATGTCGGAATTATACACCATTACCTACCAGGCAGAAAATGCCTATGATTACCCTGTAGTCGAGTCGAGCTGGCAGTTCCTTATCATTCCGGAAGAAAATGCCAGCCAGTCTAAGCCCCGTATTCGGTTCACCAGCAGTGAAGGGAGCCCCTGGGAGCTTTCTGAGAACGGCTTTGGCTTCCCCGTGATACGCATTCGCAACCGACACAGCCTCGAATCGATTCGCTTCGAGGCTGAATTCAGCCTGACCAAGCAGGTGGTAAATCCGTTTGACTTTGACCCTGAGCTGCTGGAGCCTTATGAGCCGCAGCGGCTCGGGCAACTGCCCTTCCGCATGCGTTTCGACAACTTTCTGAAAAGTACCCCCCTGACCTGCCTTGCTGCGGGCGCGCCGGTTTTTAGCTTTGACCCCGGCACTGGCATCCTGGAAAACCTGCAGGCCCTTAATGCCTGGGTATTCAACGACCTGAAGTACACGGCCGGCATTACCCATGTAGATACCACACTCGAAGAGCTTTTGGTATTGCGCAAAGGGGTTTGCCAGGACTTTGCCCACCTGTTCATCGGTATTGCCCGTGCCCATGGCATTCCGGCGCGCTATGTCTCCGGCTATCTGCACCAGGGGATGGGCTTTTTCGGGGACGCCCAGATGCATGCCTGGGTGGAGGCCTTTTTGCCCGAAGTCGGCTGGCTGGGCTTTGACCCAACCAATAACATTATGGCGGCCACCAACCACATCAAGGTGGCCCACGGCCGCGATTACAACGACTGTGCCCCCCTGAAAGGGGTTGTTTACGGGCCTGGCGGCAACCGGAGCCGGCATCAGGTACAGGTAGCTTCCCAACAATAGCTTTTCAGGAACCCGCGCGTGCGCCGGTTCGCAAAAAGGATGTACTTTTGCAGGACTTTCTAAACCATTTTGCATGATCGAGAGATTCAAGTCGCTCATGGAACGCCTTGGTGCGTTGAGGAGGTATCTTTGACATAGATGCCAAGAAAATAGAGATTCAGAACGAAGAAGAAAAGACCCTGGAGCCCGGTTTCTGGGACGACCCAATTGGCGCACAGGCCTTCATGAAAGACCTCAAGGCCAAGAAGAACTGGGTAAGGGACTATGAGGAAGCCCAGCAGCTCGGGGCCGACCTGGAGGTGCTTTATGAATTTTACCAGCAGGACGAAGCCGAGGAAGACGAGGTAAACCGACAGCTCGAGCTGGTCGAAGAGGCTGTTGAGAAACTGGAATTCCGCAACATGCTTTCAGAGGAAGGCGACGACCTGACTGCCGTGCTCCAGATTACTGCCGGGGCCGGTGGCACTGAAAGCTGCGACTGGGCCTCCATGCTCATGCGCATGTACATGATGTGGGCCGAGAAAAACGGCTATAAGGTGCGCGAGCTCAACTACCAGGAAGGCGACGTGGCGGGCATTAAAACGGTAACCCTGGAAATCGATGGCGACTACGCCTTCGGATGGCTGAAAGGCGAGAACGGGGTGCACCGCCTGGTGCGCATTTCGCCTTTCGACAGCAATGCCAAACGGCACACCTCCTTTGCTTCTGTATACGTATACCCCCTGGTCGACGACAGCATCGAGATCGAGGTTAACCCCGCCGATATCGAGATTACCACCTCCCGCTCCAGCGGGGCCGGGGGCCAGAACGTAAACAAGGTGGAAACCAAGGTGCAACTGGTGCACAAACCCACCGGCATCCAGATTTCCTGCTCCGACTCCCGCTCTCAGCACGACAATCGGGCCACAGCTCTTAAAATGCTCAAGTCTCAGCTCTATGAAATCGAGCTGCGCAAGCAGCTGGAAGCCCGCGAGGCCATTGAATCTGCAAAGAAAAAGATCGAGTGGGGTTCCCAGATCCGGAATTATGTGATGCAACCCTACAAACTGGTGAAGGATGTTCGCACCGGTTCGGAGACCAGCAACGTAGACGCCGTGATGGACGGCGACCTCAACAGCTTTTTAAAAGCCTACCTGATGATGATGGGGCAGCGCGATACAGCCTGAACCCCAAAAAACCCATAGCATGATTATCTTTTACCACAATCCAAGGTGCCGCAAGAGCCGGGAAGCCCTTGAGTTATTGGAAACCAGCGGTAAAGCATACAAGCTTGTCGACTACCAGAAAAATCCCCTTAGCCCGCATGACCTGAAGGCGCTGCTGGGCAAATTGGGGATGCAGGCCGGCGAGCTGATCCGTAAGAACGAATCGCTCTGGAAGGAGAACTACAAAAACCGTACGCTCACCGAGCAGGAACTCATCGGCCTGATGGTGGCGCACCCCAGGCTGATGGAACGCCCCATATTGGAAAGGGACGGGCTCGCGCGGGTGGGCCGCCCCCCCGAGCAAATTTTGGAACTTCTTAAAGATTAGCATGTTACAGCTACTAACCGCAAAAGATTATTTAACAAAGTTTTAACCTATTTCGGTTAAACCCGGAACAGGTCCTACGATCTAAATACCCGAACCATGAAAAGATTTGCATTCCTTGCCCTGTTTTTATTAGGCGCCATTTTTGCAGCTGAGGCCCAGTACGGCTATTACGGAAATAATGGCTATTACGGGCGTGGCCGAAGCTTGGTGCCACAGGCCGAAACACCCGACAAAAAGCCGGAGCCCAAAACGGCAGACGAAATTGTCGACGATGAAATGCCCGCCATTATTGAGGCTGCCGAATTGAATGCCTTTGAAGAGGCTGTGGTCCGGACTTCCCTTACCCATTACGTGCAGCAGCGCATCGAGCTGGATATTCTGAAACTGAACCCGGATGAAACCCGGGAGGTGCTCGAGAAAATAAACCTCGAACATCGTCAGGAACTGGAAGCCGGCCTCCCTCCCGAGAAGTATCAGGCCATGATACAATTACAGGAGAACGGCTACAATACCAAAAAACTGGAGAAGGAAAAGCGAAAAAAGAAAAAGAATAAATCATAACATTAAATGAGAAACCTCCTGTTCCTGTTCTTTTTGGCTCTTGCCACTGCACAGGCCCAAAGCCCGCAAGGCTCAAATAACCAGACTATTTCCCTTAAGGGGACGATTCTGGACCAGGAAACGGGAAGTCCGCTCGAGTACGCCACCGTTGTGCTGCAAAAGGTGGAAGACCCCTCCAGCATTTCGGGGGGCATTACCGATGAATCGGGAAAATTTGAGTTTTCCACCACCCCGGGCATTTATACCATCCGTTTCGAATACCTGTCGTACAAAACAATTACCCTGGAAAACCAGCGCCTGTTTCAATCACGCGATTTGGGCGACATACGCATGGCAATCAACGTAGCCGAACTGGAAGGCGTGGAAGTGGTGGGCGAACGCACCACCGTGGAAATCCAGCTCGACAAAAAAGTGTACAACATTGGGAAGGACCTTACAAACAGTGGCGCCACAATATCTGATGCCCTGAACAACGTGCCTTCGGTAAATGTGGACGTGGAGGGAAACATCAGCCTGAGGGGGAACGACAACGTGCGCATCCTGATCAATGGGAAACCCTCGGCCCTGGCAGGATTCGGCTCCACAGACGCCCTGCGGCAATTGCCAGCCGACGCCATCGAACGGGTGGAAGTGATTACCAGCCCTTCGGCCCGTTACGACGCCGAAGGCTCTGCCGGGATCCTGAATATTGTGATGAAGCGCGAAAAGACCCTGGGCTTCAACGGCTCCATCAACTCGTATGTGGGCTACCCCAAGAGCGTAGGAACAACGGCCAACGGGAACCTGCGCAGCGATAACTTCAATATTTTCAGCACGGTTGGGTACCGGTACCGGGAAGGCCCCGGCCATATTCTTTATGACAATACCTACGCCTCGGGGGTCTTTGACCGCATTCTGGAAGACCGCGATATTAACCGCATCGACCGCGGATTAAACACCAATCTGGGCATGGAGTATTTCTTTACTGAAAAATCAAGCCTTACAGGGAGCTTTTTCTACCAGGCCGGCAACGACTCAGACGTTACAGACAATAACGTAAGCCGGTTTGTGGATACCCAGCTGGACAGCCGCAGCCTGCGCAAGGAAAATGAAAGCCAGAAAGACTACAGCACCCAGTGGTCGATGAACTACACCAACAATATCAACGAAAAGGGCCATAAGTTCACTGCCGACGTGCAGATCGGCCGCGACCACCAGGACCAGTTCACCATTATCGACGAGCGTACCTCCATCCCCACCGTTGGCCAGCTTGCCCTGGAGCAGATCTATCAGAAAGAGCGCCAGAAGGATTATCTGATCCAATCCGACTATGTGCTGCCCATGGGCGATTCCCAGTTTGAAGCGGGATTCCGGATTAACCTGAAGAATGAAATTACCGATTACCGCCTGGATACCCTCGATTTAAGTAGCGGCGAGTTTATCACCGACCTGAGCCTGACCAATATTTTCGACTTCGATCAGAATATCTATGCCGTTTATTCCCAGTATGGCAGCAAATTCGGCAAATTTTCCTGGCTGCTGGGCCTTCGCCTGGAAAACACCATCCTCAACGGCAAGCTCGAATCGGAGGTTGACCCGGCTGTTTTTGAGCAGATTTGGGGGATAGACGTGGATGTAAACTTCAACAAGAACTACCTGGGGCTCTTCCCTACCCTGAACCTGGTCTACGAGCTGGACGAGACGGAGAACATATCCCTGGGCTACAACCGTCGCATCAACCGGCCACGGGGCTGGTTTATCAACCCCTTTCCCTCCCGAAGTTCGCGAACCAACATCTCGCAGGGGAACCCCGACCTCGACCCGGCCTATTCCAACTCCTTCGACCTGGGCTACCTGAAACGCTGGAAAACCCTCACGCTGAGTTCTTCGGTCTATTACCAGCGCGAAACGAATTCCTTCGACCGCATACAGGAACCCACGGGCGAAACCACCAGCGACGGCATAGAGATTATCCGCTCCATCCCCATAAACCTTTCCACCCGGCAGCGATACGGGGGCGAGGCCAGCCTCATGTACAACCCCTCGCGCAAATTCAGGGTAGACGGCAGCATCAATGTCTTCAAGTTCAAATCTGAGGGGGAGTTCAACGGGGTAGACTACGGGGCCGATAACCTGAGCTGGTTCTCGCGCTTAGGCTCCAAACTAACCCTGCCTGCAGCCATCGAAATGCAGACCAATGCGTTTTATATGGGGCCAAGCCAGAACGCGCAAAGCACGACCAAGGGCATGTTTTCGATCAACATGGCTTTCAGCAAAGACGTGATGAAAGGCAACGGTACCCTCTCCTTCAATATTAACGACCTGTTGAACTCCCGCATTCGCAGGTCGTTCACCGAAACCGATTTTTTCACCTCCGACAGTGAGTTCCAATGGCGGCAACGGTCGTTCACCTTGTCGTTCATGTATCGGTTCAACGAAGCCAAGAAACGCAACGGCCGCGGACAGGACCGTAATTTCCAGGAAGAGGAAGGGGAATTCAAAAGTTGAGAACACAAAGGCCCTAAACGAAGAAGAAGCGGAAAACCGCTTCTTTTTTTTATGCCTGCTCCCGTTTGGCGCGCTTGGCCTCCCGGCGTTCTTTCCAGAGTTCGATCAGGTTTCCGCCCAACCAGTAAGGCACCACAAACATCAACAGGAACATCATGAGCCAGAAGCCGATGGTCAGGATGGTCAGGAAGGCGAGAAATCCGAGGTATTGGTCAAACTCAAACATGGATGTATTCTTTGAGGCACAAAGATAGGGGGAATCGGGTGAAACCTGCAAATCAAATTGGAAAAAATAAGGGGAAAGCGCCTGCCCCGGCGGGAGGTAATGACGCGTTGAATGCGTACCTTTATATCAAAATTACACACCATGAAATACCGCATCGAAAAGGACACCATGGGCGAGGTACAGGTCCCCGCCGACAAGTATTGGGGTGCGCAGACCGAACGCTCCCGAAACAACTTCAGGATTGGCCCGCCGGCTTCCATGCCCCTCGATATCATTTACGGCTTTGCCTATCTGAAAAAAGCGGCCGCCTATGCCAACTGCGAACTGGGGGTGCTTTCCGAGGCAAAGCGTGACCTGATCGGCCGGGTTTGCGATGAAATTTTGGATGGGAAACTCGACGACCAGTTTCCACTGGTAATCTGGCAAACCGGTTCGGGCACCCAGAGCAACATGAACGTAAATGAGGTAATCGCCAACCGGGCCCACGAACTGGCCGGGAAAAAAATCGGGGAAGGCGAAAAAACGCTCCAACCCAACGACGATGTAAACAAATCACAGTCGTCTAACGATACCTTTCCCACGGGCATGCACATTGCCGTATACAAAAAAGTGGCCGAAACCACCCTCCCGGGTGTAAGGGCCTTGCGCGACGCCTTAAAAGCCAAATCGGATGCGTTTATGGATGTAGTCAAGATTGGCCGCACCCACCTGATGGATGCCACCCCCCTGACCCTGGGTCAGGAATTTTCGGGATATGTGGCCCAGCTCAGTCACGGGATCAAGGCCGTGGAAAACACCCTCGACCACCTGAGTGAACTGGCCCTGGGCGGAACCGCCGTGGGCACCGGTCTCAATACTCCAGCCGGTTATGACGTAACTGTGGCTCGCTATATAGCCGCGTTTACCGGCCTGCCTTTCAAAACCGCCGCAAACAAATTCGAAGCGCTGGCCGCCCACGACGCCCTGGTTGAAACCCACGGGGCCCTGAAGCAGCTGGCCGTATCCCTCAATAAGATTGCCAACGACATTCGCATGCTCGCCTCCGGGCCCCGGTCGGGCATCGGAGAAATCATTATCCCGGCTAACGAGCCCGGCAGCTCCATCATGCCCGGCAAGGTAAACCCCACCCAGAGTGAGGCCCTTACCATGGTGTGCGCCCAGGTAATGGGCAACGATGTGGCCGTAACCGTGGGGGGCACACAGGGGCATTACGAGCTCAACGTCTTCAAGCCGGTTATGGCTGCCAACGTACTTCAGTCTGCCCAGTTGCTGGGCGATGCCTGTGTGAGCTTTGAAGAGCACTGCGTATCGGGCATTGAGCCGAACTACCCGGTAATCGAAAAACTGCTGAATAATTCCCTGATGCTGGTAACCGCCCTGAATACCAAAATCGGCTATTACAAGGCGGCCGAAATCGCCAACTCCGCCCATGCCAACGGCACCACCCTGAAGGAAGAGGCGGTGCGGCTCGGCTATGTGAGCGCAGCCGACTACGATGCCTGGGTAAAGCCCGCCGAAATGGTGGGAAGCCTCAAGAAATAGACGGGCAGCTGCCTGGCCCGGCCCCAAAGCGGGCAATACAAAAAAAAGCCGCTTCCCTAAAGGAAGCGGCTTTCAGCTGTCTATGGATAGTGTTTACTATTTCAGCTCGAACTTGTTCGTGGCAAGGAGTTTCAGGTGGTCGTCATACACGTTTACCATGTAATTTCCTTTGGCAAATTCCCCTGAGTAGTTGCTGATGTAATCGCATACATCCAGGGCGCTGTTTTCGTAGTAGAAATTGGTGGTTTTGGTGTAGGTGATGGTCGGGCCATCAGCCACAGACTTGGTGCTGCCTCCACCCATTACATTACCTTGGGGATCGAGTACCTCGAGATAGAACTCGCGGTCACCGGCCACGGCAATCACGTTGTCGGCAACGGTGAAGCAAACTTTAACCTTGTCGGTACGGCCGGCGCGGGTGGTGGACACCAGCTTCCCGCTGCTGCGCTCGCGAACGGCGTCTACCATCAGATTGGCCAGGTTCAGGGCAGAACCGCGCTCAACTACATCGGCCAGCTGGGTGTTCTGAACAACCAGGGAGTCGTTGAAAAGGGTCTGTTTTTCCAGTTCGGCAAAGGTGCTGTCGCGCTGCATGGCGATCATGGTGTTTGAAGTACGCAGGGAGTCTACCTGACGCAGGAGTTCTTCACGCTCTTTTTTCAGCACGTCTACCTGACGGCGGTAACGAGACAGGGTAGCCAGGTCGCCCTTCATTGTCTTCACAGAGTCGATGTACTTGGCGATGTTGTCGCGGGCGATAACCAGTTCTTCGTTGGTAGCGTTGCTTTCCAGAATGGCCTTGTCGTATTCCGACTTCAGGCTTTCGAGGTCTGCAGTAACCAGGTCACGCTCCTGAGTGAGGACGGTCTCTGTTTTCTTTTTGTCTTGATAAAGACTTACGGTATAGATGATGGTTCCCAGGAGGATTACCCCGAGGAGCCCGGCTATTACCTTTAATCCGTTATTGTTTTTTGATTCTGCCATTTGTTTAAGAATTGAATTTTCTGTTTTAAGGGTTTGTTTGTACAGTCTATATACGAGGCAATGACCTGGTTGGATGTCAAACGTTAAAATTTTTTTCTCCCGGTTTTTTTGCCTGCCGCCCAGGGTGCCGTATTTTTAAATATCTGAACCCGCTGCCCCTTCGGGGGCTTATACAGGCGGGGCGAAACCCAATCCGATAATAGCTACCCTTATGACGGCTCCCTTTATTTTCAGTTTAATGTTTACCCTGGCGACCATCCCCTTCCAGCAAACCTCAGAAACCTCCGGGCAAAATAGGCAGGCATACCTGCAGTCCACCCTCCCGGAAGTTTACCCCATTGCACATGCCACCGCCGTGCTCGACTGGGGGGGCACCCTACTCTACATAGATCCGGTGGGCGGGGCCGAAGCCTTTGCCGCCCTACCGCCCCCAGACCTAATGCTGGTTACCGACGTACACGGCGACCATTACAGCGCCGAAACCCTGGAGGCCCTCGGGCAAAACGGCACTCAAATTATAGCCCCTGCTGCCGTGCGCGACCAGATGCCCGCGAACTTGCAGCATCTGACCCGCGTGCTGGCCAATGGGGAATCGGTGGAACTCGAGGGGGTTTCTATCACGGCCATCCCCATGTACAACCTGCGGGAAGAGGCCAGCCAGTTTCACCAGGCCGGTCGTGGCAATGGCTACGTATTGGAAAAAGAAGGAGTGCGAGTTTATTTCTCGGGCGATACCGAAGACATCCCCGAAATGCGGGCCCTGAAAGAGATTGACATGGCCTTTGTGTGCATGAACCTGCCCTATACCATGACCGTGGAAAGTGCGGCCGATGCCGTATTGGCATTCAGTCCCGGGAAGGTATACCCCTATCATTACCGGGGCAATCCTGAGGTGAGCGATGTGAAGCGATTTGCCGAACTGGTGCAAGCAGGGAATCGCGACATAAAGGTGGTACAGCTTGACTGGTACCCTGCGGACCCTTACTGAAATAAAGTATCTAGAAAAAAGCCCGCCGGTTGGCGGGCTTTTTCATTACCCATGGGCTTATCCCCGGATGAGTTTCTTGTACTTGATGCGCTTGGGTGTGAGGTCTGCCCCCAACCGCTTTTTCTTGTTCTCTTCGTATTCAGAGAAAGATCCTTCAAAAAAGTAGACCTGGGAGTCGCCTTCAAAAGCCAGGATGTGTGTACAAATCCGGTCGAGGAACCAGCGGTCGTGGGAGATAATCACGGCACAGCCGGCAAAATTCTCGAGTCCTTCTTCAAGCGCCCGCAGCGTATTGATGTCGAGATCGTTGGTGGGCTCGTCGAGCAGCAGTACGTTGCCTTCTTCCCTCAGGGTCATGGCCAGGTGCAGGCGGTTGCGCTCGCCCCCCGACAGCATGTTCACCTTCTTGTTCTGCTCGCTTCCTGAAAAATTGAAGCGGCTCAGGTAGGCCCGGGAATTCACCTGGTGCCCCCCCATATTGATCAGCTCCTGCCCTCCGCAGAAGTTTTCCCAGATGCTTTTTTCGGGGTTGATGTTGGAATGGCTCTGGTCTACGTAGGCAATCTTAACTGTGTCGCCGATGGTAAAAGCACCCTTGTCTGGGGTTTCTTCGCCCATGATCATCCGGAAGATAGTGGTCTTTCCGGCTCCGTTTGGCCCGATTACCCCGACTATGCCCGCCTGAGGCAGGCGGAAGTTCAGGTCTTCGTACAACAATTTGTCGCCATAGGCCTTGCTAACCCCCTTTGCCTCAATTACGTTGGTGCCCAGGCGCGGGCCGTTGGGGATATAAATCTCCAGGTTTTCGTCCAGTTTTTTCTGGTCCTGGCTCAAGAGCTTGTCGTAGTTGTTCAAACGGGCCTTCTGCTTGGCGTGCCTGCCCTTGGGGCTTTGGCGGATCCAATCCAGCTCGCGCTCCAGGGTTTTCTGGCGTTTGCTGGCCTGTTTCTGTTCCTGGGCCAGCCTTTTGGACTTCTGTTCGAGCCAGCTCGAGTAATTCCCTTTCCACGGAATGCCCTCGCCCCGGTCGAGCTCCAGGATCCAGCCAGCCACGTTGTCCAGAAAATAGCGGTCGTGGGTCACGGCAATTACCGTGCCCTTGTATTGGGCCAGGTGATGCTCCAGCCACTGCACCGACTCGGCGTCGAGGTGGTTGGTAGGCTCGTCGAGCAGCAATACGTCAGGTTCTTGAAGCAGCAGTCGGCACAGGGCCACGCGGCGGCGCTCTCCGCCCGAAAGCACCGAAATTTTCCTTTCGGGCTCTGGGGTGCGCAGGGCATCCATAGCGATCTCCAGTTTGGAGTCGAGCTCCCAGGCGCCCATGGCGTCTATCTGGTCTTGCAGGGCCGCCTGCTTGTCCATGAGCTGTTGCATCTTGTCGGGGTTTTCATAAACCTCGGGCAGGGCAAACTGGTCGTTGATCTTATTGTACTGATCGAGCACCTGCACTACCTCGGCAACTCCTTCCCTTACCACCTCCATAACCGTTTTGTCGGGGTCGAGCTGGGGGTCCTGTTCGAGCATGCCCACTTTATAGCCCGGGGAAAAGACAACATTCCCCTGATGGTTGGTGTCGTGGCCTGCAATGATGCGAAGCAGGGTTGATTTTCCGGCACCGTTCAAACCGAGAATCCCGATCTTGGCTCCGTAGAAAAAACTCAGGTAAATATCTTTGAGTACCGGAGTATTGGCATTCTTATACGTTTTGGTCACCCCCGACATGGAGAAGATGACCTTCTTATCGTCTGACATACAGTTGGATCATTTGCTAGTTTAAAGGCGGCAGCGTTACACCCTGCCTTTTAAGGCGTTAAAAACCCAGGCTATGGCGAAGAAGCCAATCCCGACCGAGGCGAAGCCCCACCCGGCGATTTCGTCGTAGCGAAAGGCTCCCAGGGCAATTAAACCGATTCCCACGACGATCATGATAAAGGTCGCCCAGGCCAGTACGGTGTTTTTGTTCATTCCCATGATTAGATAGTTTGGTGGGGGTAAATATCGCAAATAATTGGTGAATACCGCGCCCTCCCCCCTAGCCTTCAGACGGAAACCGGATACTGCAGCGCTCGCGGATGGCATCGAGCAGTCGGTGCAGGGCCAGGCTGTCTGCAAGGGTCCAGTCTGCACTTTCGGTCCGGCCCGTACTCAGGCAGTCGTGTACCTCCCTGATCTCGTGCGTATAGCCCTTGCCCAGGGTGGGAAGTTCCACCCGCCGGCCGGAGCCCTCCACGTCAATTTCGAACCCGTCGGTTTCGTGCCAGCGCGGCAACAGGTAAATATTCCCGCCTGTGCACGAAAGCTCGGCCCGCATTTCGGATTTGGAACTCAGCCCACTGTACAACATGGCAATGGCATCGGGATACTCGAATACCAGACCGATCTGTTTTTCGACCCCGGTAGTATGGAACTTGGCAACCGCCTGGAACGACTGGGGTACCCCCAGTAACCAATAGGCCAGAAAAATGGGGTAGATGCCAATATCGAGCAGGGAACCTCCGGCGAGCTCAGGGTTGAGCAGGCGCCCGTTCGGGTCGCGGTCGAGACCCGGAAAGGCAAAATCGGCTTTGAGATAGGCCAGTTGCCCCAGTTCCCCTTCCTTAACCAGGCGGGCCGCTTCCCGAAGGGCTGGGTTAAAGCGGCTCCAGAGGGCTTCCATGAGAAAAACACCCTGCTCCCGGGCGCAGTCGATCATTTCCTGTACTTCGCGGGCATTGATCCCCATCGGTTTTTCGCAGAGCACATGCTTGCCAGCCCTAAGGGCCGCCAGGGTATGCTCGCAGTGGTGGGTATGGGGCGTGGCGACATAGACCGCCTGAACCCCGGGGTCTGCAAGGAGCTCGGCATAAGAACCGTAAGCCCGGTCGGCCCCGTATTCGGCTGCAAAAGCCTCTGCGTTGGCCAGGTCGCGCGAGGCCACAGCGGCCAGGCGGGCATCTGACACCATTGCAAGGTCTTTGGCGAAACTCGAGGCAATTTTACCTGGCCCCAGAATACCCCACTGGATTTGTTCCGACATACGCGTTGATTTGAATCCCTATCAAAGTTAATGATAATTTCCTGCGTATCTTTAGCCATCCGCAGGCAGTTTGCGGCACCAATGCCAGCCCGGAGATCATGATTCATTTCTTACGAACCATTCGACAAAGGATGCTGACTGAAAACAAGGTCACCAAGTATCTGTTGTATGCCATAGGCGAAATTGTGCTTGTGGTCATCGGCATATTGATTGCCTTGCAAATCAACAACAGGAATGAGGCGCAGAAAGAGCGTGCCAAAGAAATCAGTTATCTGAGAAATGTGAAAGCCGATTTGCTCAACGAAGTTCAGAATAATGAGCAATTTGCCGCTTATCACTTCAAAAAAGCCGAGACCTGTTCGACCCTCCTGACTTCAGAAGCACCAAAATCGATTGAAGAATTGCAGGTTTACACAGATCGGTTCGAACTTGTTTTCGTTTGGTATGTTTTTGTGCCCAATAATAACACTTTCAAGGAGCTCCTGAGTTCGGGAAACCTCAACCTGATAAAAAACGACTCCATCAAGAACGGCCTGCTGGAACTCGATAAACTATATGCTAATATTTCCGGCACGGAACACCATATGAGAAGGGAATACGAAGTCTACCTGTATGACACGCATGTTAAAAATATATCGGCCCTGGAGTTTTTTGATATGACCAATCCGAAATTTGGGTTTCCTGATCGCCTGGGCGTAAAGGATATTCCCGAATCGGCATATGGCAAACTCATCGCAGATGCCCAATGGCAACACAACGACCAAACCTTTCGAAACGGGTTAAAACTGGCTATGATGAATAACGGGGTTTTGGCCGATATGCATAGAACCGTAAAACAATACATTCAGGAACTGATCTCGGCGATCGAAAAAGAAATCGCCCGGTAACCCGTACAGACTGGCAAAGCAGGTAGGGTTACCCTGCACTGGGTCATAACGACCGTTAAGGCCCGCGCGCAAACATCATGGACCTAAAATGATAAGCCCATTCAAATGGATGTCAAATACAACAAGAACGAAGACCACAACAAACTGCTGCGCTCCGATTTACGAAACCGATACGCCCGGGTAAAAAAAGGGGGCGGAAAGGCGCGGCTTGAAAAACTGCACGCCGAAGGCAAATGGTCGGCCCGCGAGCGAATCGACTACCTGCTCGACACCCCCGTGGATGCCCTGGAGATCGGGGCCTTTGCCGGCGAAGACATGTACGGCGAACACGGCGGCTGCCCCAGCGGAGGCGTGGTGGTCAAAATCGGGCGCATACAGGGGCGCCTCTGCGTGGTGGTTGCCAATGACGCCACGGTGAAAGCCGGGGCCTGGTTTCCCATTACGGGGAAAAAGAACCTGCGGGCCCAGGAAATTGCCATGGAAAACCGCCTGCCCATCATTTACCTGGTCGACAGTGCCGGGGTGTACCTCCCCATGCAGGATGAGATATTTCCCGACAAGGAGCATTTTGGCCGCATCTTCCGAAACAACGCCGTCATGAGCAGCCTGGGGATTCCTCAGATCGCGGCCGTTATGGGAAGTTGTGTGGCCGGGGGGGCCTATCTGCCCATTATGAGCGATGAGGCCCTTATCGTAGACAAGACCGGGAGCATTTTCCTGGCTGGCAGCTACCTGGTAAAAGCAGCCATTGGGGAAACCATCGACAACGAGACCCTCGGAGGAGCCACCACCCACAGTGAGATAAGCGGGGTTACCGACTACAAGGCTGCCAACGACCAGGACGCCCTTGACCGGATCAGAAAGGTTATCGGTAAAATGGGACAGCGGGAAACGGCCGGGTTTGACAGGGCCAAGCCCGGAAAGCCCGGAAAGAATCCGGATGAGATCTTCGGCCTGCTGCCCGCCTCGCGCACCGAACCGTACGACATGCTCGAAATCATTGACCGCCTGGTAGACAACTCGGAGTTCGACCAGTACAAGGAAGGCTTCGGCAAATCGCTGCTGTGCGGCTATGCCCGGATTGATGGCTGGGCAGTGGGGATCGTGGCCAACCAGCGAAAGGTCACCAAAACGGCCAAGGGGGAAATGCGCATAGGCGGGGTTATCTACTCCGATTCGGCCGACAAGGCCACCCGTTTTATTGCAAACTGCAACCAGAAGCGCATCCCGCTGGTCTTCCTGCAGGATGTAACCGGCTTCATGGTGGGCAGCCACAGCGAGCACGGCGGAATAATCAAGGATGGGGCAAAAATGGTTAATGCGGTGAGCAATTCGGTGGTGCCCAAGTTTACGGTCATTATCGGCAACAGCTACGGGGCAGGCAATTATGCCATGTGCGGCAAGGCTTACGACCCCAGGCTCATCGTGGCCTGGCCCAGCGCCGAACTGGCGGTGATGAGCGGCGACTCGGCTGCCAAAGTATTGCTGCAAATCGAAACTGCGGCCCGCAAGAAAAAGGGCGAAAGCCTGTCGGCTGCCCAGGAAGGCGAGCTTTACCGCGAGATCAAGAAGCGCTACGACGCCCAGATATCGCCTTATTACGCCGCAGCCCGGCTTTGGACCGACGCCATTATCGACCCGCTGGAAACCCGGCACTGGATTTCCACAGGCATCGAGGCGGCCAACCAGGCGCCCATTGAGAAAGCCTTTAACATGGGCGTGTTGCAGGTGTAGTTATTTCTGCCTGAGATTCACGGTAAGGTTCCCCGTTTCGCGGACGTGCACAATCAGAAATTCGTTCCCGGGCCTGGTGAACCGCAGTACATCGCCTGGTGAGGCCATCAGACGGTAGCGCCCGCGGCTGTCTGTCGTGGTGTGGGTATGGGTGTTCAGGTTTTCTACCCGAATCCCTTCCAGGGTGGTTCGGCCGTAAAAGACAAAACCGCTCACCGGGGCCTGATTCCTCGCCAGACTGCGCTCCACCGATTTGTTCTGCGCTTTGCGGGCATCGTCGGTGTAATAGGTGGTTTGCAGGTAATAGCCGACGCCGTAGGCGCCGATAGGCTCCCATTCGCCCTGGCTTGCATAGCGGCGATAGGTTGCCCCGCGGTTTTCCTGTGCTGCCGGCATGGTCAGTACAATCTGGTCAGACCCGTAAACGGCCAGGAGTTCAAGGCTCACATAAAAATCGTCGGTCACCCAGATATCAAAAGGCGCCAGGTCTACCACAGCGGCGGCAGAACCGCCCTGAAGCATGTACAAAATATTGCGGCCACTCTTGTTCAGGTTTGCGTCGGGGCCATTCCCCGATTTCGGAAATTCATAAATATTGATGCGGAGCTGAACACTGTCTGCAGGGTTGTCGCGGGTGTTGAAAAACAGGGTGTTCAGGCGGCGGGTTCCCTGCTGAATGCGGATGCGCGTAGCCAGTTCGGCTCCAAGGGCCAGGCTGTCTTTCCAGTAGGCAAAATCGCGGCTGGCGTCAAGGGGGTAGCCTACTGTTTCCTCAAGGGTAAAGGTAGGCAATGCGGAAACCACCACTTCATCGAGGGCTATGGCCGCCGGTCGCATCGAAAAGGAGACCAGTCCGTCGGGAGGCGCTTCTGTAAGGGTTTGGGTCCGGGGTTCGTAACCCAGACAGGAAATGCGCAGCAGATCGTCGGCATTGACCCGTCCGGGGGGTATCCATAATTCGTAACTTCCCTCGGCATCGCTCACGGTGCCCGCGCCCCTGCCCACCACGCCGATATTGACAAAGGGAATGGGCTCGCCAGAAATAGCGTCGGTAATCTGCCCCCTGAAGAAATATTGGGCAGCCGCCACAGAAGTACCAGCCAACCAGAACACCAGTATAAGGGCTTTTATCCCCCTGCCTTTGATTTGCGGCATATCCCCCCGGGTTAGCCTTGAATCCTGACGCCTTTCGGTGCAGTTAGGGTAAGCAACCGCTGGTTGCTGCCCTTTAGGAAAAGTTTGAAGGTGTGTACCTCCCTGGTCTGGTTTTTCTGGCCGAAATGGTAATAAGTAGTGACTTTCAGGTAGGTAGGGGTCAGGCTTTTGTTGCCCTGGTAAGTGATGTTTACCGTCCACCCGCCCGGGGTAGCTGGGTCGATCACGTATTCCTCCATGGCATATCCCGCCATCTGCTCGTCTTCAATGCGCTGCGAGCTTTTGGCCTGGGTGTGCTCCCAGGTATATACGCGCATATCCGGATTCACAAACTGCAACTCAAATTCGGCCCCGCTTTCGTTCCATTCGAAGACCAGGCGGGTGGCACCTTCCACATAGGGATCTGCAGTAATAAGGCGCATGTCTGTATTGAGCTGCTCTCCGTAAGCCTGGAACAGGTTGTCGCTGTCGTGCTGCTGCATGAGCCAGAATTCGTCAGATCCCACCAGGTACCCTTCCTTGAGCAGGTACTGGTAGCGCCCAAACATTCCTGCGGCCTTGCTGTACTCGCCCGCATCGCGGTAGGCCAATGCCATGTCGAGGTACGATTGCCCGTATTGCGGCCTCAGGATAAAGATATCCTTGTTCACATCCCTGGCCAGATCGGCCCGCCCGTGATCCTGGTAGAGATAGGCCAGGGCCTTGAGCAGTACCGGGTTGCCGGCAAACTTGTTGCGGTGCTCGGCGATGATAGCATCGGCAAAGGCCCTGTTGCGGCGCACCTCATAGAAATACCGGTAGGCGTCCAGGAAGAAATACGGGGAGGCGGCCAACTGGGTGGCAAATTCACTGTATACCGCCATAGCCTCCTCTTCCGACCCGGAGCCCATCAGGCGCTGCCAATAGGTGGGAGAATTCGCCAGCAAATCGGCTTCCGTAAGGGCTTTGGGCTCGGCATACTTATTGCCATCGGCAACCACCCCGTCGGCCACGAATTTTGAATTTACCGTATTGATCACGATTACTCCCCCGGCGCCCTGTGTCCCGTATCGCGTGGCGATGGAGTAACTGCTTATTATGGCGATGCGGTTGATTTGGCCGATGTCGAGCCATGTGGGTGTTTCGGTAAAGACCTGTCCGTCGACGTCAAAAATCACCGGCACCGGCGAACCGATGGTGCCGACGTTTCGAATGTAAACGCTGCCCGTGGGGCACTGCCCTTTGACGTATACCCCGGCAAACCGGTTCTTCAGGTAATCCGTAATGCAATAATAGGCGCCCGTCAGGGTTGAGCCCTCCATTATTCGTACCCGCCCCGAGGTCTTGTCGCCATCCATAAAGCCAAAAGCCGTGCGGATGATATCCTTGTTTGTCGCGTATTCACGGGCCATTTCGACCTGTGATTTAAGTTGCTTTTGAACCGTAACCTCATCCAGTTCGGTGTAGTCGGGCACCATGGCCACGTTTACGAAACGCGTTACGTCTTCCACCAGCACCCGTACGGTCTTCAGTCCCGCATAGGAGAAGTGGAGAAAGTCGCCTGATTCGGCTTCGATCTCGTAGCGCCCTTCCGAATTGGAGTAAGTGCCCCCCGGTTTGCCATCCAGGGTAATGGCCACGTCGGCCAGCGGTTGGCTGCCATCGGTTATTTTTCCCTTCACCAACCTGGATTCCTGGGCCCAGATCAGGGCCGGCAGGCAAAAAAGCAGCAATACTAATCGCATCTTGTTACGATTTTAACGTTAGACCAGGGGGAACAGGAAACGCCGGAGCATTATAACACCCGTTTGTAAAAGATACGAATTTTCCGGAACGTTGCTTCGGAAATACCGTAATTCCAGCCAATTGCAATTTAAAACAACCGTTCAGGGCCTGGGGATCAGGTATAGTGCAGTTTGGCGCGCGTCGGGGTAGCGAAAACCGTCGGCCCCAAAAAACCCGGGTTCTTCGAGCATAACCCGGATGTCGGTATTCCATTCGGGCAGGTGCACGGTGGTGTTCAGTTCAATGGCATAGAGGGTATTCGGCCGCAGGGTATACACTTCCCCGTCTGCCCGGTCTACCCCTCCCTGCGCATCCCACATGCCGATTGTGGTGCCTGCAGAATGCCCGTAGGAGCCCAGTGGATGGGTGTAAATAGAAGGACGGAGGCCTTCAGAGCGGCCTGCCTCCAAGGCGCGCGCCAGGATATCATTTCCCGTCAGGCCTTCTTGCATAGTTGTAGTGAGCAGATCCTGAACCCGGTTGCCGGCTGCAAGTGCCTTTTTCAGGTACTCCGGGGCATCGCTTTCCCCGGGCCGAAGCACGTAGGCCAGTTCCTGGCAATCGGTGTTCAGCCGCAGGTAGGTAATCCCGAAGTCGCAGTGCAGCAAATCGCCGGGCTGGATGATTTCCTGCCCGGGCCGGTCTGAAAAGGAATATAAATGACCTTTGAGTTCGCGGGCGCTGCGCTGGATGTCAACCGTAGGGTGGAACCAGGTGTCGAGCCCCAACTCGGTTACCCGCTGGCGGAACCACCACTCCACCTCGGTGGTGGAGGTTTTGCCGGGCAGAATAACAGCGTCGGAAAAGGCCTCGGCAATGATGTTGTGGGTAAGGCGCGCCAGGTTGGCATACAACGTCATTTCACGCGGGGTACGGGTTTCTATCCAGCTTACGGCCAGGTTCTCGGCCGAGACCACCCTGTTGTGGTACTTATTGGGCAGATAGCTCATAAAGGCGTCGTAATCGGTCTTGTCGAGGCCGTCGGCAATGTTGTGGTCATCCGAGAAATTAAGGCCTATGCGGGCCGGGTTGCGCTGCTCGATCAGTTCCATGAGGCGCTGCCACTGGTCGGGCTGCTGGTCTTTATCCCAGGCCGAAACTATGCTCTTCCCGATATTGTAGCGCGCCACGGCCAGACGGTCGGTCTTGCCGGTCTTTTTATCGCGGTAAAAAAGCAGCATGGTGCGGCGGCGGGCGCTGAGCCAGGTAGCCGGCAAAAAGGTCTTCAATACCGGGTCTTCGTTGTACTCCCGAGAGATGAGCACCCACATGTCGATGCCGCTGCGATCCATCAATTCGGGCAACAAGGTCTCCAGACGCTCCTCAAGGATTGCATCGACGACTTCGGCTCTTTCGGCTTCAGGAAGGATAACCTGGGCACGGGCCGTAAAACAGGTGGTAATCAGGATGAGCAGTAAGGTTCGGTACATATTATTTCTGGTTAGCGTTGGAAATGGTTTCGAGTCGGTCGACCTTGCCGGTCATCGTTTCCACGAATCGGGGCACGAAATGGATGTCGCGGGGCAGTTCAAATTTGGTGAAACGGCCCGAAGCTTCGAGGCTTTGCCTGAGCGCAGCCTGGTCCCCTGCGCCTTCGACAAAAAGGACCAGCTTCTCGCCCAGGGTTGCGTCTTTCATCCCTGTAAGGAAAAAGCGGTGTTGCAGAAAAGGGGCCATTCGGATTTCCAGCTGGTCGGGCAGCAGCTTGACCCCGCCGGAATTTACCACGTGGTCGAACCGTCCCAGCCAACGGAAGGCCGTTGCCGACTCCAGCGCTACCAGGTCGTTGGTAACGACCGGATTGTCGACCCACCCGGGGGCATCGATTATCAGGCAGCCCCGCGCGTCCAGTTTTAGCTGCACGCCTTCCAGGGCTGTATAGGGCGGCAAAACCGTTTCCGGATCTTGCCCGACAGCGATCCGCTGCAGCTTCCGAAGGGCGATGTGGCTGGCCGTTTCGGTCATGCCGTACGTTTGCCACACCTCGGTGCCTTTCTTGGGCAATTGGGCCAGCAGGGACGGCAGTACGGGAGCCCCGCCCAGGATTAGTTTTCCTATACGTCCCAGGTGTTTGAGCGACCGTTCGGCCTGAAGGGGCACCATGGCGGCAAAATCGAAGTTACCGCTCACCTCCCGCAGGGGCTCGGCCACAGGGGGCACCATGTACAGGTCCCAGCCCAGCACCATGGAGCGTATCAGCATCATTTTACCGGCAATTGCCGACATGGGCAGACAAACGAGCGCCCGCGTGCCAGGGCCCAGCCCTAAGGCCTCGCCAGTTGCCCGGGCACTGTGCACCATGTGTTCTTTTTTTAACCTTATGGTCTTCGGACTGCCCGTCGAGCCCGAACTTTGCTGCATTACGTGGTCGCGGTCAGAAACCCAGTCGATGAGGAAATCGCCAATTTCCCGTTCATAAGGGGTGCCTTCCTTGACAAGGCTGTAACCCACTTCGCCCAGGTCGTTCAGGGCAAAGGCCTGCCCGGCAATGCGGAAGGCCTGGTGATATGCTTTTTTCATGCTTCTTCTTGCTTAAAATAGGCCATTGCTGTTTCGCGGCTGTGGATGCGGCCCGTCAGGCGCTCCTTCCAGTCTTTCCACCGGTATTTGCGCCCGAAGATCCACAACAGGATGGGAAAAACGACAAAGACGGGCACGTAGGTGTCCCAGCCGAGCACCGGCTCTGAGATGTCCTTGTAGAGGGAATCGGTCTGAAACGCAGTCCAGTTGGCCGTTACCAGCAGGGCTGTAACCAGGTTGTTGGCGGCGTGGAACCCCAGGGCCAGTTCCAGGCCCTGGTCCATCAGGGTCAGGATGCCCAAAAACAGCCCGGTGCCGATATAAAATACCAGGGTGCCATAGCCCAGTTTTTCCACCTCCGGGTTGGCCAGGTGCATGATGCCGAACAACAGGCTGGTAACCAGCAGGGGCACCCACCGGTTCCCGGCCATAATCCCCAGCCCCTGCATCATATGACCGCGAAAGAGGTATTCTTCGAAACTGGTCTGCAGCGGAATCAACAAAATGGCAATCACCGCAAGTTTCCAGAAGGCCTCCCAGCGAAAGTTCCAGACGTAGTCGCCCGGGGAAAGCCATATGTCGAGCCCGGTAAGGCCCACGGTGAGCAGGCTCCACAGCCCGAAGGCAAACCAAACCCGTCCCCAGTCTACCTTCCGGCGCGAGGTGGTTAGGGAGCGAATCGACTGAGGGTGTATAAACTTGGTCCAGCCGAGCACCAGCGCCAGGCCCAGTGCGAGCGGCAGGAGCATGATTATCAAAACCGTATTGGCCCCCAGGGAATCAATCATGTCTGCCATCATGTCTTCCACCGGCACCGGGGAAGTAACGGTGGCTATATAATTAAAGGCCATAAGGGAAATGAACCCCAACGGGATAAAAAAGTATTTCCATAGGCCCAGATCGCCCCGGTAGCCCTGTTCTATGTACATAATTCCAGTATTTTTTTCATTTGCCAGCCCTGGGCCGGCTTATACCATAAATTTCCGCCGGCCGTCATCAGGGGGCTGTCGAAGTTGTTCGAAAACAGGGCCCCCGTCCCCAGGCCCTGGGGCATCTCCGTTTGCAGGGTTGCCGTCCACTGGGCGATGGCATTCAGGCCAATGTTGCTCTCCAGGGCGCTGGTCACCCACCACCCGATGCCGAGCTCTCCGGCCAGGGCAAGCCAATGCTCGCAAGCGGCGTACCCACCCAGCAGGCTGGGTTTCAAGATAAGGAATTGCGGAGATACCTGCCGCAGAAAATTGCGCTTGTCGACCTCGGGGGCCAGTGCGATCAATTCCTCGTCGAGGGCAATTGGCAGCGGGCTTTCCCGGCACAAACGGGCCATTTCTTCCCACTGCCCCGCACCGATGGGCTGTTCAATGGAATGCAGGTCGCATTCTGACAACCGCTGCAGGGCTTCCATTGCGTATTCGCCCCGGAATGCCCCATTTGCATCGACCCGGAGCTCCAGTTCCAGGGGCGTGAACCGCCGGCGCAGGCTCCGGAGCAGCCCGAGCTCGGCCTCGAAATCGAGGGCCCCGATCTTCAATTTCAGGCAGCGGTATCCTTCTGCAAGCTTTTGAGCAATCTGCTCTTCCATAAAAGCGGCATCGCCCATCCAGATCAGGCCGTTAATGGGAATGGGGCGGCCTTGGAGGAATGCCGAGGGGAATAATTCCATGGGGGCCTCGGCCTGCAGCGACCGAAAGGCCTGTTCCAGGCCAAACACAATGCTGGGCCAGTCATGCAAAACGGTCCGCAAGCGTTCCAGGCCCAGATGTATATTTTGGCAGGCCCACTGCAGCTTTTGTTCGTAGTCGGGCCTGTCGTCCCGGCTCAGGCCGCGGAACAGGGCGCATTCCCCTATGCCCCAGCGCGATGCTTCGCGCACTACGACAAAGTACGTCTCCTTTTCGGTGAGCACCCCCCTGGACGTGCCTCCCGGGCGGATAAACTTCAATGGGTATCGGGCGTAAGATGCAGTCATAAAACCGGACTAAAATTACGTATATTTTGAGTCAACATGCGACGCATATGCAAGAAGAAAATCAAGTAGTCTGGATTACGGGAGCTTCTTCCGGAATTGGGGAAGCCCTGTCTTACCACCTCAGCCGCCTGGGCCACAGACTCATTCTCTCGGCCAGGCAGACTGACCGGCTGGAATTGGTCAGATCAAAATGTGCCCGGCCCGACCGGGTATCTCTGCTCCCTGTGGACCTGGAACAACCCGAGAGCCTGGCCACCGCAGTGCAGAGCGCCCTGCAACTCCACGGGCGCATCGATGTGCTGGTAAACAACGCCGGCCTGAGCCAGCGTTCGCTCATTCTCGAGACCGACCTGGCGGTTTATGACCGTCTAATGCGGGTAAATTACCTGGGCACCGTGGCCCTGACCAAGGGGTTGCTCCCCGAATTCCTGCAACAGGGGGGCGGCCATTTTGTGACGGTAACCAGCCTGATGGGCCGTTTTGGTTCACCACTCCGCTCGGGCTATTGCGGGGCCAAGCACGCCCTGCACGGCTTTTTTGATGTGCTGCGCATGGAGCATGAGAAGGACGGGGTGCGGGTAAGCCTGATCTGCCCTGGCTTTGTACAGACCGATATCGCCCGCAACGCCCTCACGGCCGATGGCAGCCCGCAAGGGCGGCAAGACCAGGCCACTTCCCGGGGCATGCACCCCGACCGCTTCGCCGAAAAAATGTGGCGGGCCGTGCAGCACGGAAAATGGGAGGCCCACATCGGCGGCCGGGAAACCATCGGGGTCTTGCTCAAGCGCTTCTTCCCGCGTTTGGCACACCGGGTGGTGGTACGCAGCCGGGTGGTATGATCAAAGCGTGAGGGATTCCCCGATTTCGGGAAGGAGCAGGGTTTTTCCGGCTTTGGCAAACGCCTCGCGGGCCTGTTTCTTATCGATTACGATATATCCGAAGGTGTCGTAGTGTACGCCAAGAACGCGCGAACATTCCACAAAGTCTGCAGCCAGCACCGCATCTGCTACCCCCATGGTAAAGTTGTCTCCTATCGGCAGTACTGCCAGGTCGAGGTTACCGTAATGGGGAAGGAGCTTCATATCCATGTGCAGGGCGGTATCGCCGGCTATATAGAGCTGTTTTCCCCCGGCACGCAACAAGAAGCCCCCAGGCTGCCCGCCGTAGGTGCCGTCTGCAAAAGAGGAGGTATGCACGGCATGCACGTATTTCAGCCATCCGAAATCGAAATCACGGGCGCCGCCATGGTTCATAGGGTGGCCCTTCAGTCCTTTGGCCTGATAGTGTGATACAATTTCAAAATTGCTGATGATTGTGGCGCCACTTCGCTCCGCCAGGGCTTCCACATCGAGTACGTGGTCCTGGTGGGCGTGGGTGAGTAAAATATAATCCGGCTCAAGTGAGTCGAGGCTTATTTTTTCTTTGGCCAGTGGGTTTCCGGTAATAAACGGGTCTACCACCACCTGGTGGGAGCCGGTGTCGATGCGCAGGGCCGCATGCCCTAAAAAGGTGATTTTCATGGAAGGGTGCTTTCTCCCAAAGGTATTGAACTTATTTAAAAAAGGGAACGTGTGGAAACGGGCTGGTACCTATTTGAAATTGAACCAGAACCGAACCCCTTCGGTGGTCTGGTCGATGTTCAGAGTAGACTGGAGTTGGTTCACCAGGCGGCGGATTAGCCTCAGGCCCATCGAATTATCTTCCCGCTGGTCGGAGTCGTCGGGCATGCCCACCCCATTGTCGGAGTACTCGAAAAATCCCCCTTCGCCGTTCGTGCGGATGTGGATGTAAATCCGGCCCTCCTGCTCCGGATCCGGGAAGGCATATTTGAAAGAATTTGAGACCAGTTCGTTCAGGATAAGACCGAAGGGGATAGCCCTGTCGATGTCGAGTTCCACGCCCTCGGCGTCGATGGTGATGTTGATGTTGTGCCCGCCCTTTTTAAATACCGACTGTACGCTATTGATCAGGCTCTCGATGTATCCCTGCATCTCAATTACCGACAGGTCGTCGTTCTGGTAGAGCTTCTGGTGTATCAGGGCCATGGCCTTTACCCGGCTCTTTCCTTCTTCCAAGGCATCTATCACCGCCTTGCTGCGCGTATTCTTGGTCTGCAGGCTCAGCAGGCTCGAGACCATTTGCAGGTTGTTCTTGACCCTGTGGTGGATTTCCTTAAGCAGGGAATCCTTCTCGATAAGGGATTTTTCGATTATGAACTTCTGTTCGGCCAGCAACCGCTGGTTCTTGATGTTTTTCAAATAAGCGTACACCAGCCCGGCAAACCCGAGCAGGGTGAAGACCAGGGAGATAAAGACCAGGTTAATGCGCATGTCCTGGGCCTGAAGCTCGGCCCTGTCGCGCTCCATTTGCTCCTTTTGGGTATTGGACGTGTTCTTTAAATTCTCCAGCTCTTCGTTGGCTACGATGGCAACCAATTGCTGTTTGCCTATCGACGATTCCACGCGGTCTATAGAATCTTGCAGGCGTACATTGCGCCTCAGGTAGCGAACCTCTTCCTGGTAATTTTCGATGGTGTCGTAATACAGGGCCAACAGGCGGTTGCGCCTCATGGCTAGCCCCACGCGCTGCGCATCGGCTGTTTGCTGCAGGTACTCCAGGGCCTTTTTCAGGTTGCCCAGCTCCAGATGGGCTTCAGCAAGGGCCAGGGTGTTTTCAGTAATATAGTGTCGATATAATTCCTGCTTGTGCTCCCCGATTATCGAGATGCTGTTTTCCAGGAAAGGAAGAGCCTCCCGGTACTGGGTGAGCAGTACATGCGACCGGCCGATGTTCCCGTCCACGATTCCGCGCAGCAATTCGGCCCGCTCCAGCTCGTTTTCGGTTTTGGCCTTGTTGAAGTCGTTCAGAAAAATGGTAATGTACCCCTGCGCCTTCTTGAAATACGAGAGGGCCGCCGCAGGCGAATTGTCGAGCAGGAGAAAAGTACCCACATCGTTGTCGTATTCGGCCAGTTGGTAGAGATCGGTATCGTCAACCAGGCGTTTGCGCTCTTCGATATAATCCCTCATGGCCTTACGGTGCATGCCCAGGCTGGAGTAAATATCGTAGAAGGAGATATTTTCGGTATACCCCAGATCGCGTTTTTTCTTTCTAACCTCAATCTGCCTGTCGTAGAGTTGCAGTGCACCGTAGTTGCGGTCGATGAGCTCGAGCAGTGTCTGGATTGTTTCCCGCTGGTCTGTGGGGATTTTTGAAAGGAGGTCGTTGGCCAGGGTCACGCTCTTGTTGAAATCACCCAGGTCGAAATAGAGCTCGGCCTCCATGATTTCATAGGCCCCTATGGCAGTGGAATCGCCCAGGCGCGTTGCCTGGTTCAGGTCTGATTTCACCGCATCGAGCCAGTCATAGGGCGAATTGAAGTCGTAGCGGTTGCCCGTACTGAAGAAGAATTCGTATTTGGCCTGGGCAGTGGAGAGCTGCTTAAACTCATACAAACTGCCTTCGTCTTGCAGGGCAAAGTCTTGCCCGTGCATGCCCCAGTGGAGTAAAAGCAAACTTGCCCAAAATGCCGTAGCGAAGATTCCTTTCATAAAAATTGCCCTATGCCCTCTGCGGGCTCAGGTATAGCTGCTATACCCGGTTTCAAACTTACTTTTTTTAAACGCCATGGCCCAGTAATTGTTGTAAAGCAACGCCTTTCTGTGGTCTGCCTGCCGGGTCTGGCCTTCAGTTGCGGGTGGGGTCGGTCGGCACGGCAAAAAAAAAGGCTGTGCGTGAGCACAGCCTGGTGATCAAACGGTAAGATTTGGGGCGTTCTTACAGTTAATTGGTTCAAAAATAGGCGAGGAATTCAATGCCGGGCCAATATTGTTGTGAACCGGCCCAGGGTTGTTGTGAAAACCGCATTTCGGGAAGTTTACCTTTTTTGTTCACGGAAATAACTACAAAAGCAGATCATTTCCCGCAATACCCAATGAAAAAGAGCCCTACCCGTCGGGGTAAGACTCTTTTACGAGAACACTATATGAAAATGAAAAAACTAATCCTTAAATCCGTTGGCTAAGATAGAGCAGCACTGAGCCCCGCACAACAAATTGTTGCGAGCGGGGCCCAGGGTGTTGTGAAAGTCGCATTCCGGGTTACCGGGCAACAACAAATCAGGAATTCATGGCCGATATAATGAATTCCTTGAAGTCTTTTGAAATGGGTATCAGGGTGTTGTTGATCAGAATATCCTTGGAATTGATGGCATCGATGTGATCTACATTAACGATGTACGACTTGTGGGCCCGGAAGAACTTTTTCTTGGGCAGTTTCTCGAGATAGTCTTTCAGGGGCGAGCGCACCAGGAACTTCTTGTCTTTGGTATTTACTTCCAGGTAAACGTTATCGGCCTTGATGAACTGGATGTCGTCGAACTGGATCCGATAATAGAGGTGCTGCTTTTTGACGAAGATGGAATCTTTCAGCAGGGAATTGGAAGCAAGGCCGTCGTCGCCGTCATCCTGCTCATCGGGCCGGCTGGGCCGGTTACTTTGAGTAAAATTGGAGAGGGCGATCTCTATGGAGGTATACAGGTCTTGTTGCTCAAAGGGCTTTACCAGATACCCGTTCGGTTTGACCGTTTTGGCATTCTCCACGGTGGCCCGGTCTGAGTTGGAGGTAACGAAAATAAAAGGGATGTCGTAGTTGTCCCTGATGTGCTTGCCCAAATCGATCCCGGTTTTGTCGGAAGCCAGAATGATATCGATCAGCACCAGGTCTACCTGCTGGTTGCGCAGTACTTCAACGGCCTGCTCATACACAATTACATTATCTACGATCTCATAGCCGATCTCCTCCAGCATGGATTGCATGTCGTCTGCTATGATTACGTTGTCTTCAACGATGAGTATTTTGATAGGTTCTTCCAAAATGATGCAGGTTTAGTGAGTTGTCACTTTCAAATTTACAAATTTTTACCATTCAGACAGATAGAGCAGCAGGGCCATGAAAAAGGTGCTGAGGGCAATTTTCTTAAGTTCGGGATCGAGCTGGGCAGGGTCTTTCCGAAATCGCAGGCTGAACAGGTGCCACCCCACCACGCCCAGGGGGAGCAGGCACCAGGCCGCTTTGGCCGGAACGGGCTGCAGGGACACGAACCAGCCCATGGCCAGGATGGCCACTAGGCATAAGGCCTTGTGGTAGGCCCGGCCGCGGCTGTACCCCAGCAGTACAACCAGGGTTCGTTTGCCCGCCGCCTGATCCGATTCCCAGTCGCGCAGGTTATTCAGGTTCAGGACTGCAGTGGAAAGGGCCCCGATGGCAATGGCCGGCAAAAATGCCTCGGCGGTAACGTGCCGGGTATACAGGAATAAGGTGCCCAATACGCTCAACAGCCCGAAGAACAGGAATACGAACAGGTCGCCCAGCCCGCGGTAGCCATAGGCCCCCTGCCCTACCGTATACCGGATGGCCGCCCAGATCGACAGTGCCCCCAGCAAACAAAAAAGCGCCAGGTACCCCAGGTGTTCCTGCCCGAAGGCCCGGAAGAGGGTAGCCAGGGTAAAAAGGGCGCTGACCGCAGCAGCTATTACAATCCCGTTTTTTAGGGCTACAGCGCTCAGGGCTCCCTGCTGCAAGGCCCTTTGCGGCCCGATGCGCCGATCGTTGTCGGTGCCTTTAACCCCGTCGCCGTAGTCATTGGCAAAATTGGAGGTTACCTGGTACGACAAGGTGGTGCAGAGAGTGAGCAGGAGCAACCAGCCATCGCGTACCCCGTAAGAGGCCGCAAGGGCGGTTCCGGCCAGGATGCCCGATACAGAAAGGGGCAGCGTGCGCAGACGGGCTGCCCGTAACCAGACCTTGAATTGCTGCAAGTCTATTGGGAGTCTTCTATTTTAAGGCGTTTGCCATCCTGGTAGGAAGCCACGAAGGCGTCTGAAAAGCCCATGGAAACCAATTCGCGGCGGAATTTCTGAGCCTCCTCCAGGGTTTCGAAATTCCCCAGGGAATAGGCGTAAAATGGGTTGGCTTTAACAAACAGGGTGTTGGAAAGCGACTCGGAAGCCAGATTCATGTTTTTGTCGACAAAAGCTTTGATCTGCACCGAATAGATGATATCCTTTTCCAGGAACTGCCGCGCCAGGTAAAATTCCTTGACCAGACTCAGTTCCTCATTCTGCTGCCTGAGGTTGTCCATGCGCTGTTTGACCACTTCCAGGCTGTCAATTGAAAAATTGACCATGTCGTGCGTTTTCGGAATGGGCCTGGAGGTAAACCCAACAGTCCAGGAGGCAATGGCCAGGGCCCCTATCAAAAACAAGGCAGTAACCGTGGCCAGGATATTCCGCTGAATGCGGGAGCGCCTTAATTCTTTGTTCTTGTATTTGATCTGGTCGAGAAGGCGTTCGTTAATGATCTGTGCCTTGTCGATATCCTTATGCAATTCCAGCAAGTCGCTCTCTTCAATAAAAGGCATGGTCCGGGAGGTGTTTTGTTAGAAAATTCCGATAAATGTAACCAAAATGCCCCTATTCGGCAAAGGAAAAACAGTTTAAAAACATCCCTTTCAGGACTTCTCCGGCCCCGGCCTGGCCGATGTGCCGGCAGGCGCTTTGGCGGGCAGATAAATTCCGTTGGGAGTGGTTACAATTCGCCGTTGGCGGTACAGCACCCCCACCCCGTTTTTAAAGAGCTTTTTGCTCATCCCAAGCTTGTCGCGAATGGCTTCGGGGCTCGATTTGTCGTGCAGCGGGAGCATGCCACCGGCCTGTTCGAGTGCCAGGTAGATGCGCTCCGCAGCGGGTTCGAGGCGCACGTGGCCCGGGGGCTCCAGCACCAGGTCAAGCTTGCCGTCGGGCCGCCGGCTCTTGAGGTAGCCCTTAAAGACATCTCCAACCTCAATCTGCCTGTGAATCTGGTCGTGGAATACCAGGCCTTTATATTGCTGGTCGGCCACAACTTCCCATCCCAAATCGGTCGGTCGGTAAAACAGCAACTCGAGTTCCTGCCCGGGTTTAAGCGAAGCGGTGTCGGTTTCGAAAAAGCGGTCGAGGCGGGCCGAGCCCACCAGGCGGAACGACTTGGGGTCGAGGTAGCAGTACACCACATAGCGCCGGCCCTTTTCCATGCGTGCCGGCTGCTCCCGGAATGGAACCAGCAGGTGCTTTTCAAGCCCCCAGTCCATAAAGGCCCCGAATTGGTTCACCTCAGCGACCTGCAGGGCAGCGTAGCGGTTGCGGGTAACTGTGGGTTCCAGGGTGGTGGCCACCGGGCGCTCTTCGTGGTCGAGGTAACAGAATACGCGGATGGTCTCGCCAATCTTTGCTTCTTCGGGGACGTATTTATTGGGCAGCAACAAATCATCGACGTCGTCGTCGCCCAGGAACAGGCCGTATGGCGAACTCCTCTTAATGATGAGGGTATTGTAATTCCCGAGTTCAATCATAGTTTGAATCAAAGGCACAAAAGGCCGGTTGGAGACTTATGCGCTGTTAGTTATAGATGGATTCCAGCCCGAAGTGCCTGGCCAGCATATAATAAATTACCGCCCGGTACTTGTTGCGCTCCGACTTGCCGTAGGCTGCCATAACCTGTTGTATGGCCGCCATGAGTTCCGGGCCGTCTGCAAGGCCCAGCTTCTTTTGCAGGAAATTGGTCTTGACCGTCTGAAGTTCCGAATCAGACGAAGCCGATACCTTGCACGCATCGCGGTTGTAGATGGCAGGGCCGAGCGCCTCGGTTACCTTCCGGAGGAATTCGCCGTCGGGCTCCTCTCCGAATTTGTTGCGGATATCGGCCGCGTACAGCGCGAGCCATTCATCTTTTTTACTTCCCATTGAAATCGGTGCTTTTTTGCGAACGCGCGGGGAACGATCTAAGTTAGGTATTCGAAGTAATCGAGCAAAATTTTGTTGTTGAGCTCCCTGGGTGTCCGCACTTCTAGCAGCGCCGGACGGCCTGAGGGCTCAAAGAAATTGGCGAGCGCATCTTGCAGGCCCTGCTCCGACTCCACACGGCTGTAGGTTAACCCGTGCAGGTCGCAAAGGGGCTGCAGGGAATGATCGTGAACCGTTTCGAAAAAGGTTTCAAAGGCGGGGCCTTCTTCGTGCCCCGGCAAGATCCTGAATATGCCGCCTCCCTGGTTGTGGATTACAATAATCCGGAAATCGGGCCTCAGGTACCGGTTCCATAGTCCGTTGGCATCGTACATAAAGCCCAGGTCGCCGCTAATGAGCAGGGTGGGGGCTGCATGCCGCCAGGCCGCCCCGACGGCCGTAGAGGTACCGCCTTCGATGCCGGAAGTGCCCCGGTTGCAGAAAACCGGGTTTTCGGGCCGCATTTCAAAAAGCTGGGCATAGCGCACCGTGGAGCTGTTGGCCAGCTGTACCAGGTACAAGGGCGGGATGGCCTCCATGATTTGATGGAAGGCCTTGAAATCAGAGAAGGGGATTGCCTCCAGGTAGCTGTTGCGGCGCTCCTGGCAGCGGTTCCAGACCCCGGCCCAATGCGGGCGGTAGCCTGATTTCTTTTGCCCTGCCTCCCCGGCAAGCAGCCCAGACAGCAAAACGGCCGGGGTCTGGCGGATATGCCTCCCCAGGCAGAAATAGGTGTCATAGGCATGGTGCGGATCGGCATGCCAGTGGGCTTTAGGCGGGAAGCGCCTCAGGAATTGTTTGACTTTTTTGGATACCACCATGCCGCCGAAAGTCAGCAAGAGGTCGGGCCGCAAGGCTTCGAATGTTGCTTCCGAATCCCCGCTTCGTTCCAGTGGGGCGATAAGGCTGTCGATGCTCGGAAAAAAATGCGGGTGATGCAGGTTGGAGGTCGTCTCGGTAAACACCAGTACAGTCGGGTCGGCAGCAAGGCGGTTTAGCCACTTCTCGGGTATGGCGTTTGGGGCCATGCTTCCCACGAGCACCATTTTGCGACCGGCCTGTTCCCAATGGGAAACCAAAATTTCCGGTACCTCAGGCGTAGGGGCTGCCGCGTCAGGGTTCACAGCTTCAACAGTCACAGGGGGTGTTTCCTGCACCCCGTACAGCGGTTCTTCGAGGGGAATGTTCAGGTGCACCGGCAACCGAGTGGTACGGGCGGCCCGAATGGCCTGGCTGATCAGGCTTTCATTCTGCCCCTGTCGTTCAGCCTGCCGGGTTTTTAGCAGGTCGCCTGACGGCACTGGTACTCCCGGGAGCCAGCGGATTTTAGCCGTTGCATGGGTCAGGTCTTGCTGCAGGTTACCGGCGAAGCCGATGTGCTTGCCGTATACACCTTCCTGCCAGATGGTCTGACCATCGCCGATATCGACCTTATAAGGCGGGCGGTCAGCAGTGAGCACCAACAGCGGGATACGGCTGTAGTACGCTTCGGCCACTGCCGGGTAATAATTCAGCACGGCGCTGCCAGAGGTGCAAACCAGGGCTGTTGGCTCCCCGCTTTGCTGGCTGAGCCCCAGGGCAAAAAAGCCGGCGCTGCGCTCGTCTACCACGCTGAAGCATTCGAAAAAAGGGTCTCCTGCGAAGCCGTTGATCAGGGGGGCGTTGCGGGAGCCGGGGGAAATGACCACCTGGCGAATCCCATGGAGCTTGCAGAGCGCCACAACCGTATGGGCCAGGGGTATGTTTGTATATTTCATATCCGGGGCAAAAATACGAAGGGCCCCGGTGCTTTCCATACGCTCAGCCCGAATTCTTTACCGCTGCCCAAACCGTACCGCATTTTTGCCGGGTCTCTTCCCATTCCCGGGCAGGGTCTGACCCCCCGGTAATGCCGCCTCCCACGAAAAGGGCGGCCCTCCCCTCTCCTATCTGCATACACCGCAGGTTTACATAAAACTCGGCCTGCCCGGGCATTTCCAGGCCGGAAGGGCCTAAAAATCCGGTATAGTACGCCCTGTCGAAGCCTTCGTGCTTTTGAATGAACTGTCGCGCTGCACCGAGTGGGATGCCACACACAGCCGGGGTCGGGTGCAGCGCCCCCAGCAATTGTCCCAGATGCCCTGCCGAAGCCTTTACGGTTATGGGGGTTCGCAGGTGCCAGAGCGACCCGGCCCGCACGGGCTGGGTGGCCCCAACTTCGGGCAGCATGCCCTGCTCGGAAAGGCGGGAGCAGATGTAGTCGGTAACCACCTGCTGTTCGTGCCGTTCCTTGGCGCCCCAGGCCGGGGGCTCGTCGCCCGCAGCAGGCAGTGTACCTGCCAGGGATATGGTCTGCGCCTCCCCCCGGGAAGAGGCGAGCAACAATTCGGGTGTCGCCCCCATCCATAGTCCGGTGGCCGGGTGGAACCATACATAACAGAATGCCTCTGGATAGTAGGCGAGCAGCCGCTCAAAAATCCTGAAGGGATGCGTTTTGAGTGAGACGGGGACTGCCCGCGCCAGCACGACCTTCTCCAACTTGCCTTGCCGGATAGCCTCCAGGGCGTCCGAAACCCGCTTCAGATGGGCTTCCCGTTCTTCCGGGGCTTCAGGCGGGCATGCTTCCCGCCCTGCAGCAACAGCAGGTGTGGTCCTGCCCTGGAGCAACTGGTCAGGCTGCAGTTGTACCGCCGGCCAGGCCCCCGATTCGTAAGGGGCCATCACGAAACCCGGTTCGCCCCATTCGCGGGGTGCAACCAGCCTCCGATCGGTCTGCAACACGGCCTGTACCATCCCGTTACCCGGTTTCCGGTACGCCGCAAATGGGAGCTGGTTCCGGAAATGGGCTTCAAGAATTTCGAACAGGGCGCCGAATTCAATCGGTTTTGGGAAGGGCAAGAGTAGTGAGTTTACAATGGGAGATCAATTGGCCCGATGCATCAGACACACGTATTTCCCAGAGCTGGGTAGTGCGCCCCTTGTGGAGCATGGAGGCCCGGGCATATACGTAACCCTCCGAAATACTCCTGACATGGTTGGCCGAAATCTCGATGCCGCGCACCACGAATTTCTGGGCGTCCACAAAGATGTAGGATGCCGCGCTGGCCACACTTTCGGCCAGGGCCATGGTTGCCCCGCCGTGAAGGATGCCATCGGGCTGGTGTACCCGGGCATTGACCGGCATGCGCGCCTCCAGAAAATTTTCCCCTACGTCTGTATATTCGATATCCAGGGTTTGCATAAGGGTATTCTGCGTGATGCCGTTACAAACCTGCAGGATTTTTTCTTTGTATTCGTCCATCCATTTGTCATTTTTGTAAAGGTAATCATTCCGCAAGTAACATATGTCCGATCTACCGCCAGGAAACCCGACAGAGCATTTGCTCACCAGCCCGTTCACCTGCTCCTACAGCAGCCTGTTCGAGCGCACCCAACACACACAAACCGTCTGGGTTGTATTCCACGGTATTGGCTACCTCTCCCGGTACTTCCTGAGGCATTTTTCGCACCTCGACCCGGTGCGGAATTACGTGGTGGCACCCCAGGCCCCGTCCCTGTACTACCTGAACGACAGTTATACCCATGTGGGGGCGAGCTGGCTCACCCGCGAGCAGACCCGGCGCAACATGGAAAACCTGCTGGGCTTCCTCGATCGCCTCTGGGAAGCCGAAAATCTAAAGGCGGCTCCCAGGCTCGTTTTATTCGGCTATTCGCAAGGTGTTTCGGTGCTCACGCGCTGGGTGGCCAACAGCCGTATCGCCTGCGACCGAATGGTGCTCTATGCCGGGAAGCTGCCCGACGAGCTCGGCCCGGAGTCTTTCGACCATCTGGGGCCCGGGGCAACCGTCGAGATGCGCTACGGGAACAGCGACCCGTATCTCGAACGATGGGACAGGCACAAACAGGAGCAACACGCCCGTGAGGTCTTCGGAGAGCGCCTGCACTGGAGCTATTACCAGGGCGGGCACGAACTTCTGCAGGAATTAATTTTGGAATGAAATGACATCCCCAGCACAACTTGCCAACGACAGGGCCCGGCTGGAGCCCCTGACCCGGGAAAATTTCAGGCACCTGGAAGGGGTGGCTGCAGAACCCGGCCTGATCAGGTATTCGCCAGGCATACTGCATACGCCAGATGGATTCAACACCTATATGGAGCGGGCCCTGGAGGAAGCCGCTTCGGGCCAGAGCATTCCCTACCTGATTCGCGACCTGCACGCGGGCCAGGTAGCAGGTAGTACCCGGTTCATGCGCATCGACCAGGTGAACAAGGTGGTGGAAATCGGCTCGACCTGGTTGGGTTCCCCTTTCCAGGGCACAGGCCTGAACGGGGCGGTAAAGGCACTGATGCTGGCAGCCGCTTTCGGACCCCTGGGGTTTGAGAAGGTTGTATTCCGGATTGACGAGCGCAACATGCGTTCGCGCAGGGCTGTCGAAAAATTGGGGGCCCGGCTGGAAGGGACCTTGCGAAGGGATGTTTATCTGCAGGCTGGTTATAAGCGAAACACCTGCGTGTACGGGCTGCTTCGGGAGGAGTGGGCAGAGCGCCTGCACCCTGGCAATTGATCAGCCGCCGGTGCTGTCTGCCGCTTTCTCAGGATTCTCTGGTTTGTAGTAGGTTATCTGACGAACCACTATGGTGTGTTCAGGGGTAACCACCTGGCGGATCCAGTTACCGGGTTCGGCCCCATCCATCTGGTAGATGTATTTCCGGGTCTTCGGCTCCCCTCCTTCCCGACGGGTAATTTCCTCCAGCAGCAAGCCGTCTTCATTGTAGGCATAGCGGGTAGTCAGCTCAGGGCTGAATGCGGTTTTCCCGGCATCGTAGGTAAACTGTGTTTCGCCTATGAGCCGACCCTCGGGGTCATAGGTCTGTTCCTCGGCCTGGCTGGGCTCCCCGTCGAGGTATTTCTTGGTTAGGGTTACCGTTAAGGTTTGCTTGCCCCGGGCCTGGTGCGAGGTGCGCACCGATTGCTGCACTACCCCGTTGAGCTGGTAGGTAACCGTTTCTTCATCCTTAAAGCTGCTGTACTGGAGCAGGGTCTCATCTACCCCTTCCAGATCGGATCGCACCAAGCGTTGCAAGCGCCCGATTGAGTCGTATTCCAATACTTGCTGCTCCTGGAAATTGCGGTCGTAGCTCACGATTTTTTCGAGCAGCCGGTGGGCGGCTGTATCGCGCTGGTAGAAATGGGCGAGGGAAGTCTGCTGGTCGAACTCCCGGTTGCGGTATACCTCGTCGCGCCGCTCTTTTAGCCGGTCACCTTCATAGATGTAATAGGTAATATCGTAATCGGTGTCGCTGTAACGGGTAAGCGACTTGAGCATCCGGCCTTTCCGGTCGAACTCAAAATGCTCTTCCCCGTAATTGGCCTTTACCACACAGGTTTTAACAGGACCGCGCAACTGAAAATCTTTACGGGTGAAAAACTCGGGTTCCTGGGCCACCAAAGGCTGGCCTGTCAGACAGGCGGCCAAGAGATAATAGAACCCCGAGTACCATTGTTTCATAGCGTAAAATTAAAGGTTCCCCGGCAAACCGGAAACAATTCCCGTTCCAAAAAAAAAGTAAGGGCGGAATATTCCGCCCTTACCCTTTAGTAACGCCCGCTTGGCTTACTTCTTATTTCACTTCCTCGAAATCTACATCCTCGACATTGTCGCCTTCCTTGGCACCGGCCCCAGAGGCCGTATCCTGGCCGTTGGGCGATGCTTCCTGCTGCGATTCTGCCTGGGCTTTGTACATTTCTTCCGAAGCTGCCTTCCAGGCCTCGTTAATCGTGTCGAGCGCCGGCTGGATTACTTCGACCTGTTTGCCTTCATAAGCCTTTTTCAGGCCTTCCAGGGCCGATTCGATCTGCTGCTTCTTGTCGGCCGAGAGTTTGTCGCCGAATTCCTTCAGCTGTTTCTCGGTCTGGAAGATCATGCTGTCGGCCTCGTTCAGCTTGTCGGCGTGCTCCTTGGCCTTTTTGTCGGCTTCGGCATTGGCTTCGGCTTCAGACTTCATCCGCTTGATTTCCTCCTCGGTTAGGCCCGAGGAAGCCTCGATGCGAATATCCTGGGTCTTGTTGGTAGCCTTGTCGGTGGCCAACACCTTGATAATTCCGTTGGCATCGATATCGAAGGTTACTTCGATCTGGGGCGTACCCCTGGGAGCCGGCGGAATGCCGTCGAGGTGGAAGCGCCCGATGGTCTTGTTGTCGGTGGCCATGGGACGCTCGCCCTGCAGCACGTGGATCTCTACCGAAGGCTGGTTGTCGGCTGCGGTCGAAAAGATCTGCGATTTTTTGGTGGGGATGGTCGTGTTCGACTCGATAAGCCGGGTCATTACCCCGCCCATGGTCTCGATACCCAGCGAAAGCGGGGTAACGTCGAGCAGCAGCACGTCTTTTACGTCTCCGGTCAGAACGCCTCCCTGGATGGCGGCCCCGATGGCAACCACCTCGTCCGGGTTAACCCCTTTGGAGGGTTTCTTGCCGAAGAATTTCTCGACGGCTTCCTGCACGGCCGGGATACGGGTAGACCCGCCCACCAGAATAATTTCGTCTATGTCGCTTTTTGACAAGCCGGCGGTTTTCAACGCAGCAGCACAAGGCTCAATGGTGCGTTTTACCAGGTCTTCGATCAGCTGCTCGAACTTGGCCCGGCTCAGGGAGCGCACCAGGTGCTTCGGGCCAGAGGCCGTAGCCGTGATGTACGGCAGGTTTATTTCGGTCTGGGAAGAGGAAGAAAGCTCAATTTTGGCCTTCTCGGCGGCTTCGCGCAGGCGCTGCAGGGCCATAGGGTCCTTGCGCAGGTCCATGCTTTCCTCATTCTTGAACTCGTCGGCCAGCCAGTCGATTATCTTTTGGTCTACGTCGTCTCCGCCCAGGTGGGTATCCCCGTCGGTGGAGAGTACTTCAAATACCCCGTCGCCCAGCTCGAGGATAGAAACGTCGTGCGTTCCGCCCCCGAAGTCAAATACCACGATCTTCTGGTCTTTGTGTTTTTTATCAAGGCCGTAGGCCAGGGAGGCCGCGGTCGGCTCGTTTATGATGCGCTCTACCTTGAGGCCGGCAATTTCGCCCGCTTCCTTGGTGGCCTGCCGCTGTGAGTCGTTAAAGTAGGCCGGCACGGTTATAACGGCGCGGCTTACGGTCTGCCCCAGGTAATCTTCTGCGGTCTTCTTCATTTTCTGAAGAATCATGGCGGAGAGTTCCTGAGGGGTGTACAGACGTCCGTCTATGTCAACACGGGGCGTGTCATTGTCGCCCTTCACTACCTTATAGGGCACACGCTCGGCTTCCTTGCGCGATTCGGAGTATTTGTTGCCCATGAATCGCTTGATGGAATATATCGTCTTCTGGGGGTTGGTAACCGCCTGACGTTTGGCCGGGTCACCCACTTTGATTTCGCCGCCTTCCACAAAAGCGATCACGGAAGGGGTGGTGCGTTTGCCTTCGGCGTTGGGTATAACCACCGGCTCGTTCCCCTCCATAACGGAGACACAAGAGTTGGTGGTACCTAAGTCAATCCCGATAATTTTGCTCATTCTATAGATTTTAGTATTAGAGTTTCGCGTTCAATCGCTATTGGATTGTCAAACAACATGCCATTGCCGAAAACCTGACATACTGTCATTTCAGGCCGGCCGGTCCCGTGGGGCTGGCGCCATCCGGGTTCTGGTTTTTGGCCAAACCCATTGTTATTCCTGTCAAAATGGAATATGTAATTTGGAATTTGGAATTTCTTCACAGTACCTTAGCTTCCGCACAAACCGGTATTCCCTTGGAAAGCATCAGTGTATTTGACATGTTAAAGATCGGGGTGGGGCCTTCGAGTTCCCATACCCTGGGCCCCTGGCGGGCAGCCGGTCGGTTCCTCGCTGAGCTGGCCAAAACGGACATGACCTGCCGGGTTACCCGGCTTCGCGTGCTCATTTACGGTTCCCTTTCCCTGACCGGCAAGGGCCATGCCACCGACATCGCCATAGTCATGGGCCTGGCAGGGGCCGATCCCGAAACGGTCCCGATCAACCAGGTGCCCGAAACCCTTGCTGCAATCAGGCAAAACGGGGAACTGCTGCTGGGTGGCGTGCATCCCGTCCCTTTCGACCTGGTAAAAGACCTGGTATTTTTGAGGAAATTCCTGCCCTTCCACGCCAATGGGCTCACCTTCGAAGCGAACTTTGACGACGGCAGGCAGCGCACGGAAACCTACTACTCCATTGGAGGGGGGTTTGTGGTACAGAAAGACCGGAAACGCGCGCGAAAAAAAGCACAGGCCTTCAGCCGCTTCCCCTACCCCATACAAACCGGAGCCGAACTGCTGTCATACTGCGACCAAAACGGAAAGGCCATCTCCGAAATCGTACTGGAAAATGAACGGTCGCTCAGGAGCGATGCCGAAATCGACCTGGGGCTGAGGCGCATCTGGGCAACCATGCTTGAATCGGCCTACGAGGGCTGCCATACCCCAGGCGAGCTGCCGGGTGGGTTGCGCGTTAAGCGCCGGGCCCCGGACATGTACCAGCAACTGAAAGGAGAAGCTGTTTATACCGGGCCTGAGGACTGGCCCGCTTCCATTAGGAATACCCGGGTGGCCTTTAGGCAAATCCTGAAATGGGTGAGCTGTTTCGCACTGAGCGTAAACGAGGTGAATGCCAGCCTGGGGCGCATCGTTACGGCCCCGACCAACGGGAGCGCCGGGGTGGTCCCGGCCGTTTTGCTGTACTACCTGGTTATCGAGAACCACGAGGCGGGGAACGAAGAAATCAAGAAATTCCTGCTGGTAGCCGGAGAAATTGGCAGCCTGTTCAAAAAAGGCGCCACCATTTCGGCCGCCATGGGGGGGTGCCAGGCCGAGATCGGGGTTTCGTCTGCCATGGCGGCTGGCGCCCTGACCGAGCTGTTGGGCGGCAGCCCTTCTCAGGTGCTCATGGCAGCCGAAATTGCCATGGAACACCACCTGGGCCTAACCTGTGACCCCATCGGGGGGTTGGTGCAGGTGCCCTGCATCGAACGCAACTCGATGGGGGCCATCAAGGCCATCAACGCAGCCGAGCTGGCCCTCGGGGCCGACCCGGCCGCCGCTAAGGTACCCTTCGACAAGGTGGTGCAGACCATGTGGGAAACAGCCCAGGACATGAACGCCAAATACAAGGAGACCTCCGAAGGCGGACTGGCCGTGGGGGTAAACCTGAGCGACTGCTAAGTAACGCTGTTTTTACTGCTCCCGGCAACCTTCCTTCCGACGCGTATCAATGATGTAGATAATTTTCCAGGCCTCCCCGTCGTGGAAAAGCTGGAACGAATTTACCCCGCAGTGGTGGAATTCCCCGCGCAGGAAGAACTCATATGGGGTCCAGGCATTGGCCATGTCGCCGTCGATCTGGATGTGATACGCCAATAGTTTTTCCTGAAGCTGCACCGTGTCGGGAATAGCTGCAATGGAGGCGACAAAATCGTCCATGACCTCAGAGCGCAGTACGGGTTTGCCTTCCGGGCTTCGCCCTACGGTCTGCAGGAGCACGTTTTCTCCCAAAACGGCGCCCATCAGGGCGGTGTCGCGGGCATGGTACCCCTCGAAAAAGCGGTCAATGGTCTGGCGCACGGCTGTTTCACCTGCAGACTGGGCGGTTGCAGAACAGCTCAAAAGGCCCAGAAGAAAGAGTATCGGTAGTTTCATGGCAAGGCATTTGCTTGGCCATAAAAATAAACAAATCTGCTCAAGTATGCCCGCCCCGCAGGGCATGTTAAAATTCCTTACTTTAGGGCCTGTAAACCGATTGGGATGTCTGAATCCAGGAAAGAATACAAGCGCATTACCGTAAAGACGCTTATCGAGATGAAGCAGCGGGGAGAAAAAATCTCCATGCTTACCGCCTATGACTATTCCATGGCCAAGATCGTCGATGCGGCCAATGTGGATGTGATCTTGGTAGGCGATTCGGCCAGCAACACCATGGCTGGGCACGAGACCACCCTGCCCATAACACTCGACCAGATGATTTACCACGCCAGTTCGGTGATCCGGGCCGTGCAACGGGCCCTGGTGGTGGTAGACATTCCCTTTGGCTGCTACCAGAGCGACCCCAAGCTGGCGCTGAGGTCGGCCATCCGCATCATGAAAGAGAGCGGGGCGCATGCCGTGAAAATGGAAGGTGGGGAAGAGATCAAAGACTCTGTGAAGCGCATACTCAATGCCGGCATCCCCGTAATGGGCCACTTGGGGCTTACCCCTCAGAGTATTTATAAATTCGGCACCTATACCGTTCGGGCCCGCGAAGAGGAAGAGGCCAAAAAGCTCATAGACGACGCCCGCCTGCTCGAAAAACTGGGATGTTTCGCGGTGGTGCTCGAAAAAATACCGGCTTCCCTCACCAAAAAAGTGACCGAAAAGCTGGCCATTCCCACCATTGGGATCGGTGCCGGCATGCACGCCGACGGGCAGGTACTGGTAATCCACGACCTGCTGGGGATGACACACGAATTCAGCCCGCGTTTCCTCAGGCGGTACATGAACCTTTACGACGAAATGAGCCAGGCCATCGGGCAGTATGTGGCAGACGTTAAATCGAAAGATTTCCCCAGCCAGGAGGAACAGTACTAACCCCTCCCCGACTGCCTATGCCTCCCGGCCTTTCCAAAAAAATCCTGCTGTTGGCCCTGATTGCGCTGAACCTCGCCTGCGACCAGTGGAGCAAGGCCTGCATCCGGCGTCATGTCGCACCCGGGTCGTATACCGAACTGGCCGGGGAAAACTTTTTGCTTACCCGGGTGGAGAATTCCGGTGCCTTCCTGGGCCTCGGGCAAAATTGGAGCCCCTGGGCCAAAAGGCTCCTGCTCAACGCCTTCCCTATTGTTTTGTTGCTCTACCTGGGTTACCGGATGCTGTACAGGTCAAACTGGAACACCCTGATGCTCATCGGGCTCTGCTGCATTATAGGGGGCGGGGTGGGCAACCTTTGGGACCGGCTGTTGTTCGGGCAGGTAACCGACTTTTTCCAGCTCAGGGCCGGGCCCCTGCACACGGGCATCTTCAACATGGCAGACGTTTCGGTAAGCCTGGGGTTATGCCTGGTATTGCTGGCCTCATCGCGCAACAAAAAAACCCAGGCCCCATGAAAGCCCCTTCGCACAGCACCCCGCAAAACCTGGATGTCCTGTTTGAAGACAACCACCTTATCGCCGTAAACAAGCGGGCAGGCGACATTGTACAGGGCGACAAGACCGGCGACGACCCTTTGAGCGCAATTGTCAAGCAATACATCAAGGAGCGGTACGGCAAGCCCGGCGAAGTCTTTCTGGGTGTCGTACACCGGCTCGACCGTCCCACCACCGGCATCGTTATTTTTGCCCGCACCTCCAAGGCGCTGGAGCGCATGAATGCCCTGTTTGCCAAAGGGGAAACCCGCAAAACCTACTGGGCCGTAGTAAACCAGCCGCCCCCTGAGGCAGCGGGCAGGCTGGTCCATTTTATGCAGCGCAACACGAAACAAAACAAATCGTACGCCCTCCCGGCAGATGCCCCCGGGCGCAAGCAGGCGGCCCTGCGCTACCGCCTGGTGAAAAAACTCGACCGCTATTACCTGCTCGAAATCGACCTGGAAACCGGTCGCCACCACCAGATACGGGCCCAGTTGACGGCCATCGGCTGCACCATAAAGGGCGACCTCAAATACGGGGCGCCCCGCAGCAACCCCGGTGGGGGGATTTACCTGCATTCCCGCAGCCTGGAATTCATGCACCCCGTGCGGAAAGAACCGGTCAGGATCGTTGCCGATCCGCCGGACGACCCGGTTTGGGAGGCATGTATGAGCTAAGAAAGTCAAGATTTAACGAAGTCCTTTTTGAGCCTTTAGCTTTTCATTTGCACCTAACTACACCAGATATGGGTTATATTTAGTGTCAAATCTGACAGGCTTCCTATGCACAAGTAACAGCCTGCCGGTGATTTTCCTCTTCCAGGACTGCCTGAAGATCTGTGTTAAGTCTACTACTTATATGAGAGAACTCGTTAGAAAAACAGTGCCATTGCTCCTACTCTTCTGTGTTGTGGCAGCTCATGCACAGAACGATAGTTTGGTTGTAAATGCCGATTCCCTGAATGCCATTGCCATAAGGGAGTACCATCAGAAACTGGCAGAAGTCGAAAAACAAAGATTAACCGATTCGGTCAAAAAGGCAGAGCTGGAAGCCCAGCTTGCAAAATTGCAAACAGCAGACAATCTGGACAAAGAGAGCTTACTGCAGCAATTAAAAGCCATTGAAGAAAACGAGAAAATGCGGATTGCCTCCAAAAAGAACCGCATCGACTCCCTGCGAAATAAGGCCATAGGCTACCCGGTACTGGGGTTAATGAAAGACACGCTGTTCCTGATCTATTCCAAAATTGGCGCTGCCACTCCAGAGGAAAGAGCACGGGCCATAAACGGAAAAATCGAAAAACTCTACGACGACGATTTCTTAAAAACAGATTCCCTGGCGGTGCTAAAATCGGACTTTACCTATGACATTGTCTATGGCGATATGATTGTTATGAGCGTATCGGAAAACGATGGTATCTGGTATGGGAAAGGCACGTCGGAACTGGCTGAATCCTTTAAAGATTCCATCACCAGGGCACTGGTTCAGGCCAGGGAGGAACACAGTGTGCTGCGGATCTTCATGAGGATTGGGTTGGCCTTGCTGGTTATCGCCTTTTCATGGGTGATCATCCGGTTGATTGGCAAGGGGTATGAGCGGCTTGTCGAGAGAATAAAAACGAACAAGAGCAAATGGCTGAAAGATTTTTCCTATAAGGAATACACCTTTCTCGCCGCAGACCGCTCCCTGCAGGTTATATTGTTATTAGCCAATGTCTTACGCTGGTTTGTTTATGCGCTTTTTCTCTATATTTCGCTGCCCATTATCTTCAGCATCTTCCCGTTTTCCCGCCATTGGGCCGATACGCTGTTTCAGCTCATCTGGTCGCCTTTCAAAGGCATGCTGACTGCCGTCTGGGTTTACCTGCCCAACTTGTTCACGATTCTGGTCATTTACCTGGTAATGAAGTATGTGATTCGGTTCGTGCGGTACATCTTTGGGGAAATTGACGCCGAAAAACTCAAATTATCAGGGTTTCATGCCGACTGGGCAATGCCGACCTACAGCATCGTCCGCTTCCTGTTGTACGCCTTCATGTTCGTACTCATATTTCCGTATTTACCAGGATCTGATTCGGACATTTTCAAGGGGGTTTCCGTTTTCATCGGCGTGCTATTTTCATTTGGTTCCTCCTCGGCTATTGCCAATATGGTCGCCGGGTTGGTGATCACCTACATGCGGCCGTTTAAGATTGGCGACCGCATCAAAATTGGCGAGGTTACCGGTGATGTAACCGAAAAAACGCTCCTGGTTACAAGGGTGAAAACAACCAAAAATGAAATAATAACCATTCCGAACTCCTCGGTTCTCTCCGGTAACACGATCAATTATAGCATTCAGGCAAAGGAGAAGGGATTAATCCTATACACCACGGTAACCATTGGCTATGATGTCCCCTGGAAAAAAATGCATCAGGCCCTGATCGATGCCGCCTTAAAAACCGAATTTATACTGGACGAACCCACCCCCTTTGTCTTGCAAACCAGCCTGGATGATTTTTATGTGTCCTATCAGATTAATGCCTACACCCGCGAAGCCGGAAGGCAGGCTTTACTATATTCCAACCTGCATCAGAACATCCAGGATGTATGCAACGAGAGGGGGATAGAAATTCTTTCGCCTCATTACCGCGCTGCCAGAGACGGAAACATGACCACGATTCCCGCCGATTATTTGCCCAAAGACTATAAGGCTCCAGCTTTTAGTGTAAACCTTGAACAGGATAAAGGGACTTCGAAATGATTCGGGCCAGACGGCGATGCCGAAATGCCCGCTTCAAAAACCGGGAAAGGCAGTAAAACAGGAAGAAGTCCAGTAATCTTTAAAGCTTGTCAGTATTGGAAACAGCGAAAAAATATCTGCCCGCCGCACTTGAGGCCCAAAATGCAGACCACCTCCTGAACAAACTGAAATAACCCATGAAGCGGAGAACCTTTATCAGAAATGCAGGGGCTGCGGGGGTTGCCCTGGCAGCGCCCCTCCCCTTTTCGGGCAGGCTCTTTGCCGGCGGGCTGCCAGCTGACCCGACCGACCTGAGCGCTACCGAATTGTCTGCAGCCATCCACGGCAAACAGGTGAGTTGCCTGGAGGTAATGCAGGCCTATCTTGCGCGCATCCACACCTACAACCCCGTTTACAATGCTCTTGTAAGCCTGGCTGCCGATGATGTTTTATTGCGTCAGGCCCGGGAAGCCGATGCTGCCCTGGCCCGGGGAGAATATTGGGGCTGGATGCACGGCATGCCCCATGCCATCAAGGATTTGCAGCCCGTAATGGGCTTGCCCTATACGTTAGGTTCGCCCATGTTCAAAGACCGGGTTGCCGTGGCAGACGGCCCAATTGCTGAAAAGATCCGGGCACAAGGGGCCATTTTCATCGGCAAGACCAACACGCCCGAATTCGGCCTGGGCTCCCAATCGTATAACCCGGTGTTCGGAGCAACGGGGAGTGCCTACAACCCGGAGCTAACTGCCGGTGGAAGCAGCGGCGGGGCGGCCTGCGGGCTTGGGACCCATATGTTGCCCGCAGCCGATGGGGGCGATATGATGGGCTCGCTGCGCAACCCCGGAGCCTTTAACAATGTTATCGGCTTTCGGCCCAGCACCCATGTTGTGGAAGAAGACGGAAGCCTCAGCGACCGGCTGCTTTCCACTTCCGGGCCCATGGGCCGCAACACCCGCGATACCATACAACTGCTGCAAACCCTGGCCCGTACCCCTGAATTCGGGGGCCTGGAACCCCTTGGCCTAAAGGGCATAAAAATCGGCTGGATGGGCGACCTGAACCATTACCTTGCCATGGAGGCCGGAATTCTGGAGTTGTGCATGGCCAACCTGGCTGCGGTAGCCGAAGCCGGGTCCCTGGTCGAGCCCGTGCAACCCGGCCTGTTGCCCTCAGACCTTTGGGAGAGCTGGACCACCCTGCGCCACCATGGCCGCATAGACATGCTGGAATACTATGAGGTGCCTGCAAACCGGGCCCTGCTCAAACCGGAACTGGTCTGGGAGATCGAACAGGGCCTGGGACTTACCGAACAGGACGTGGCACGGGCCCAGACCATACGCTCCGAATGGTACACCGAGCTCGACAGGCTCTTCGGCAGGTATGACTTCCTGGTCCTGCCTTCGGCCCAGGTATTCCCCTACCCGAAGGAAATTCACTGGCCGAAGCAGATCGACGGCCGCGCCATGGATACCTACCACCGGTGGATGGAAGTGGTGGTGCCGGGCAGCCTGGGGGGCATCCCCGTACTGAACGTCCCGGTGGGATTCGATGCCCGGGGACGACCCATGGGGATGCAAATACTGGGCAAACTGGGTGACGACCGAAAGGTGCTGTCATTCGGGTTGGCCTATGAACAGGTTACCGACCATTTAAGCAGGCGCCCCAAAATGATTGCGGCTGGTGAGTAGCTTTATCCGGACAGGTTCCAAAGCATCCCTGCTGCATCAAGCCCTCTCAAATAAAGCTCGCCTGTGCCGATTTTGGCGTATCTTGGATTTAACCATCTGAAACGCCGACCCGCCTTGAAAAATTTCCTGTTAGCCTTCGCCCTGATTTGCATTATGCCCCTGAGCGCCCAAAATCAATCCAAAAATGCGCATGTTTTCGTACGCGTCTACAACATGCAGGGGAAAAAAGTGGCCAAGGGCAACTTATCTGCGATTTCAGAAAACGGGTTGCAGCTTAGCCGGAAGGATGCTATTTCCGAATTTCCCTTAAGCTCCCTCGGCAGGATAAAAACCTACCGGTCGGCCGGCAACAGCATCGTGTTTGGCGCTGCCACAGGTGCTGTGGTATTTGCCGTTGCCGGGGCGGCTTCAGCAGACCCGGATGTCCCCTTTTTTGGCTATACAGCCGGCGACGGGGCGGCAGGGGGCGCTGTCTTGGGCACTTTGCTTGGCGCCGGATTCGGGGCTGCCGCACTGGCATTCGACAGGTCTGAAACCTTTGAAATCAATGGGGATCCGGAAAAATGGAATGCTTTCAGAGACTGGACGCTCGGGGATTAACCCCCTCCCGCCGAAAGGCGCCTGTCAGCTAGTTAACCGCACAGGCACTCCGATGCAGATGGACAAATTGGCTCCTCAACTACCGGGTAATCGCCAGGGCCTTCTCCCTGATGATTTCGGCCACCGGTCGCCCCTCCAGGTGGCTCTCGAGCCAGGAGAGGATGTCGAGGTATAGGAAAGCGCGCTTTTCGTACGGGTGGTCTTCGTAGACCTTGAGGCGGTCGTACAACTCCTGAAAGGCCGCGCGCAGGTCGTGCGGGTAGATGGAGCCCATCTTCCTCAGGAATTTGATCATTTCCTTTTGCACGGCATGCAACTCATTCATTTTCAATAAGAACTTGTAGGTGCTTTTAAGTTGAACTTCAAGGTGGTAGTCCATGCCCGCCTCGTAATGGGCGACCAGGCTCAGCACCCGGGCGAAGCACATGAGGTCTTCGCGCACCTTCATACTCTTGTTCTGGATGATCTTCTTCAGATACTGAATACACATCTTGTGGTCGCCAATGCCGAAATACAGGCAGGCGATTTTGTAATAGAACAGCATGATGTGGTGCTGGTCGAGGGTATCGCGGTGCTTGTTTATGCCATACTCCACAATTTTGACCAGGTAAAGCCCTTTCTCGAAAGTACCGTCCAGAAAATGCAGGTTGAGCTTATTGGCATTCACATAGAGGAAGCTCAGGGAGGCCACGTTGTCGTTCTTGGGGAAGTCCTTTCCCGCAATCACCTTTTCGAGCCGCTTGAGTACCAGCTTGAACTGGCTGCTGTATTTCACGAAAAAGAGCGACTCCAGCAAATAGTTGTTCCCTTTCAGGAAAAAGACGGGATTCAGGTTAATCATTGTGGGTTGCTCATAGAAGAGGTCTACCCACTTACTGGAGTATTTATAGGAAGAGAGAAAATCCTGGATCAGGAAGCTGTACCAGAGATGTGCCTTGTACAGCCACAGTTTTTCGCGGAAACCCAATTTATCGATCTGGTAAACCGGTAAATGCGTTTCAAAATACGCGGTTACGTTGCGGTAATCGGCATCGTTGCGCACATAGCCCATCTTGAGCATCATGCTGTAGAGCTGCAGCGAAAGATTGGACAGCTTGCTGGTAACGTTGTTCAGCTCAGACAACTGCTGGGCCTGACCCGAAAGTTCCTCGGCCCGGTCGCCAATGCTGCGGGTAATGTATTGGGTCTCAATAATTTTTTCGAGCTCGACAATTTCGTAGGCGATATTTTTCTCCTCATTTTCAATGGCCGTGCCCTTTACCTTGTCGAGAATCTTGAGGCTCTGCTTGTACAGCCCCTTCTGATAGAGAATGGTCGCAAAATCGAGTTGTTCGCGCAGTTGGATGCGGATATTCTGGTTAACCGGGTTCAGGCGCAGGCTTACCAGTACCTGTTTGTACAGGTGCGCCTTCAGGTTGGACAGCTGCGATTTCTTGACTATGCCGCTTTCCAGAATTACCTCTTCGTCGTACCCTTTCATCCGGTCGAGCAGGTTAAAAAGGGCCAGGAATTTGGCGTCCACGTTTACCCCCAGTCGTCCCACATACAATTTGAACTGCCGCTTTTCAGACTTGGACAGCGACTTCACCAGCACAAACAACGCGTCTTTATGGGCACTTGTCATCGTAAATATGATGATTTATAATATTGTATATCAGATGTTTACCTCTAGTTGAAAGTTGCTTAACATTGTAAATACATTCAGGGTTTTTTCCCCGTTAGGAGTTCTGCAAGTATCTTCGTAAATGGTGACTAAAAGTATGTAATTCTGATGAGTAAAGAAAAGGTACAGATTTTTGATACAACGCTGCGAGATGGAGAACAAGTACCGGGATGCAAACTGGATACCGAACAGAAGCTGATCATCGCCGAACGCCTTGACGAATTGGGCGTAGACGTGATCGAGGCTGGCTTCCCCATTTCGAGCCCCGGCGACTTTAAATCGGTTGCCGATATCGCTCGAATTGTCAAGCACGCCACAGTTTGCGGACTTACCCGGGCCGTTAAGAAAGATATCGAAGTGGCTGCCGAAGCGCTCAAGAAAGCCAGGCGGCCGCGGATTCATACCGGGATCGGCACTTCTGATTCGCATATTCAGTTCAAGTTCAACTCGAACCGGGAAGCGATTATCGAGCGTGCCGTCGAAGCGGTCAGCTATGCTAAAAGCTTTGTCGAAGACGTGGAGTTCTACGCCGAAGACGCCGGGCGCACCGACAACGAATACCTGGCCCGGGTGTGCGAGGCCGTAATCAAAGCCGGGGCCACCGTGCTGAACATTCCCGACACCACCGGCTATTGCCTGCCCGAAGAGTACGGAGCCAAGATGAAATACCTGAAGGAGAACGTGAAGGGCATCGACAAGGCCATCCTTTCATGCCACTGCCATAACGACCTGGGCCTGGCCACGGCAAACTCCATTTCAGGGGTAATCAACGGGGCCCGGCAAATCGAGTGCACCATCAACGGCATAGGCGAAAGGGCCGGCAACACCTCCCTGGAGGAGGTGGTGATGATCCTGCGCCAGCACCCCTACCTGAACCTGGATACCGACATCAACAGCAAGCTGTTGTACAGCACCAGCCAGATGGTTTCCCAGAAAATGGGCATGCCTGTTCAGCCCAACAAGGCCATAGTGGGCTCCAATGCCTTTGCGCACAGTTCAGGCATCCACCAGGACGGGGTAATCAAAAAACGGGAAACCTATGAAATCATCGACCCGCACGAGGTGGGGGTCGACCATTCCTCCATTGTGCTCACTGCGCGCAGCGGGCGGGCCGCCCTGGCCTACCGGGCCAAGAATGTGGGGTACGAACTCACCAAGGTGCAACTCGACAAAGTATATGAAATATTCCTGCAATTCGCGGACCGCAAAAAGGAGGTCGTAGACGAAGACATCCATGAAATTGTGGAAGTCGCTGCCATAAATATCCAAAGTATCGCTTGATGAAATTGAAAATCGCATTGCTCCCGGGCGACGGGATCGGTCCGGAAGTAGCCGCTCAGGCCGTGGCCTGCCTGCAGGCTGTGGAAGAAGCCTTCGGGCATCAGTTTGAATTTGTGGAGGCCCCCGTAGGGGCCATTGCCATTGATAAAACAGGTAACCCCCTGCCAGACGACACCCTGGCGCTCTGCAAGGCCTCAGACGCCGTGCTTTTTGGCGCCATAGGCGACCCCAAATACGACAACGACCCCAGCGCCAAGGTACGCCCCGAGCAGGGCTTGCTGCGGCTGCGCAAAGAGCTGGGGCTCTTCAGCAACATACGCCCGGTAAAGGTATTCCCCACCCTGATCGAAAAATCGCCCCTGCGCGAAAACCGCATCAGCGGCACCGATTTCGTGATTTACCGCGAGCTTACAGGCGGCATTTATTTCGGGGAGAAATTCCTGAGCGAAGACGGCAACACGGCTTCTGACCTGTGTATCTACACCGAGCCGGAAATCAGCCGCATCGCCCACCTGGCCTTCAAGGCTGCCAAGACCCGCCGCAACAAGCTCACCCTGGTCGACAAGGCCAACGTGCTGGAATCATCGCGCCTCTGGCGCAAGGTGGTAACCCGCATCGGGGAAAGCTACCCCGAAGTGGAGCTGAATTACCTCTTTGTAGACAATGCCGCCATGCAGCTTATTCTGAACCCAAGCCAGTTTGACGTGATCCTCACTGAGAACATGTTTGGCGATATCCTTTCTGATGAGGGCAGCGTTATCGGGGGTTCCATCGGGCTGCTGCCTTCGGCGTCGGTAGGGGACGAAAGTGCCATGTTCGAACCCATTCACGGGTCTTACCCACAGGCTACCGGCAAAAACATCGCCAACCCCATCGCTTCCATTTTGTCGGCCGCCATGCTGCTCGACCATTTTGGCCTGGACGAAGAGGCAGCCGCTGTGGTGCGGGCAGTGAACAAAGCCCTCAAGAATAACATGGTAACCTCAGACCTCGATGCGAACAGCAAATACGGCACTGACGACGTGGGCCACTTCATCGCCAGCCATATTAGCGATTCCGACGATTTCAGGGGGCTGAACAAGGAAAATATCGGGCTCGGGAAATCGACCATTATCTAAGCCCACCCCGGCTAAAACCTAAAAACCTCCGCGTCAAAAGGCCCGGAGGTTCTTTTATTACGGTGAGCGGGTGGTTCCAACACTTGAATTCACGCGCCATTGTTTTATCTTTGATGGCTTAAAGCGGCATAATGAAAATCTCCTATAACTGGTTAAAGCAATTTCTGGAAATTGACTGGCCGGCCGAACAAGCGGCAGAACTGCTGACAGACCTCGGGCTCGAAGTAGAGGGGATAACCGAATTCGAATCGGTTAAAGGGGGGCTCGAAGGGATTGTTGTCGGCAAGGTGCTCAGCTGCGAGAAACACCCAAATGCCAATAAGTTATGGCTTTGCCGGGTAGATGTCGGCCAGGGCGAGACGTTGCAGATCGTCTGTGGGGCCCCCAATGTGGCTGCTGGGCAAAGCGTGCCCGTAGCCACCATCGGCACCACCCTTTACCCGACCAATGGGGAACCCTGGAAGATCAAAAAAGGAAAAATCAGGGGCCTTGAAAGCCAGGGGATGATCTGTGCCGAAGACGAAATTGGCCTGGGCAGCAGCCACGCCGGCATACTGGTTTTGGACACTGAGGCACCGGCCGGTACGCCTTGCTCCGAATTGTTTGAAGTGGAGCGCGACCGGGTGCTCGAAATCGGCCTTACGCCCAACCGGGCAGACGCCATGAGCCACTACGGGGTGGCACGCGACCTGCGAGCCGGGCTAAAGCACAGGAAGCTATCACGCGAGCTTATTACGCCCTCGATTAGCAATTTTAACGTAGACAACCGCAGCCTGCGCATCGACGTTTCGGTTAAGGACGCTGCCCTGGCGCCGCGCTATTGCGGCATAACGCTTTCCAACCTCATTGTGCAGGAGTCGCCCGACTGGCTGAAGAACCGGCTCCGGGCGATCGGGCTAAACCCCATCAACAATGTCGTGGATGCCACCAATTACGTGTTGCACGAGCTGGGACAACCCCTGCACGCCTTCGACGCCAATCGCATCTACGGCAAAAAGATCGAGGTCAAAACAGTTGCCGCGGGCACCAAATTCATGACCCTGGACGGGGAAGAACGCGTGCTTCATGAAGACGACCTGATGATATGCGACGGGGAGAAGCCCATGTGTATTGCCGGGGTATATGGCGGGATCAATACAGGGGTAACCGGAGACACGCGGAATATCTTCCTGGAAAGCGCTTACTTCGATCCGGTTTCCATTCGCAAGACCGCCAAGCGTCATGGCCTGAGCACAGATGCCTCCTTCCGTTTCGAACGGGGCATCGATATCAATAACGTGGAGTACGCCCTTATCCGGGCAGCCATCCTGATCCGAGACATAGCCGGGGGCGAAATCACCTCCGATGCAGTTGACCTGTACCCGAAGAAAATACCCGACCACAATGTGTTTCTCTCCTACGACAAAATCCACGGCCTTATCGGGCAGGAGATTCCGAGAGACACCATTATCGCGATTCTGGCATCGCTCGATATACAGGTAAAAAGCGTTACCGAATCGGGCCTGGGCCTGATCATACCATTTTTCCGTGTCGACGTGCACCGGGAGGTAGACGTAATCGAGGAAATCTTGCGCGTGTACGGGTACAACAACGTTCCCGACAAAAAGAAATTCACCGCCTCTATCGCCCCGCCCGGCACCACCGAGCCGCACAGCGTGCAAAACCAGCTCGGCGGCCAACTTGCCGCCAATGGCTTCTATGAGATTTTGGGCAATTCCCTGTGCAATCCGCAGCACAATGCCCTGCTCGACGACGCTGCCGTGACAGCTGTGCCCCTGCTGAATCCGCTCAGCCGGGAGTTGTCGGAAATGAGGCGCGACCTAATCTTTAGCGGCCTGAGCGCCATCGCACATAACCTGAACCGAAAGCAACCAGACCTGCGCCTGTTCGAATTCGGAAAAGTGTACGGTCAGGCCAATGGAAAATGGAACGAAGAAAACCGCCTTTCCGTTCTGGTGAGCGGGAACCGGAGCCGCGACCACTGGACCGCGAAAGGAGAGCCTTTGGGCTTTTTCTATCTGAAGGGCCTGGTGCGCAAGTTGCTTGAAGGGGCCGGCATAAGAGAACCTTTTCAGGAAACGCCCATGGAAGATGCGCGATTCTCGGAAGCCCTGCGCCTGGAACAAAACGGGGAAACCCTGGCCGAGCTGGGGCTGGTACACCCGCGATTCCTCGAGGCTTTTGAGATCCGTCAAGAGGTTTTATACGCCGACATCCGCTGGAATGCCCTGCTGGAGCAGATTCGGTCCAACACCATGCAATTCGGGGAAATCCCGCGTTTTCCGGAAGTGCGACGCGACCTGGCCCTGCTGCTCGACCAACAGGTAAGTTTCCAGGAGCTTTACCAACGTGCCTTCAAGACCGAACAGAAACTCCTAAAAGAGGTGGAACTCTTCGATGTCTACACGGGTGATAAACTCCCGAAAGGGAAAAAATCCTACGCCCTGAGCTTTTATTTGCAGGATGCAAAGAAAACCCTCACCGATGGGCAGATTGACGGGATTATGAAAAAACTGCAGCAGGCTTTCGAAAAGGAATTCAGCGCGGAACTGCGCTGAGGCGCCTCAGAGGGAACCCGGTAAAATCACCTTGTCAATTTCGTGGAATAGCAGGTTGTTCCGGTTTGAATCGGCGTTCACAATGCGGGCGCGGTTTCCGGAACAATCGGTCAGGATAATGTCACTCCCTTCTATGGTGGCAAGCAATTCTTCTCCCTGAATCGTAGTAAATCGTGCGGCACCTTCGCCCCGGCACAATGCGCGGAGAATTCGCGAAGCGGTCAGCTCGCCCGCAACGATGTGATAGGCGAGCACCGTGCGCAGTTCGCGCCGGTTCTCGGGTTTGAGCAATTCGCCCATACTTCCCGGGTCCATTTTATCGAAAGCGGCATCTGAGGGCGCAAAAACGGTGAATGGGCCACTACTTTGCAGAATGTCCTGCAATTGGGTTGCCTTCAGGCCGCGCATCAGGGTATTGTATTCTGTGGAGTTTCCTGCCGCCGGCTTTTCTGCAGTTTCTGGGGCTACCGGTCCTGACTGGGCCTTGAGCTGCCCCGCTGAAAGGGTCAGGGCAAGTACCGAACATAGCGTCAGGAAGCGGTTTTTCATGGTCCTAAGGTATCGGGGCACTCACCGGGTCGACGAACGGTTCGATAAGCCCGACAATATACATAAAAAGGGCGCTTGGTAAGGACCGGGAAAGAGGCCTGTTTTTGATTTAACCTTAATTTAACATTGAAGCCGGGACGGGCCCGTTTCCTGATTCATGTCATTGTTTAATTTTAAACAATTTTGTAAGCAAAAGTAGATGCTGAAGCGAACCGATATCGAGATCAGGCTGCAGCGGGAACGCTCCAGGGCATTGCGCGAAAAGGCCCTAACGCACCTGTTGGAAGAATTGCAGATCGGGGCCCGGGAAAAGGGGCAACAGGCTGGCCTGCCGGTTAATTCCTTCGATTTCGACCGCCTCGACCCCAGCCGGATTTACCACCTGCGCCACATCCGCAAGATTTGTATCGACTACCGGCTGCGGTTTTTGGACCTTGCTTTTTTCAAACCATCGCTCCCCAGGGAGGCCACAGCGGCCATTGAGGCACTTGAGGCACATCACGCCACCCGGCTCGAACACCTCAAAATCATCGCCCCTTCACGCCTCTTTAAGCTGGAAGACCAGGACGACCCCCTGCTGTTTGTGCCCATGGGCAACGACTACTTCTACCTGGTGCACAAATGGGGCAACGACCTCCACCCCTTGCGCCGCTTACTGGTTTGGCCCTTCAAGTCACTTCCCAACCTGTTACTGCTGCTCGTACTGCTGAGTTATCTGGCGACCCTGCTGATCCCGGGCGGCCTGTTCTCCAAGCACAATAGTGCAGCCGAATTCGGAATCCTCTTTTTCTTTACCTTCAAAGCCGTGGTTGCTGTTGTGCTTTTTTACGGTATCGCCCTGGGGAAGAATTTCAACCCGGCTATCTGGGACAGCAAGTACTACAACGCCTGAACCCGGACCCGACACCAGATTTGCCCTCCGCGGAAAAGCGGGGGCTATTGGAACCTGATCAGCAGCCCTCTCAGGCTTTTTCGCCATAGCATTTCTGCCGAAGCTGGCGTATGGCCGGGTCGGTCATGTAGTCTTCAAAGGTCAGATAGCGGTCGATGGTATGCACCGGGGTGAGCTCCACTACCCTGTTGGCCACGGTCTGGGCAAATTCGTGGTCGTGAGTGGTAAAGATAATCGTGCCCTTGAACTGCTTGAGGGAATTGTTAAAGGCGGTAATGCTTTCCAGATCGAGGTGGTTGGTGGGCTCGTCGAGCAGCAGCACATTGGCCCGGAGCATCATCATGCGGCTGAGCATACAGCGCACCTTTTCCCCCCCCGAGAGCACGGTGCTCTTCTTCAGGGCTTCTTCCCCGCTGAAGAGCATTTTACCGAGGAAACCCCTCAGGTATACCTCCTCTTTTTCCTCCTGGGTTTTGGCCCATTGCCTGAGCCAGTCGACCAGGTTTTGGTCTGACTGAAAAAAGGAGGCGTTGTCGGCAGGGAGGTAGGAAACGCTGGTGGTTACACCCCATGAACAGGAGCCGGCCTCCGCCGGGCGATTGCCGCTCAAGATTTCGTAAAATGCCGAGGTAGCCCGGGAGTCGCGCGAAATCAGGGCTACTTTATCGCCCTTGGCCAGATTGAGTTCCCCTTTTCGGAAAAGCCACTCCCCTTCTTCACTTCGGGCTTCCAGTCCTTCGACATGCAAAATCTGGTCGCCCGCCTCTCGCTCCTGATCAAAGATTATCGCCGGATAACGGCGGCTGGAAGGCCTGATATCCTCCACTTTGAGTTTCTCGAGCATCTTCTTCCGGGAGGTGGCCTGCTTGCTCTTGGCCACGTTGGCGCTGAAGCGCTGAATGAACTCCTGGAGCTCCTTGGCCTTTTCCTCAGCCTTGCGGTTCTGCTGGGCCCGCTGCCGGGCAGCCAGCTGGCTGCTTTCGTACCAGAAGGTGTAGTTGCCGCTGTACAGGTTTATCTTTCCGAAGTCGATGTCGGCTACGTGCGTGCACACGGCATCCAGAAAGTGGCGGTCGTGGGAAACCACGATTACCAGGTTTTCATACTCAGCCAGGAAGTTCTCCAGCCATTGAATGGTATCGTAGTCCAAGTCGTTGGTGGGCTCATCCATTACCAGCACATCCGGGTTCCCGAAAAGGGCCTGGGCCAGCAATACCCGTACCTTGAGTTTCGCCTCCAAATCGGCCATGTCATTATAGTGCAGGCTTTCCGGGATGCCCAGGTTAGACAGCAGGGCTGCGGCATCACTTTCGGCATTCCAGCCGTGCATTTCCTCGAAAGCCACCTGCAATTCGCCAATGCGGTCGGCATGGGCATCGTCGTAGTCGGCGTAAAGGGCGTCCATCTCGGTTTTTATAGCAAAAAGCGGTTTGTTCCCCATCAGCACGGTTTCCAGGACCCCATGCCCGTCATAGGCATTGTGGTTTTGCTCCAACACAGACATGCGTTTGCCGGGTTCAAGGGAAACCCTGCCGGAAGTGGGTTCGACCTGCCCGGCCAGAATTTTCAGAAAGGTCGATTTTCCAGCTCCGTTGGCACCAATTACGCCGTAGCAATTGCCAGGGGTGAAGGTAACCTGCACCTCGTCAAACAACACCCGCTTGCCAAATTGGACGGAAAGATTCGAAACCGTCAGCATAGTTTCCGCTTTTAAAAATTTGTGCAAAAGTAATCATTTTGCCCCCTCTCGCCTAGCAAAACGGTTTGTTAAATTCAGCAGTCTCAACCCCTTGATTTACCTATTTTAACGCCCTATTAACAGGGCTCCATAGCACGTTTCTTTAGATTTGTGCAGAGTACATGCAGTGTCGATCTACTATGATGCGTAACGCCTTTGCGATTTGCCTGCTTGCCGGGGCCTGTGCCTGCGGCGGGAATGAGAAAGGGGCCACTTCCACCTATTTTTCCGGGGAAATAGTCAATCCAACCTCCGACTTCGTGGTTTTATACCGGGGAGAAGAGGTGTTGGATTCGGCTCGCCTGGATGCCGACAACCGCTTTGTGATCAGTGTCGATTCCATCGAGCCGGGGCTCTACCACTTCGTGCAAAAGCCCGAAATGCAGTATGTGTATCTGGAACCGGGCGACAGCATGCAAATGCGGCTCAATACGGTTTCCTTCGACGAGTCGCTGGCCTTTTCAGGGAAAGGCGAGGTTATCAATAACTACCTGATTAACCTGTTTCTGGAGGCCGAGGCTGAAGATCCGCTAATACGGGATACCTACACGCGCATGGAGCCGGAACGCTTCCTGTCCAGGATGGATTCGCTCAAGGACGACAAACTGGCTGCCCTCGAGCAGTTGCGAATAGATGAAAACCTATCAGACGAAGCCTTTGAAGTAGCCCGGGCCAGTATCCTGTACAAGAACTTTTTCTATCGGGAGCGCTACCCGTTCTGGCACCGCAAGCTGAGTCCCGACAAAACCTTCCACGAACTACCCGATAATTTTTACGACTACCGCGAACTAATTTCCTACAACGACCCCAGGCTTGTTTTCCTGCGCCCCTACTACGATTTTATGACCTACCATATCGGCAACCTGGCCTATATGGAGTGCCAGGATTCCTGTGAAGAAGACAGCCCGACCGTAAACGAGCAATTGCACTTTAACCTCCACCAGCTGAACCTGATAGACAGCCTGGTAACGTCAGGGGAATTGCGCGACAACCTGTTCCGCACCGTGGCCTTCGAATACCTGCTGAAAAACGATTCAGAGGAAAACTTTGAAAAATTCATGGCCGATTTCCACCAGGTCTCCGGAAAGAACCGGCACCTGGGTGAGATTGAGGAGCTCAGCGAGAGCATTCGCAACCTGCGGCCCAATCACCCGATCCCCTCCCTGCAGGTGGAAAGTACCGAAGACCAGTCAGTGCACCTGAGTGAGATCGACCCGGGCGACGGGAAAAAAGAGGTGGTATTCTATTTCTGGTCAGGTCCCGAGCCCAAACACCTGATGGCCATTTCACAGAAAGTGCGATTGCTCGAAGACCGCCACCCTGAGTTGCGTTTTGTGGGCATCTGCATGCGCACCGACCGGGAGCAGTGGAAACGCTTAATCGCGGAGTACGGCCTGGATACGAAATGGCAATTCAGGGCTGAAGACTTTGAGCACTTTGCCCACACTCTGGTGGTTTACCACCCCTACAAGACCATTGTTTGCAGAAACGGCCTGATCGTAGACGGTTTTGCCAACCTCAATACTTCCTTTTAGCAAGTAAACCAAAAAATAAATGAGGGCCTTCAGCAGGCCTGGCCGGTCCCGGTCAGGGATTTCCCTTGCGGTAGTCTTCAAGGAATTTTTCCAGGCCGATATCGGTGAGGGGGTGTTTGAGCAGGCCTTCAATGACAGAGAGCGGCCCGGTCATTACATCGGCGCCCAGTTTGGCACATTCGATAATGTGCATGGTATGGCGGATGGAGGCCGCCAGAATCTCGGTATCGAAAGTATAGTTGTCGTAAATTTCCCGGATATCGGCTATCAGCCCCAGCCCGTCTGTAGAAACATCGTCGAGCCGGCCGATAAAAGGCGACACATAATTGGCTCCGGCCTTGGCGGCCAGCAGCGCCTGCCCGGCTGAAAACACCAGGGTGCAATTGGTGCGAATGCCCTTATCGGCAAAGTATTTAAGGGCCTTTACCCCGTCGCGGATCATGGGAACCTTAACCACGATTTGATCGTGCAGGTCTGCCAGCTCTTCGCCTTCCCGGACCATTTCCTTAAACGTAGTGGCGATAACCTCGGCCGAAACGTCTCCGCCATCGACGATTTGGCAGATGTCGACATAGTGCTTCAGGATGTTGTTCTTGCCGGTAATCCCCTCCTTGGCCATCAGTGATGGATTGGTGGTAACCCCATCGAGCACGCCCAGGGCCTGGGCTTCACGGATTTGATCGAGATTGGCTGTATCGATAAAAAATTTCATAGTGCGGCGGTATTTATAAGGTTTGGCCGGCTTCAAAAACCGGCGTGTAAAACTACAATTTATAATGATTTCGGAGCAGGCGCTCGTACATTTTATCGGGCAGGCATTTTTTCAGGATTACCGAAAAGCGCTGCATGGGGCTGCCCACCGTATAGTGGACCTTCGGCCTGTTTTTTCTCAAGATGTGCAAAAGCTTGCGGGCTACCTCGGTAGGGTCGCCGCCCCGGTCTACGTGGGCGTCCATCAGGGAAAGGCTTTTCCCATAGGAATCGCGGTAGGCCGAAGCTTCTCCGAGCGGGCTGTGATAACGCCCGGAGGCGATATTGGTTGCGTAATCGCCAGGAGCCAGGGTGCAAACGCAGATGCCGAAGGGCCGCACTTCAAGGCGGTAGGCCTCGCTGGCCACGTGCAAAGCGGCCTTGCCGGCCGAATACATGCCCCTGAAGGGCAGGCCCATATACCCGGCGATGGAGGTAACATTTACCACCCTGCCCGCACCCTGCCTGCGCATTTGGGGCAGCACTGCTTTCATGACCCGCAGGGGCCCGTGAAAATTCGTTTCCAGGGAAAGCAGGCTCTCATCGTGGGGTAGCTCTTCGAGCGGCCCGGTTATGCCCATGCCTGCATTGTTGACCAAAATATCGATGCGGCCTTCCAGCGTTAAAAGCTCAGCTACAGCAGCCGCTATTGAGGCCTCGTCGCGCACGTCGAGGGCCAACAGGGGAAATGCGTCAAAATCGGGGTATTTAAGGGGGTTGCGGGCCGTGCCGTACACGCGGTAACCGTGGCTTGCCAGCAGGCGGCCCTGAGCCAGGCCCAGACCAGAAGAGGCTCCTGTAATCAGTACGACTTTAGGTGTGTCCATGGCCGGAAAAATACAAATTTTATGCCTGTTGCAAGGTTGTGAAACCCTAACTTTCCTTCAGAAAAAGGCATAAAAAAACGGCAAGCTACCTACATCGCACCGCTTCGACCGCTTACCCTTGCTGTGTTCCCACCCTGGGGGATTCTGCAGGAGCTGGTCGTGTAGGACTTGCCGCGTGCAAATATACGATCTTTTTAAGTTTGGGACAAAGCCCGGGCATCCGTATTTTAGCAAAATGCCGTTCTGAGGATTCTGCGTACGGCCCGACTCGAAATACAACGATATGGCTTTCTGGAAAATTGGCTTTTCAACATTACTGTTAACGCTGTTCCTCGCCTGTGGGGAGGAACGCCCCGAGCGCTTTTTCTCGCTGAACCTGGGCGGTGACGGCTCCAAATTCACTTCCGGGGCGCAGGTGCCTCTTGGGGTGAAGGCCAGGGGCGATCGTGCGGCCGACTCGGTCAGGTTCTACCTGAGCGGCGTGGAATTGCCGGTGGTCGACGGACAGGTGCGCCTGGCGCCAACCACCCTGGGCACAAAATCGCTGGAAGCCCGCTTCTTTTCGGAGGGGCGCGAAATTACCCTAAACCGCGACATCCTGATTTTGGCCGAACAATCCCCCGAAATCTATACGTACGAGATCGTGAACACCTTCCCGCACGACCGGGAAGCCTTTACCCAGGGACTCGAATTCTACGGTGACACCCTCTACGAGAGCACGGGCATCAAAGGAGCTTCGAGCGTGAGACGGGTCAATTTTCAAACCGGGGAGGTATTGGCCAAAACAGAGCTGGACCAGAACTTTTTCGGCGAAGGCATAACCGTATTGGGAGACACCCTGTACATGCTTACCTGGCAAAACGGCCAGGGCTTTCTCTACGACCGTCACACCCTGGAACGCCTGGGTTCTTTTTCCTACGGGCAAAGCAGGGAAGGCTGGGGGTTGTGCAACGACGGAAAGGTGCTGTACAAAAGTGACGGTAGCGAACGCATCTGGAAGCTCGACCCCACCACGCTGGAAGAAAGCGGTTTCATCGAGACCGTGACCAATAAATCGATCTTTAACAAGACAAACGAACTGGAATTCGTGAGCGGCAAGATTTATGCGAACGTTTGGCAGAAGCCCAGCATGATGATTATCGATGCGGGCAGCGGGGCCATTGAAGGGGTAGTTAATTTCGGGGGGTTGGAAAAGCAGGTCACCCAGCACGAAAACCTGGACGTGCTCAATGGGGTTGCCTACCATAAGGGACGCAATACCTTTTTTGTGACGGGAAAGCGCTGGGACAAGCTCTTTGAAGTGCGTATTGTAAAACGGGAACCATGAAACGTTTTGAAAAACGTCTAATCGTTACCCCTGATGACCTCGACGCGTTGCAGCATGTGAACAATGTGCGCTACCTCGAGTGGGTACAGGAGATATCCAGAGAACACTGGAATATATTATCTGAAAACCAATGGGATACCAGCTACTATTGGGTGGTTCGCAGCCACCATATCGAGTATTTCCGGGCTGCGCAACTTGGCGACGAGCTTTTGCTGACCACTTTTGTGCCCGATGTGACCGGCCCCCTATCGCGTCGGATCGTGGAAATTAGCCGGGCACACGGCGGAGTATTGCTGGCGCGGTGCGAAACCCAGTGGTGCCTCATTGACGCCATGTCGAACCGTGCCTGCCGGATACCTGAACCGATCCAACGGTGTTTTGAATAAAACACTGTATTTCAATAGTATACCGGTTGAAAGTAGTATTTTTCTTATCTTTATTTTCTTTTTATCCTACTCTAAACAATCTAAATACCTACTTTAGGCACCTATTTGACAGTGCGTTTCTAGAAAAACCATAGTAATTCTATGGTTTTTTTATAGGCTTAAAAAGCTCACAATGACTAATTTGGACTCAAAATCGACTTCCTGTGCACTTTACGTACGGCATTGTAGACGCCAACGCAACCACCTCGCTCCAGCTGCAACATTTTCTGGAGGAATACGAGGAGTTGCTGTGCGTTTCACAAGATGCCACACCGGAAGGGGGGCTTAACAGCATTTTGAAATTCAAGCCCGAGGTGGTATTCGTGAACCTCAGCCAGCAGGCAGCAAGTTATTTTTCCATGGTGCGCGACTGCTTTCAGTTCCTGGATTGCCAGCCCCTGTTTATCGGCCTGGCTGGCAATCAGGCCTACGCATACGAAGCCTTGAAACACCAGTTTTTTGATTATTGGGTCTTGCCCTTCAGCGAATTTGAGATTCGCAAAACCCTGCTCAAGCTCGGCAGGCATTTGCCCGAACCAACCCAGGCCCCTACCCTTTGCCTGCAGTCGTATAAAGATTACCAGTACCTGAATACCCAGGACATTCTTTACCTGCAGGCCGACAACAACGCCACCGATTTCGTGTTGGTAGACGGCACCCGCATCAGTGCCTTTAAGACGCTGAAGACCTTCGAATCTCAACTACCTCCTAATTTTGTGCGCATCCACCAGAGCTACATCCTAAACGGCGACTACATTTCGCGCATCAATTACGGCAAAAGCCGTTGCACGCTTCGCTTCGGGAAGGCCGAGCTGCCATTCTCCCGCGGGTATAAAGGCAATGTAGATGCCCTGAAGGAGCTCCTTACCCAAAAGGCCCTGAATTCGCGCTCGTAACCAAATTCTCTCAAAACCGGGTCAAATACTCGCAGACCCGGGCCACTTACTAATTCTTAGGCTTACGCATACGAAATGCTTACGGGGGCTTGCTACTTTGGTTGCAAGAACCTGTAACCCGACTATCTAAAACCTATATGATTATGAGAAAAGTAGCCAGCCTTGCCGCCCTGTTTGTTTTAATGATTGGCCTTACCGCCTGTGAAGCCGACAATTCGCAGGAAGCGCTTTATGATGC